>JBGGNE010000091.1:0-10714 GCA_041287705.1 Methylacidiphilales bacterium | reverse complement strand
GCCTGCACCTCAAAATCAATCCCGGCTTTCCTCCCAACTAACGATGCGAAACGGTCTCACTCGATTAATGAAACTGAAGTGTAGCTACGCCACTGGCTATACTTGGGTTTAACCGATGCGCCCGCTTCTATCCGCGCGCCACGGTAATGATGCCGACTTCCGCGGCACCGTTGTCTCGAAGAACGCGGGCGCAGGCGTCACAAGTTGCACCGGAGGTAAAGACATCATCCACGACAAGCAGGTGCATCCCGCGGACGTCATAGCCACGTCGCAATGAAAAAGCCCCCGACATATTGCGCCAGCGATCCCGCCTGTTCAGATTGACCTGGGTGGTTGTATGCCGAAGCCGGCGAAGGCAGGGGAGGTAGCGTACATTGCGCTGACGGCTCAGCACCGTGGCGAGCTCGGCCGCCTGGTTAAAGTGCCGCCAATACTGGCGGATGGGATGAAGCGGCACAGGAATCAGACCGTCCCATGTCGCACGCCGGCCTGCAGCGTGGAAATCGTAGCCTTCGACAAGCCACTCGCCCAGGCGTCCGCGAAGGGACCACTGCCCGCCGTATTTAAACCGGTGAATGGCGTCCCGCACCTGCCCATCCGAGCGGTAGGCCGCCCTTGCCCAGTGGTAGCTGTAGGCACCATGCACGGCCAAATGTTCCCGGCAGTTGTTGCACAGAGGCCGATATGGATCTTCAGGCGAAGGCACATCGGAGTCTTCCTCTGGCGACTCCGCAGCTCGTTCAGCATCAGTAGCATCCGGGGCTGCTGGAGGTTCTGCCCGGGTGGGGATAAATGCCCCGCATTGCTCGCAGAGTGGCGCTCGCATACGCACCGGCATTTCACCCTCCAGCTCAAGTGGTGGAAAGATGAGATCACGGAGATTTCCGGCAATACCGTGTGCGTCGCTGACTACGGATGCCCAGGGGCTTGGACTGTAATGAGATGTTGTCTCATTTCGACCTGCGCCCAGCAGGTAATTTCCCAGTCTGGATGCAAGATTTCGCATAAAATGAAGAGTATAATCTGGCTGAAAGCCCGAAATTATTCTATATTACCAATTCAGCATAAGCAGGTTGCAAAAATAGTACAGCTTCACTTGACAACTCTTTTCCCGCTATTAACCTTTTGGTAATGAAACTCAAAACACTGATGCTCCTGTTTGTTCTGGTCGCCTTCACTGGTTCCGTCGCCACCGTTTCCGCTGAATGCTCCGGCTGCAAGGACAAGAAGAAGAAGGAAGAAGAAACCAAATAAGGATTCTTTCCCGCTTCCGATTGCTTGCAAACGAGTGTCTTAGCTACGCCACTAACTTTGCACTCCGGCCCCGGCGCAAGCCGGGGTCACCAGGCAGTCCACCTTGGGCCAGGCCTGCTTCAGCGCCTGGATGAAGGCGTTTTCTTCTCCGGCCCGTACCAGATTGATCGTCGCACCGCCAAAGCCGCCGCCACTTAACCGTGCGCCCAGACAACCTTTAAAGCCGCGTGCTGCTTTTACCAGCGTATCCAGTTCATGGCAGCTGTTTTCGAAGTTATGGATTGAGCTCTCGTGAGACTCAAACATCAGCGCACCAAAGGCCGCCAGATCTCCCGTGGCCAGTGCTTCAGCGCCAAGCGCCACACGCTCCGTCTCTCCCACCACGTGCAGGGCACGATGATACTCCCGATCCGTCAGCAGATGCCGGGATGCCTTCAGTGATTCCGTCGTAATATCGCGCAGGAAGGGGACGCCCAGCTTGGCTGCGGCGCTTTCGCAACTTGCACGGCGTTCGTTGTACTCGCCGGAAACCAACTGATGTTTGGCATGCGGATCCGCAATCACAAACACGCCGCCGGCAGGCATGTCCACAGGCGTTACGGTAGTCGTACGACAATCGATGGACGTGATAGCGCCTTTGGCCGACATCAGGCTGGCGATCTGATCCAGCAGTCCGCACTTTACACCGGCAAATTCATGCTCGGCCTTCTGTGCGATTCTGGTGAGCTCCAGCGGCTCGATTTCATGGCCAAACAGATCCGCCAGGGCAAGCGCCGTGGAGATTTCCAGCGCCGCACTGCTGCTGAGACCCGCGCCCATGGGGAGATCGCTGGTGATTGAGATCTCGAAACCACCCAGCGTGCGGCCTGTGGCAACGAACTGAAATGCCACGCCCAGAACGTAGTTGGCCCACGCCTCGGTGGTGGAAGGATGAAGTTGATCCACCCGGCCGTGATACTCGCGGTGGATATCCAGTGCGCGCAGGTGAATCAGGCCGTCATGCAGCGGGCGTGCAGTCAGCGTAATGCCGCGATTGACCGCAATGGCCATCACCAGGCCGGCATTATAGTCCGTGTGATTGCCCAGAAGCTCGGCGCGTCCGGGGGCGTATACGCGCAGGGCGGGTTTCTGAGTGCGGGACTCCGCAATCGCTGCGGCGGAAGTGGTGGAGGAATCGCTGGACATGAAAGTGTTGAAGAGAGGAAAAGAAAATTCTGGCTGATCGGCTTGTGTGTATCAAGACGATTCCTGGGATTGATCAGAGGATATATGGATATATAACAAGGGCGAGGGTGCCGGATCGCCATGTCACCGGAAATAGCTTTGGAGTCTCTGGAGACACCTTTAGCCCGAACGCGGTGTGGCGGGTCCCAGTTTGGCGCGAATATGATTGGCTTCAATCAGGAGATTTTTCAGCGTCTGCGTGTCATGGGTCAGCAGGGCGGTTCGGGTCTGGGCCAGACGCGCGATGAAGGTATCCAGCGCGGCCAGAATGGCGGTGCGGTTGGTTTCCAGGATTTCCGTCCACATATCGGGCGGACCGCTGGCGATACGCGTGGTATCGCGAAAGCCGTTGCCGACGAGTGGCAGCCCGGCTTCGCTGGGGAGGGTGGCAAGGGCTGCCGCGATCAGGTGTGGCAGATGGCTGACTTCCGCCACCAGCTTGTCGTGCGTGTAGGGATCCAGCATGGTGACGCGTGAGCCGACTGCTTCCCACAGGCTCCGCGCCGCTTCGATGGTGGCTTCAGGGGTGTCTGCTTCGGGCGTCAGAATGGTGGTGGCGCCCTGAAACAGCCGTGCCGAGGCTGCATTGAATCCGCTTTGCTCGCTGCCGGCCATGGGGTGGCTGCCGATCCAGATAGCAACTCCGCGGAGAATCGTCCCTATTTCATCCACTACAGGCCCTTTAACGCTGCCGACATCGGTAACCAGCGCGAAGGGGCTGAGCCGCGGCATAATGGCTTTAGCCAGCGCGCCCATGGCACCAATGGGGACGCACAGAACGACAACTTCCGCGTCTTCCACTGCCGCTGCGGGGTCGGTGGTAAGGGTGTAGGGCAGGCCTCGTTCGCGTACCGGCGCCAGTGACTTTTCCGAACGCCCGTAGATGGAGATTTCCCTGGCCAACCCGCGCTCCGTAAGCGCAAGTGCGAGCGATCCACCGAGCAAACCCGGACCCAGAATGGCGACCTTTCGATAAAACATGGCCGAATGAACCAAGGGCAATACCGCAGGAAAGGCAAGCCGTACTTGCGCTAAATGTTCAATTCGCTACGAAGGCTGCGGAGGGGAAGAGCGGAGCGTGAGGGATCTGCGCTTTTGGTAAGAATTTTCGAGTACAGCGATTTAGCAAACCGCCGATGTAACTATGCATAGACTAAACTGTATCCAGGATTTTCTCCCGCATTCCTTTTCGTGTTTTTCGACTCCTTTTCGAGCCTTTCGTGCTAATAAACAGGAGTGTGAGCGGTGACTCCTAAGACTTACACACTTTGAATAGAGCGGCGATAATTATCACGAAAGGCAGGAAAAGGAGTCAAAAAGCACGAAAGGGGGAGGGTGATTTAAAGTGGAACATTACCCTCAGAGAGCGGTCTGTACGAAGCGGGGCGCCCGTCCTAAGCTGCGCCAGGGCCTGAAGGGACCCTCATACGGTCTGAGGGTGGGAATCCACGCACTATTCATTTTTTGCTGTCCATCCCGGAACGCAAACGCATCTGCATCAGCAACGCACAGCAGTATTTCACGATTGCATTCACCTGTCTAAGTGCGAGACTGTCTACCTCTTTTACGCACGCTTTCCTGCTCTATGCTTCCCCCCTTCATACGTACTGCTTTGCCTGCCGGCCCTGCACGGATCATCCTGCTTTGTATGGCGCTCAGCTTTTTCGCTGCGACTCTGAATCTGCCCGCCCATGCAGAAACGACACCGATGGCCCTGTCCCCTGCTCCAGCCAGCGTCCCGCCCAAGGGACAGAAGCCCGACAGCAACATTGAAATCGCCGGACCGGATAACGGCGGCGAAGCGCAGCTTTACAAACTGCCCGGCGACGTTCGCGTGGTTACCGGCATCATTCGTCTCTCCGGCAAAGTGGTGACCGCCAAGAGCTATTTTGCCAAAGACGGCTCCGGCTGGATCGCCTACGAGGAGAAATCCTACTTTTACGACATGAAAAAGGGCACTCTGGACATGAGCAAGTTTGGCGACAAGAACACGGCCAATCTGACATTCGACGCCGAAAAGCGCATGACCACGGCAGCCATTGCGGGCGACTCCTTTACCGCCAAAAAGCCCGCGCCCGACGCCGAAGCGCTGAAGAGCCTGGAGCAGCAGCTTACCGACGCGGCCACCGAGGCGCGCCAGTTTACCGCCAATACGCTGCTCCCCTACATGGAAGCCCACAAAACGGGTACGCTGACGCTGGAAGATTAGCCGTCGCCACGCAACTGCTGCAAAAAACGGCGTGCGGTCTGTCTTAACTATCCCAGACCCGCACAAAGGCCGATCCCTTGCCCGACTCTTCCTCCTCTCCTCATTCTCGCCGCCACAGCCCGATGCCAGGACATCCCCAGGTCCGCCCTGTGCGCATCGTCTCCACCGGCATGGCCCTGCCCACGCGGTGCGTCACCAGTCTGGAGCTGGATGAGCGGCTGCGGCTGACGCCCGGCACCATCGAAGCGCGGTGCGGAGTGCGCCGCCGCTACTTTGCCGAGCGCGAAACGTCTGCCCAACTGGCGGCGACCGCCTGCGAATCCGCACTGGCCCGCAGCGGCGGCCTCCACTGGGATGACGTGGATTGCCTTATCGCGGCCAACGCCACCATGGATCAGGCGCTTCCGTACAACGCCGCGCTGGTTCATGCCGAACTGGGTCTGCACGCGCGCCGCACTTCCACGTTTGATGTCGGCGCCAGTTGCCTCAGTTTCCTTGCCGCAGTGGATTTCGCCGGGTACATGCTCCAGGCGGGACGTTATCGCAACGTCATGGTGGTTTCCACCGATCTGGCCAGCGTCGGCCTGGACTGGAACGACCTGGAAACGTGCGGCATGTTCGGCGACGGCGCCGCCGCTGCGCTGCTTACTCGAGCGCAATCGGATATGGGTACGGAGACGGATGAAGGTTCGGCCATCCTTGCCGCACGATTCGAGACGCTGTCCGACGGCGTCGATTTCTGTAAAATCCCCGCAGGTGGCTCTCGCTATCACCCCGGCAAGGTGGAAGGCCGCGATTTCATGGAGCTCAACCTCTTTAAGATGCGCGGCAAACCTCTCTTCCGGCTGATGGCGGCGGAGATTCCCGCCTTCATCCATAAGCTGCTGGACAACGCCGGTATGAGGCACCAGGGAGGACTATCCAGTCTGGCCCGCATCATACCGCATCAGGCTTCTCGCCTCGGCCTTTCCCACATGATGAAGCGCCTGCAGATCCCCGCGCATCAGTTTACGGACATCATCGCCGACTACGGCAACCAGGTCGCTGCCTCACTCCCCACCGCTTTGCATCTCACCCTCACCAGCCAGTCCCCGCCCCGCCGCGGCGACACCATGATGCTCATAGGCACCAGCGCCGGCGTCAGCATGGGCGGGATGATAGTGCGGTATTGACGGCGCGGAGCCGATAGGCGATACCAGCTCGAAAGTAGTTTAAGGAGATTTAAGAAACTCCTTGAGGTTGTCTCGGATTATCGTCGTGATTTTCTCGGCTTGTTGAAGCGTCATGAAATGTCCGCCGCCTTCGATCGGGATAATCTCGTTCGTTTCACGGAAAGGCAATATGCGGTCTTTTGTTCCATGAATATGTACCGTGTTTAGAGGCACAACAACATTGTTCCACAGTACGATTTTTCCAATGGCCCATTTCAGTAAAACGGGATCTGTACTTTGAAGAATAGCGCGCAGCAATTCTTGTTCTTTTCTGCCGGATGCACCGAAAAACCAGTTCGTAATAAATTTCGACCGTATCATCAACCTGGCGGGCAGTAAATGGTGCAATCCCAATCGTCCTGCAAAACGGTAGTAGCCCGGAATTTCCTTCTGCGTTTTGGCGGAAGCGATCAGAATGACCTTCGAGGTGGAAAGGTGTTTTGCCACTTCAATAGCGATCATTCCTCCAAAAGAAAGCCCTATCAGAACAGGGTGCTCGTCCGGAATTTGTTTTGTCAGCCGGAATGCATAGGCTTCAATAGATTCGTTTTTTTCTGGCGTGATCCAGCGAATGAAAACCGGTTTGTAATCTGTGAAATCCAGTTCCCGGAAAACACGCTCGTCCGCCCCAAGGCCGCTGAAAAGATAGATGGTTGGCGACATTGTATCTCAAATAGTCGTTTCCTCTTATCCAGATAGCAGAGACAACAGGCAGGAACGACCGACACGACCGCGAGAACGAAGCTTTTATTTCTACTGTTCTGCCATTTCCGCCTGGGGTTGTGTTCTGGGTATGGGTACCGACGTCGGGACAAGCGAGGATCTGTTGCTGTCATGTTCGCCGGTGTCGTCCTGCAGCAGGAGCGCAACAGGTGTCGCAACAGGCCCTTCCAGCAGAAAGGCGGCGCGTTTGTTGGCGGGCATCAGCATGGACATCAGGGCGTCTTTCCAGGTGCCGTCCACCCAGTAGGGCGGGCGCGAGAATTCTCCAGCGACATCGAACTCCACCCAGAACCACGTGTAGCTGTTGACGCCGGTAGCAAAACCGCCGGTCTGGGCCACGATGGTGGTGGTGGTATTCCCCGGAATATGCTCCACCTGGCAGATGAGTTCGCCGCCCCCGGCAATTTGCCAGCGCAGATCCCAGTACATCTTATCCTCCACCTGCCAACTGCTGCCGCGATCACGAACGCGCAGGGTCAGCGCCTGGGCAAAGGACTTCCACTCGGCCTCATCCCAGGAGGGGGGACTGGCTATGGTGGCCATGCGTTTGAAGCGCAAACGCCATTCGTGAAATAGCCTTTTGATCTCGACGGGCGAAAACATGATTAGATGGGGATTAAAAGGATGAAATGGATGAGTGGAAGATGACGAGAGGCAGGAAGAAAGAACAAAGAAATCGAGAAGCGAAAGAGGTGCTGCGTCTGTAAGGATACAATCGGAATTCCGTCGTCTTATATTTCTGAATAATAGCAGAAAGATGAGTGCGCACAACCTCGCTCGTTCGCGGGCAGGTCCCAGAGGGATCAATGGACGTGCTCCGCGAACTTCCCGTAATCAATTCTCTGGAAGACCGGCGCCCGTTACGGCGTGCCTACAGGAGAAGCCGGTGCCACGCGGGGGCGCGAGGTAATCTTGTCCACGCGATCGCGCAGATCGTCGGTGTCGCGCTGGGCTTTGCGCGTTTCGGCGCGGGCATCCATGATTTCGCGGGTGCGTGCCTTGATTTCCTCGCGGATATCGCCGATCTCCTTGGTGCGTGCGCGGCTGTCGTTGCGGATGGCCACCAGGATTTCGTCCGTCTTCATGGTGAGCTTGGTGAGCACTTCCTGTTGCTCGCGGGCGATGCGCTCGGCTTCGCTCTGCGCGCGCTCCAGCACTTTGATCTGGCCGCGCAGCGTGTCGGTTTCCGCACGCAGATTGCGCTCGGCCTCGGCGATTGTCGCGGAGTTCTGCTTGATCTGCTCGTACAGGACGTAGCCGCCGTATCCCGCCAGGCCCGCCACCAGCAGCAGCCCGAAGAGCAGACTGAAGCCGACAATGGAGAGCAGGCTGCCGACCGACTGCTGTTCGCGCGACTGGCGATCGGCATTGCGGCGGAACTCATTAACGCCGGGCTGCGCGCTGGCGGCCGGGGCAGAACCGCCCCGCGTGTAGGTGCTGCTGCTGCCGGAGGTTGGCGGTGCTGCGGTGGGGGCGGGCATGTCGGAGCTCTCCTGGGGAGGTGGTGGAACGCTGGGGACGAAACTGGTCTGGGGGCGGCGCCCGTTGTACGAGCCGCCGGGATGGGAAGGCGCTGCCGTACCTGCGGTCCACGGATCCGTGGGGCGGGTGTAATTGCGGGGATCGGGTGCCGGATCCGGGAAGTTACTGCGGCTGGGCAAACGCTCGGCCTGCTCCTGCACGCGGTTGGTGCCGCCAAAGCCGGGCGCGTTGCCGGCAGGGGTCGATGTCGTGCCGGAAAACCCGGACGCTATGGTGCTGCCCGTGGTTCCGGTGCCTGCAATAGCGGGTCCGCCGGTGGGAAAAGCGCCGGGTTGCCCCGCCATCATGCTGCGCGGCATGGACACTTCCAGGATCTCCGGCTTTTTGTCGCTGGGAGAAGAACCGCCGCCGCCACGGGATGAGCCGGGCGCACCGGATTTGCTCTCCTTTTCCTGTGAAGCCGCGGAACCAGAAGCGGATGCGGCGGGGGTACTGCCGCCGCCGGATCCGGAAGCTGGGGAAGCGGATGCCTTGACGGGAGCGCTGGGCGAAAAGGGAGAGGGTGACGCTCCGGAACGCTCTGCGCGTTCTGAACGCTCCGGACGATCGCTGCGATCCGTGCGTTCAGCTCGCTCCGACCGCTCGCCGCGCTCGGAAACCGCAGGCGCGGATGAGGTGGCGGCGGAAGCTTCTTTGGATGATGCACCGGGGGAGGAAACGGGATTGGACTCCGCGGTGGGCACCGATGTAGTTGCAACTGCGGATGCGGAGGGCGCGGCCTTGTCCGCCGAGGGCGCATCGGCAGGTGCAGGCGCGGCGGAAGCCGATGACGAAGAGGAGAAGAAGCCGTGTCCTGGTGTAGGTTCAGGCGTTCCGGCGCTTTTGCCCTGAGGCGCGACAGAAGACGGGGAGACCTCCGCCAGAGCCCGTGGACTGAGCGTGGAGAATCCTGATCCTGCTGGAGAGGGTGAAGCTGCTGGAGCAGATGCGGGCGCGGCAGGCGTGTCGCTCTCTATTATGAAGAAGCCGCCCGTGGATGAAGCTGGTGCGCTTGCTGATACAGAGCCGGATAAGGGCGAAGAAGATACAGGCGCCGCAGAAGGAGAAGATGACGATGACGATGAGGAAGCCGGGCGCGAAGCGGCAGCAGGGCTGACAGAGGGCTTGCCGCTGTACTCGGTAACGGGAATTGCGCCGGTAGACGCGGCGGATCGCACCTCCGGAACGCGGATGGCGCTGCTGCTGGAGCGCTTATCGGCAGGGCCGCCCGTGAAAGTCGGCGCGGCGGGTGCACCAATGCCGGATGATCCGGAGCCGGCCACGGCAGAGCGTGTAGAGCTCGAACCACTCCCCCCAGTGCCTGAAGTGGAAGATGTAGCAGCGGATCCGCTGTCTCCGGAAGGCGCGGCGGGAGCCGGCACCGCGGACGGCGTATTACTGGCAATGCCCGCGCTGGATCTCACTGCGGGAGCGCCCCAGTTCCGGGCGATCGACCGCGTCATCGATCTGGCATCTCCACCACTGCCCGCGCTTCCCGAGCCGGGTTCGGAAATCACTCGAGCGGCAGGGACAGATGTAGGTGCAGGTACGGGCGCTGGTGCGGCAGGCTGCGCGGCCTTGAAGCTGGAACCAGCACCTGCGGGACGGCCTGCGCTGGCGGAGCGATCACGTTCCTTGCGCGATGCACTTGCGGCTGCAGTCTCCTTCTCACGCGCGGTGCGTTCGGCCACGGGAGATGCATCAGTTTCGGGTGCAGTCGCCGGGGCGGACGGCGTGGGCGCGATCGCTGCGGCGGCAGACGACGCTGCTGGTGAAGGAGCGGGCTGCTGAGGCTGGGCCGGGGAGCCTCCCTCCGTTGTCGCGGGCAAAAGCGACGCGGCATCCTGCGCGCCGGGCGTGGCGCCGGTGGAAGAAGCAGACCGCGATTTAGGAGTGAAGGATTTGCGCTTCATTGGGAGAGAGGAGAGTGAAGGAGAGAATGGGAGACCCTGTCAGCCCGGTATAAAGAAGGTAATGCTGAGAGTAAAAAGAGGCCTTGCCTGACCCTGAGCACGGTTCCCCCGGCTGCGATGGGGAGAAGGTGACATTCGGGAAAAGCCCGCACAAAGCGTTGCCGCAAAAGGCAGTTGCGCTGGTGGGCGCGTTGTTAACAGTTTTTGCCCGGATGTACAATAATACATTCGTCGAAAACGCAGGATTTTCACCTAACTTTTTCCGTAAAAGTAAAGAAAAAGACAAATTCTCTCTCTATCGCGCGAGAATAACAACCATACCCAACCAGTAGTCCGATAGCGCTTGAATATCCGCCCCAATGGCTATATTCGGCAGATGCACCCCGATTCCGAGGAAGCCATTTTCCAGAAGATCCAGGAAATTATTGTCAACGTCACCGGGAATTCGCCCCGCGATATCTTTCCCGGCGCCAGGCTTGTGGATGATCTCGGCTTTGAATCCATGGAAGACGTGGAAGTTCTGCAAGCCCTCGAAGAGGAGTACCACATCACGATAACTCAGGATGACGTGGGTGATCTGTTAACATTCCATCACTTACACCAAATGATAGTTAAGAAAGTAGAAGAGAAGACGTCACGTTAAGAATCTTGATGTCTGT
>JBGGNE010000090.1:0-7630 GCA_041287705.1 Methylacidiphilales bacterium | reverse complement strand
GCCGAGCCGGCGAAATCGGAGAAGCCTCCTAAATCGACCAAGACCAAGAAGCATGCCAAGGCAGTGAAGTCAGAAAAGCCAGCTAAAGCGACGAAGTCGAAGAAGCAGAGTGAAAAGTAAGACTTCGCAATTGAATCTCGCAGAACGGTCAAGCGTCCTGTACTTCTTTGTGTCTTTGCGCATTGGTGCCTGGCTCTCTCCGTTTTCTCAGCACCTGTTAGGATTGGGTGAACGCACCTTCCTCTTGCCCGCGTGATTCATTCGTGATCCCTTCACACAGCTAATCCGCCTTCATCCGCAAAAAAGACGGGCCGTTACAGATAGAAAAGGTTGACCCGCCCGAACTGTGTTCGTAGAAACGAGCGTGCCAAAATACTTTCTCATCGCCATGGGTGCGCTGCTCAGCCTTGCCTTGCTGGCCGGCTGCAGTAAAGCCCCCGAACCAGGCGCCACTGCCGATACCATCAGGATCGGTCTCGCCGGCGTCCAGACAGGCAACGATGCCGCGCTCGGCATCTCCATGCTCAACGGTTCTGTCATCGCCATTGATGAATGGAACGCCAGGGGCGGCGTGCTGGGCAAGAAGATCGAATCCTTCTCCGTGGATGACGAAGGTAACTCGGAAAAGGCCGTCAACGTGGCCAGCGATCTCGTCTCCAAGAAGGTGGTTGCGGTTCTCGGCCACTTCAACAGCGGCTGCACCATTCCCGCCATGACGGTGTATCGCGATAATAATATCGTACAGATCACTCCCGGCTCCACCAACCCGAAGGTGACCCAGAGCGGCATCAAGACGCTTTTCCGCATGGTCGGCCTCGATTCCGATCAGGCCCAGGTCAACGTGGATTACCTCTACGACAAGCTCGGTATACGCAAGCTGGCCGTGATTCACAACTCCACAAGCTGGGGCGAAGGTATCGCCACGGAAGCGCGCGACCGCTGGATCAAGAAGGGTGGCGAGGTTGTTGACTTCGCAGGTATCAGTGAGAAGGACTTTGATTTCAATGCCAACATTGCCGTCTTTAAGTCCAAGGGTGCCGAAGCCGTATACGGCGGCCTGATGTTTGCTCAGTCCGGCCCGCTGGTAAACAAGATGCGCCAGGAAAAGCTCAACATCCCCTTCTGCAGCGGCGACGGCTCGTTCGATCCCGAATTCATTAAAGCCGCCGGTGATAATCCCGTTAATGTGTTCCTCACCTTTGGCCCCGATCTCTCCGCCAACGCAGACGCTCAGCGCTTCTTCGCGAACTACAAGACGCGCTTCGGTAAGGAACCCGGCCCTTACTCCATCTACGGATACGAAGCTGCCAATGTTCTGCTGCGCGCTATCGAAAAAGCCGGCACCACGGACGCCGCCAAGGTAGCCGAAGTGCTGCACGCCGAGACCTTCAAGACTTCCCAGGGCGATATCGCCTTTGACGAAAAGGGCGATCTCCGCAAGTCCCTCTTCGTCATCTGGACGGTAAAGGACAAGAAATTCGTTGTCGTCCAGCCGTAACCGATTGCCATTGCCGGATTTCGTCAGCCACATCGGAGTCGCTCCGCTAACCACGCCGGGGTGACTCCGATTCTGCGCCAGCCTACGGACTCCACCTTACTTTCTTTCCTTCTCGCCCCTTCCCATGACCGAAGCCGTTATTGCCCTTTACCACAAGCTTGCTGAACTGCCCTGGCTGCAGCTTGGTATCAGCGGCACGGTCAAAGGCTCCATGTATGCCCTGGTCGCGCTTGGCTACACTATGGTGTACGGCATCCTGCAAATGATCAATTTCGCCAACGGCGAGATCTTCATGATCGGTATGTTCTCGGCTGTCTTCGGCATCGCACTTATCTCGTGGGGATGGGGAAGTTTTGCCGCCATTAATCTCATTATCGGCCTGACCTTCGCCGTGGCGCTTGCGTCCGCTTATGGTTACGCCAGCGAGCGTGTCGCTTATCGCCGCCTGCGCAATGCGCACATCCTGGCGCCGCTTACCAGCGCTATCGGCTTATCCATTGTGCTGCAACAGTTTATCTGGAACACCGTAAGCAACCAGAACGTTAATTTCCCCGCGCTTTATCTGCGCCCTCTTGCCTGGCCGGCCATCACTCTTGCAGGATCTCCCACCACCAATGCCGATGATGTCAGCATCTCCATGCTGCAAATCGCTATCCTGACGACCGCCTTCCTGCTGATGGGCGTGCTGTTCTACATGATTCACTGCACGAGAATGGGTATCGCCATGCGCGCAGTCTCGCAGGATCGTCTGATGGCTTCGCTGGTCGGGGTCCCTGTCAATCACGTCATCGCTTTTACGTTTATCGTGGGCTCCAGTCTGGCAGCGGTCGCGGGTACGCTCTTTTCGATGTACACCGGAACGCTCACCTGGAACTCTGGCTATGCCAGCGGTCTTAAGGCATTTACCGCAGCCATTATTGGCGGCATTGGCAACATCCCGGGCGCTGTGCTGGGCGGTTTACTTATAGGCATTACGGAAGACTTTACGATCGCCATCCTGGGTCCACAATGGCGTAATGTCGTTCTGTTTGCCATCCTGATGCTAACCCTGATCCTCCGTCCTCGCGGTCTGCTGGGTGAGCGAGTCGCCGACAAAGTGTAATGTAACGATACAGTTAACGTTAAAGCATCCATCAAACACCCGAAACCGATTCCCGCCTCTCCCATGGAAGACGCCCCAGCAACCACACCATCCGCATCATCCCCCGTCACTCCGGCGGCTGGTGCCGGCAAATCGTGGATTGCTTTGGCTGGCCCGTACGTCCTGGGCGCTATTGCTTTTCTGGTCATCACTTTCCCCTTTATCTGGCTGAAGCTGAACTTCACCAGCACGGGCGAAGTATTTGCCCAGTGGAATCAGGCCGGGGGCATCAAATTCTGGCGCAATATGGGGCCAGTCTTCTGCATCGCGGCGGTTTTCGCACTCATCATCTGGATTTACGACCACTTCAAGATCCAGAAACAGGTGGATGTCTACTGGACACCCGCCGATAAGTGGATGCAGAAGCAGCCGCTCGCGCCGTTCGTACTGCCCGTTCTGCTGATCATTTACGGATTTTCCGGCCAGTTCAACTTTCTCTACGCCCCCTCCCCCACCCTGCTGAACCAGGGCATTCTGGTCGGAATCTACATGATTCTGGCGATGGGGCTCAATATCGTCATCGGCTACACGGGGCTGCTTGTACTGGGCTATGCGGGCTTCGTCGGATTTGGCGCATTCGCCTTTGCCGTAGCGCAAAAGCCAGACATGATCCCGGGCCTGCCCTGGTGGGCCGCGCTGCCCGTCGTCTTTATTATGGGCGGTCTGGTCGGCTGGCTGATCGGCCTGCCCTGCATCCGGCTGCGTGGCGATTACCTGGCCATCGTTACACTGGGTTTTGCCGAAGGTTTCCGCGAACTCTGCATGAACCTGCAGCTTACCGGCACATTCAACGGAATTCAGATCAGTGCCGCCTCCAAACTGGGTGATTTCGCGGATCGCCCCTGGATTTTTGCCTATATCGTGGTCATTGTGGTCCTGTGCGCCAGTGCCATTTACCGCATCTATCACTCCCCGGTCGGTCGCGCCTGGATCGCTATTCGTGAAGATGAAGTCGCCGCGGGCGCCATGGGTATCCCGGTCGTGCGCATGAAGCTTCTGGCGTTCTCCCTCAGCGCGGCATTCGCTGCCATTGGCGGCCTCCTTTCCGCGGCCTATACCGGCTATATCAATCCGGAAGTGGCCAACTTCGAAAAATCGGTCACGGTTCTGGCTATGGTCATTTTGGGCGGACTCGGTTCACTTCCCGGTGTGCTTGCCGGCGCCGCCCTGCTTTATCTCTTGCCCGAACTACTTCGCGATTACGTCAGCATGGATTACCGCCTGCTGATCTTCGGTTCCATGATGATTGTCATGATGCTTTTCCGCCCCCAGGGACTGCTGGGAACCAGCCGCCACGCCACCGAAATGAAGGGAGGCTAACGCAAAGTCATGCCTGCTCCTCAAATATCTTCCCCCGGCGCCTCGTCCCCGGCCTCTGCTCTGCCTTACGTCCTGCAGGTCAGTGGCGTAAGCAAGACATTTGGAGGTCTTAAAGCTGTTCAATCCGTCAGCTTTAACGTTGCAGAGAAAGAAATCCACAGCGTTATCGGCCCAAACGGCGCCGGCAAGACCACTCTTTTCAACTGCCTCAGCGGCATCTACGTTCCAGATACGGGCTCGGTTATCTTTGCCGGCAAGGATATCACGGGAAAGCAGCCGCATCAGGTTTGCGGCGCAGGTCTGGCCCGTACGTTTCAGAACATCCGCCTCTTTGGCGAGATGAGCGCGCTGGAGAACGTTATGGCCGGGCAATCGCTGCATCGTTCCTTTTCGCCCTTTGGACTGCTGTTCCACACACCAGGCTATCAGCGCGAAGAAAAGGAATCGCGTGAAACGGCACATGAGCTTCTGAAGACTGTCGGCCTGAGCCATCTGGCCAATACATGGGCGCGCAACCTGGCCTATGGTCTGCAGCGCCGGCTTGAAATCGCCCGGGCTCTAGCCACACGTCCCAAACTGCTGCTTCTGGACGAGCCCGCCGCAGGAATGAATCCCGCCGAAACGGATAACATGATCGAACTGATCGGCCACCTGCGCGATCGCGGGCTGGCCATCATCCTGATTGAGCACCACATGAAGCTCGTCATGCAGATCTCCGACCATATTATGGTGCTGGACCGTGGCGCCAAACTCTCCGACGGCACCCCGGAAGAAGTGCGCAATGATCCTAAAGTCATCGCCGCCTATCTTGGCCGCGAGGCATAAAACATCACAAGCGCCTGCTCAGCATCTCTATAACGTTAAAGCCAAATGCTAAAGCTGGAAAACGTCCACGCCGCCTACGGACCCGTCGAAGTGCTCAAGGACATCAACCTTGAGGTGCGCCCCGGTGAAATCGTGGCGCTGCTGGGAGCCAACGGCGCCGGCAAAAGCACTACGCTGCTGACCACTGCGGGCGTTGTACCCACACGCTCCGGACAGATCTGGTGGGAAGGCAAGCCGCTCGTACGTCCCAGCCCAGATATTGTGCTGAAACAGGGCATCTGCCTCTGCCCGGAAGGCCGCCACATCTTCCCGCGCCTTACGGTCAAAGAGAATCTTCTTTCCGGCAGCTACCTCCTGCCCAAAAGCCGGGACGCCGCCAAGCTGGACCGCATTTATGACTTCTTCCCGGTTCTGAAAGAGCGCCTGCAGCAGCTGGGCGGCACCCTCAGCGGCGGCGAACAGCAGATGCTGGCCATCGGTCGCTCCCTTATGAGTGAGCCCCGGCTGCTGATGCTGGATGAACCGTCGCTCGGTCTGGCCCCGCAGATCGTTCAGCGCATCTTCTCGATCATCCAGACCATCAATAAGGAAGGCACGCCTATCCTGCTGGTGGAGCAGAACGCCCGTGAGGCCCTTCGTATCGCGCATCGCGGTTACGTTATTGTGACAGGAGAAATCGTTCTGACGGACGCGGCAGAGAATCTGCTGAATTCCGACGAAGTGCGTCGCGCGTACCTCGGCGAAGACGAATAGCCGTTCCACACAGGTCCTTTGCCAATCTGTAACGTTACAGTGTCCGGAATCGCTTCTGGTTCAGCACCTATTACTCTTCTGCCATGCCCCATTTTCTCATCGCGCCAGATAAGTTTAAAGGCACGCTCAGCGCTCTGGAAGTAGCCTCTGCCATTGAAGACGGACTCCGCAGCGCGTTGCCTGCCGATGTGCCCGCCACATTTGAGCTTCTGCCAATCGCCGACGGCGGTGAAGGGACCACCGAATCACTGGGCAAGATTCTGAACGCCCGGCTCTTTGAACTGCCCACTATGGATGCCCTCGGGCGCCCCTGCATGGGTGAAGTAGGTCTTGCGGATTCGGAACCGGGTTCGGGCAAAGGTGATCTCGGCATCATGGAAATAGCTGCCGCAGCTGGTCTGTGGCGCATCAAGTCGGAGCTTCGCAATCCGTGGGGATCTTCTACGTATGGCGTCGGCATGCTGCTGAAAGGTCTGGCAGAGCGCGGCGCCAGGCGGATTCTGGTTGGCCTGGGTGGCAGCGCCACCAATGACGCCGGCTTTGGAATGGCCTCGGCATTGGGCTACAGATTTTATGGGGTTGACTGCACAGACTTCCCTCCCTTCCCCGGCAATTGGAGCAGTATTGAGAAGATCGCCCCGCCGCAGCCTCCGGACGAGCCGCTGGATGTGGATATTACCGTGCTGTGCGATGTGACCAATCCCCTGCTCGGTCCCCGTGGCGCTTCGCATGTCTACGGGCCACAAAAGGGCGTGACCGATCCTGCGGCTATCGACACAGCCATGCAGCGTATGGCCGATATCGTAACAGGATCCCTCGGCAGCGACTACCGTAACCAGCCGGGTGCGGGTGCGGCCGGCGGGCTGGGGTACGGCTTTCTTACCTTCACGCGTGCAAAGCTTGTGGAAGGTTTCCGGACAATCGCCGAGCTGACACATCTTGAAGAGGCCGTCCGGCGGGCCGATATCGTCATTACCGGTGAGGGGCGCATCGACACGCAGACATTCTCTGGCAAAGGTCCCTCTGGTATCGCCGCTCTGGCAGTGAAGCATGGCAAGCCCGTGCATCTTTTCTGTGGCAAGCTGGATGAAGCACTGGAAGCGTCAGACCTGGAACCCGCCATTAAGCAGGAATTGAACACATGGTCAGGAGTGTATTCCCTTATAGGACACGACGTGTCTGCATCCGATGCACTTGCGAACTCCAAACGTGTCCTGCGCATGCGGGCCTCGCAACTTGCAAAACGCCTGAGCGGGCAAATTGCAAAATGAGAATCAGAATATCGATGATAATGATAACGACATCTTAAAAGATCGGCTATATTTGCCGCTATAAACACGATTTAGTGGACCTTTTTGCCCTTTTGTTTATCGCTGTGGCTGAGGAAGAAGCGGCTATCCTTTTATTTATTTGTCGAACAGGGCTTGTCATATTCGATTTTGCAGATACTTTGATCGCGTCGCCGGCGGGTGGCGCGATATTCACATGTATCTGGCGTCCAGCCGCTATATATGGCACGCCAGATGCTTAAAACTCCGAAGAACAAAAAGGAGGCACTTAATGCCCGCTAAAATTCATACAGGCCCCGCGGCCAAAACCACCCCAATCGGACGTAAACGTCCCCAGGTCTCAGCTTCTGCGCCTCGCGTCGAAGATAGCGCCCTCACCTCTTCCGCCCTCTGCGTAGAGTGCCCTTCTGTAGGCACCATGCAGGCTCCTTTTGTTCCCGTAAATTGGTTACGCCCCTTTAGCCGCTGGGCCGAGTAACGGGTAGGTCCGCAGTGTACCGCTGCACCTTTCTTTCGGATCGGCAGCTGTGCATCGCGCTTTCAAGCTGCCAGGCTTTGTACATGACAAAGGCGAAGAGAATTTAATCTCTTCGCCTTTTTGCTGCCCGGAAACCCAGACTGCAGGATATTAAGCCGATAGCGCTGTCACCATCCTTCAGCGCTTGCCCGTCCATTTACCGGGGCCGAAGAATTGATTCACCCCGGCCCGACCGCCGGTCTGGTGCACCCAGTAGTCGCCGGTGGCGGGGTTCAGGTAGATATCGAACGAAAACATGTCGGGGCGCGGCTTCTTGTAGTTTGGAT
>JBGGNE010000089.1:0-17167 GCA_041287705.1 Methylacidiphilales bacterium | reverse complement strand
CGAAGTTACATCGGAATCGAACCGTCCCTAAACCTGTCCCAGGCGTCGCAGATTCAGCTTGCCGGCCAGCCATGTGGCGAAGCGGAGTGCGGGTTCCTTGTCTTCGATCTCGGTGATGATGGCGCGGTCTTTCTCGTCTTCCTGGGCGTTGGGAGCGCCTTTCATCAGCACTTCCAGGCGATAGGTGAGCTCGGCGCCTTTGGCGGCGGCGGCTCGCAGGGCGGCCTTTTCCCGATCTTTATCTTTGGACTTCCTGTTTTTGCTTTTGCCGGACTTGGAATCGGCAGTGACAGAAGCGGATGAGGAAGGAGCGGCGGCTGCTTTCAGGCGGGCCGCTTCCGCATCGGGATCGCGTTCGACGGTGCGGATCTTGATCGCGTCACAATCAGCCAGCGAGACAACTTTGCGCTCCTGGCGACCACGCGCGGAAGGGAGCTTCAGCGTGCCTGCCGTCAGGTCCGCTTCCATGTCAAACCGGCCACGCGAATAGAGCCACGCTCTGTAAATAGTGAGGCAGGCGGCAACGGCAGTCACCACGACACCGGCCTTGATAACATCGCCCGCCAGCAGAGGGCGATAGAGCATGTAGACGCCGCAGAACGCAATGCCTGCCAGTGACATTCCGGCGATGTAGCAACAGAAATCGTACCAGAGGGAGTTGCGGGGCGGCAGCTGGATGCGGAAGCCGGTCGCGGTTTCCGTGGTGCGAAATCCCGCCGTGGGGGACTTGGTGCGGGCCATGCGCCAGCTGTGGACCAGATAGGTCAGGCTGACGATGGAAAACATGTTGAACGGCAGCAGGCACAAAAGAAAGAAGACTTCAATGCCCGGCACGCCGCGCTTCAGAACCGATTCCGCAGGATCGGCAGGATTATAGAAAGCCGCAGTCTTTGAACCGGAGGGGCGATCCTTGATGAAGTAGTAAATCTCCTCCGCGCTTTCCAGCTTGCCGTAGCCGCCGCGCTGGATATCGAAGTTGGTGTAGCGCCGACCTTCCGCCGTGTAGGCGTAGGCGATTTTTGGATCGAACGTGTGAGTTCGGTTGACCTGCCGATGGTTATCGACGCTGGCCAGCACGTCGGCCTCCACTTCCTTAAAGGCGGCGGTTTGCCAGTGCTCCGCAATACGCATGGCCACCACCGCGTCGTAATAGACGGTGCCGGTTGTCCAGATAATGAACAGCAGCAGGATGGCGACAAAGGTGTTGGGAACCCACGGCTGAGCGACCGCCCAGAAAAAGAGCAGAATCAGGATGATCCAGAGAAACGTCATGCTGCTTGGCTACAAGGGGCAGAGCGTTACAGCAGATTCTTCACCATCGGCGCGAAGGTGGAGGGCACCGGGATGGGGCGAAACAGCTTTTTGTTTTCCGCAAGTTTGTTGACCCATTCGCGGGAGGTGCTCACATCGTGAATGATAATGGAGAGACGTCCGTCGGTTTCCACCAGTTCGTACTTCTTTACGTGGACGCTGATGTCATTATCTTCGCCGCGCAGCGATACTTCGAGCAGCAGGCTTTTGGCTTCTTTATCTATCTCAAACTTGTTTACCGTACCGTACGGTTTCATGTAAGTCTGCACCCAATTCAGGACAGCTTTGGCATCGGGAAGATCAGGAAGACTAAAAGACATACGATAGGGGATAAGGTGAAAAAGGGAGATGTAAATTACAGCAGATTCTTGACGAGCGACGAGAAAGTCTGGGGAACGCGTATCGGCTTGTAGGGCCTGAGATCCTGCGCGAGGGTATGAGCCCATTCGCGGGAAACCGACAAGTCTGCGATTTCAATAAAGACACGACCATCGCGCTCTACGACATCAAACTTCTTTACATCTACCGTAATGGGAGAGGTTTCTCCCTTCAGCGCAACGGTGATGGTGATGTTACGTTTTGTCCAGTCCGCGTCCAGTTTAGTAAGCTCCCCGTAAGGCTTAAGATAGGAACTAACGAACTGCCGAAGCGCCATTGTTTTGAGTGATCCGAACATGCGAAAAGTAGGAAGATAAAGGGGAAATAAGGGCCGGCGCTACGCGTTTCAGGAGCGTCACGCAAGTGGGTACGGT
The DNA here is from genome assembly GCA_041287705.1 of Methylacidiphilales bacterium. Taxonomy (GTDB): domain Bacteria; phylum Verrucomicrobiota; class Verrucomicrobiia; order Methylacidiphilales; family UBA1321; genus LW23. Next base: position 15,104 of record JBGGNE010000089.1, on the reverse strand, counting down.
CGCACTTTGGCCGCGCGATGGCAATTTTAAAACGATGAGGAATGGTCTAATTAACGCCATATGGCATAATCCGCCGCGTATGCAGCCTCCTCCCATGCCCGGCGCCGCCCCGTTACCGATGGCTACGCTGTTTGGTCCGCTGCTGGAAACGGCGCGCCAGACCCTTCTGCAGGAAGGTTTTGTGGAGACAGCTTTGCCGCCCGAATGGGCGTGGCGCCTGCCCGTGTCGGGAGCAATGACGCCGGAATTGCAATCCTGGGCCGGCATGCATCCGATAAGAGGAACACGCTGGAGCGCCGCCCATATCCGCGGCCCCCGCACCGAGATTCTGAATCTGATGATATATCCGCGCGACGCGAAGCGCGTGCCGGTATTCGCGGTGGAATATATCTCATTCGGCGGTCGCCCTCGCGTTGCCGTGGTGGATCTGCAGCCCGCCGCAGGCCTCAACGCTGCACCGGATTTGACCGCGGAAGTTGTCGCCGCGCTAAACAGCCGCGGGGCAGATGAGCTTCGCCACGCGCTTCCCGGTGGCGGCGATCTTCCCGAATGGGCGGTGCCGCATTTCACACCTGCCAGTCTGTATAGCAGGCCCACTTCACCGGACGGCGCGGAGATATCACTGCTGGCCGAGGCGTTTCGCTGCTATCTTGATACATGGCGCGTTGCCTTTCTGCCGCGCGACAATGGCGGCCCTGCCACCGCCGATGAGCTTGGCGCGACCCATCTGACCGCCTATCAGCAGCACCACGTCGAGCATACACCAGGCCGCCCTTTCCTCCGCAAGACCTACGGCGAGGAGTGGACCGAACGGTATCTGCGGGATTTCATGTATCGATCAGGTGCCTGAAAGTGGGTTCCGGCCGAAGCACTATCTCTTCACGCCCGCGCTGCGGTAAGGTGGCGATACTTGGCCCATTATACTTCAGTTAAAAGGGCAAAATCTGTCTTGTTCCCACGGTTTTCTTGGGAGATTATCAAGCAACCCGGACTAGTGCGTCTTAATCTTTAGGATGCAAAAGAAACGGCCCGCGGTCGACTATGTATCGCGGTGGCGAATGTCGAGTTGCTCCTGAAGAACACACACCCTTCCCGTCATGAACTCGGAACAGGCACGCAAACCTCCCTTCGAGGCGTATAAAGGCATCGAGCCCTACGTCTTTATCAGTTATGCCCACAGCGACGGCGACGCCGTCTTTGAGCACCTCGAGCAACTTCGAAGCCGCGGTGTTCGCATCTGGTATGATGAAGGCATTGACCCAGGCAATGAATGGCCGGAGGAGATCGCCCGCGCCCTGGACCGCTGCTCCCTGTTCCTGTTCTTCGTTTCGCCACGCAGCGTCATTTCCAAGAATTGCCGCGACGAAGTCAATTTTGCGCTGAACGCCAGCAAACCGTTCCTGGCCATCCATATGGAGGAGACCACCCTTCCAGTCGGCCTCAGTCTCCGCATGGGCAGTATCCAGGCCATCATGCATTATCGCATGCCGGAGGAAGCCTACTGGCGCAAAGTCCTGAAGGTTCTGGATCCGTTCCGTGTCCGCGAAGGCGCCCAGCTTTCCGACGCGTTTGATCAGGGGCTGCACATGCCTCCCGTACCGGTTCCAGTCGACGAATTTACTCCGCCGGGCCGCACTCCGCCGCCCACACCGCTGGATATTGCTCCCAATCCCTGGGACGAAAGCACGCTGCCGGTGCATCCCGCCTCGCGCGGCACTACCACTCAACAACTGGCAGCTCAGGCCGGGCAGGGGCATGCTCAGCAGGCCGCACCCGTACAGGGGCACAATAACTATAACACCACGGCTCCCAGGACGATTTCCGGAGGTGTGCCTGTCACGCCGACTCCTGTCGCGGGCACCCTTCCTTATATTCCCACGCCGCAACCTGTGGCTCCTACCGCGCGGGGTACTTACCAGGAGCCGAACTATGCCGCGGCCGCCGCAGCCACCAGTACGGCGAATGCCTACGGCGCGACCAGTTCTTCCGGTCTGCAGCCTCACCACGTGATCAAGATCCTGCTCGCCCTGGGCGTTGCCTTCATGTTCTTCATGATGGCTGTCGCGGGCATCGGTATCTATCTCTGGAAACCCTGGGAAACCTCACCGGGTGTGGCGACTGTGGATGGGGACACGAATCCCGCTGAAATCAAGGACGGCAAGACGGTGCGTGTTGAGGCGCTCGGCTTCGCCTACACGGTTCCCGGCAGTTGGACGGTCAAGACCGATAAAGAGATCTCCAAGTACGAGCTGGCCATCGGACCGAAGATGGACGACTTCACCAACAACATCAACGTGGTGGATGAGGACTACTCCGGCAATATCGACCAGTACGTGGAGGCCAACATGGTCACTCTGCGCAAGGAGTTCAAGAACCTGAAGGTTGTCTCCAGCGGCAGCTTCCCCACCTCCAGCGGTATGGAAGGGCGTCGCGTGATTACGGAGCACAACACCTTCAACGGCCGCTACCTCCGCCAGACCTTCTACTTCTACAAGCCCAAGAGCTCCGGCAAAACCTGGGTGGTCTTCACCAGTTCGTGCACACGCAACGTGGGTGAGAAATCGCAGCCGCTGTTCGACGGGATTGCCAGGACCATCCGCAGCATCTCGTCTTCCGATTCACCTTCGTCCGATGACGATGATTCCGCCCAGAAGCCTGTTGAAAAAGAGTCGCCCAAGCCCGTGCCGCCTCCTCCGGCTACGGAGTCGCTGCCTGAGCTTACCAAAAAGCTGGATGGCGATATCTTCACCTACATGGTGCCGCAGACCTGGGACGTGCGTCTGGAGAAGGATCGCTCCAAGTATAAAATGGCCTTCGGCAAGCGCACCGACGACTTTACCTCCAACATCATTGTGGTGGATGAAGAGTACACGGGCACCCTGAAGGAATATGTCGATGCGAATCTGAAGACGCTCAATAAGAGCTTCAAGAATCTCAAGATCGTCTCCAACACCAGCTTTGTGACCAACAGCGGTCTGGAGGGCTGGAAGATGGTAACAGAGCACAATACCTTTAACGAAAGAGATGTCCGCCAGACCTTCTACTTCTTTAAGGCTGCGGCGCCGAAACTCTTTCTCGTCGCCACGACCAGTTCCGTTGCCAAGGTCGGTGCCAGCGAGCAGCCGTTGTTCGATGGCATCATGAAGACCTTCGCGGTTAACTCTTCGCCTTCCAGTTACGGCAATCAAACGCCTGCGCCCCCGGCCCCCAAACCGGCTGATGACGCCCCGGACGCGCCGATAATGAGCAAGGAAGTGCGCGACACCAACACCGGCTTCTCCTTCAAGCTGCCCAGTGACTGGTACACCAAGAAGGACAGTAAATCCAAATACGAGCTGGCTTATGGGCCCACCACGGGGGATTTCACCTCCAACATCAACGTTGTGGATGAGAGCTACTCCGGCAATCTCTCCAGCTATGTCGATGCCAATCTGATATCTCTGAAGAAATTCAAGAACGTCAAGATTATAGACAACGACGGGTTTGTCACCAGCAACGGTCTTGAAGGGGTCCGTGTTATTACGGAACACAATAATTTCAACGATCGCTATTTGCGCCAGTGCTTCTACTTCTTCAAGTCCAGCAAACCCGGCCTGTACCTCATTCTTACCAGCACCGCGCCGCTGAATGTGGGCGAGGAACAGCAGCCCATGATGGACAATATCGTGCGTACCTTCCGCACTTTCCCGCCCGTCAGCGGCACCGAATCCACGCTGTATAAGGAGCTGGAGATGAAGAAGAGCACGCCTTCCAGCGACACCAGTGGCACCTTCTCGGGCGGCACCGCGGTGAAGCTCGACAGTCTTGGCTTCAGTTACATGGTTCCCTCCAGCTGGACTGTGACGACCGATACCAGTATCTCCAAATACCCACTGGCGCGTGGTCCCACCTCCAGTGGTTTTACGGCAAATTTTAATGCTGTAGACGAAGACTTCACAGGCGGTATCGATGCTTATGTGGAAGCTAACATGGTGACACTGCGCAAGAGCTTTAAGAACCTCAAGGTAGTACAACAGGGCCGCTTTACCACCGACAGCGGAGTAGAGGGACGTCGTGTCATTACGGAGCACAACACTTTTAATGACAGGTATTTGCGCCAGACGTTCTATTTCTTTAAGTCAAGTAAAGGGAAGACGTGGGTAGTGTTGACCTCCAGCACCTTGCAATCGAACGGCGGAGAACTGCAACCGACGTTCGACAGCATCATGCGTACATTGCGGCAGGTTCCTGTGCTGCGTTAAACTGATAGTTCCCATAATATTCTTGCATATATGGGAGCATCCGCGCAAACAATCGGTGCCAACACGTGTTATCGTAGGAAGTCGCTGTGCCGGTTGCCTACTCGTTAGATTAGCTGGCAGAAGCGGTTTTCTTCTCCAATAACCAACCCAATAAAAAATAGAAAGAAAGCATTATGCGCCGCCTGCTCGCTCTCGGCCTCCTGGCCCTACTCGCGATCGTTCCTTTTACCGCCACTGCCGCCGAGGTAAAGAGCGATGAACTGGGCTTCTCCTACGAAGTTCCGGATGACTGGAAGGTAATGACCAAGAAAGACATCTCGGCTTATCCTCTGGCCCTCGGACCCACTGAAGGCGACTTCACCGCCAACATCAACGTTGTCAAAGAAGACTTTGGCGGCACGATTGACGCGTACGTGGAAGCCAACATGGTCACCCTGCGCAAGTCGTTCAAGAACCTGAAGGAAGTAGATTCCAGCAAGTTCGTCACGAAGTCCGGCCTGGAAGGCCGCCGCGTGATCACGGAACACGACACGTTCCAGAAGGACCTTCGCCAGTGCTTCTACTTCTTCAAGGCCGCCAAGGGCGACACCTGGATCGTAGTCACCACCAGCTGCCTCACCTCGGTTGGCGAAAAGCTTCAGCCCACCTTTGATGGTATCCTCAAGACCTTCAGCAATGGCACCGGTTCCTCCGGCGGCGGCGCTGGCGGCGCGATGTAATTCGCCTTAAGGCAACATCCATACCCATCCTGGTTTCTTCAAAGCCTCTGCCACGGCCCAGCGCCCCGGCAGAGGCTTTCTTTTTGTCCTGGTTCTGACCCTGACCGTGGGCACAGACTCATCCGTCAGGGCGTCCTTTTCCGATAGTGACTAATCCAGCTCGTCTTCGTCGATATCGTTGTAGATATGCGTGACGGGTTGCTCGATGATTTCGGTGCTTTCTTTCCAGAACTTCTGCATGAAGCGCTCGCTGGCGGGACGCGAGGTGAAGTCCTCGCGATTGAACTTGCCCGGCAGCACCTGTGTCTTGTCGTCTTCAGCGCGATAGAAGGCCTTCTTGGCGGCGTTGCCTTCGTCCTCAAAGGCCGCGTGCAGGGCCAGGAGGCATATCGCATCAAACAACTGGTGGCTGGTGGCGAAGCTGGCCTCGTAGGTCTCTGGAAGGCGCCCTGTGGAGCGCTTGAACAGATCGGCGATCAGCGACAGCAGAGCAAGGCCAAGCACTCGGCTGGTGTCCTTGTCATCGGCATTGCCGCGTTCGGCGGCCAGATCGTCCAGAATCTGACTCGTTACGTCGTACGCGATCTCCAGCGCGGAGGAATCTTTGGCCAGCAGGGCCTGGTAGATGACGATGAGCGCGTGGCGGATGGGCACGTCGTCCTCTTCGCTCTGCTCGATAATCGTCGAGTAGCGCTCCACCACATCGTCGTCGCCTTCGGCCTGAATTTCCAGTACCAGGGCGTCGCCGAAATCGGAAAAGTGGCCGTTGTGCGTGAGGTATTCTTCCAGCAGGCACAGCGTCACATAATGTTGGCGCGCAACGGGAAAGACTTCGAACCGCTTTTGAATCTGTTCTAGGGATGGGGGCGTGGGAGGCATGGCGTAATTGCAGGTTTCCTTGGCATTAGCCATCAACTCGACGATGGGCAAGGCGAAACCGCAGGTTCATAACCTCGCCTTAACCGGGTGTTTGCGGCAAGTCTTTTTCTCTCGAACACGTTGGAGGGTCACAACTTGGCGACTTTGCCTGTTTGCGTTTGTCTTTTTGCTCTGAGAGCGCTATCCAGAGAAGCCCATGATTCGATCATACGTCTTCGCGGAAGGTAAACTGGCCGGCCAGGAAATCGACCCGGATGCCCTGCGCCTGGTGCGCGGTGACAAGGGACTGTATCTTTGGGTCGACCTGGATGATCCGACAGAAGAAGAGTCGCGTCAGATCCTGGAAAACGTTTTCGGGTTTCACCCTCTGGCCATCGAGGACTGTCTGGCCGTCAGCCATATGCCGAAGATTGAGGAGTACGACAACTATCTGTTCATCGTCATGCACGCGGTGGATTTCAATCGCAAGGATTCCTTCCACTCCACTGAGCTGGATCTCTTCATCGGCAAAGATTTCATCGTTACGCATCACACGCACCCTCTGCGCAGCATCGATACCATTCGGGATCGCGTAAGCAAGTCGGGCATCCCCGCTTTCAAGGCGATGGATAAGCTGAGCTACAACATTCTCAGCACGCTGGTGGACAATTACCAGCCGGTGATGGATGAGCTTGGCAAGGCCGTTATGGAGCTGGAGGATATGATCTTCAGCAGCAGCTATCCTTCCGAGCCGGCGCACGAAATCATGCATGAGTTCCGCACCATCCGGAACCAGGTGAACAAGCTACGCCAGATCATCCGCCCGCAGCGCGAGGTTATCTCGCGAATCGCTCACGGTGAATTCAAGATCATTCGCCCGCCGCTCATCCCGTATTACCGCGATATTTACGACGAACTGAGCCGTATCGATGAAGTGGGCCACGCGCTGAATGATCAGCTTTTCCTTTCCTTCGACGTCTTTCTGAACCGCGCCGCCAACGAGACCAACGAGGTCATCAAGCTTCTGACGCTGCTGACGGCCATCACGACGCCCTCCATGCTTATCGGCACGTGGTACGGCATGAACTTCGAGCCCATGCCAGAGCTGAAATGGAAATATGGCTACGAAGCGGCCGCGCTAACCACTATCGTCAGCACGGTGGCCCTGATGTTGTGGCTGAGATGGAAGAAGTGGCTGTAGGAATTTGATCCTGCGCCTTGGACGCAGGATCTGGAGCGCCAAAGACGCGAGGCTTTTTAGCTCAGGTCGGAGGCCTGGTTGCCAGTGATGGAAGAGCGTCCTCAAGAGCCCTTCTGCTTAACCTGGGCTTTCGGCGGACCTGCGACCCAGGCTTAAAAAACTTCGCGCCTTTGGCGCTCCTGACGGTCCGCGGATCTGCATTTACTTCCCGATGCAGAAGTTCTTGAAGAGCTGATCCAGGATATCTTCCGTCGTCGCCAGGCCGATGACTTCGCCGATGGAATGCAGGGCGGCGCGAAGATCGACGCTGATCAGCTCGGGCGGGGCTTCTTCGCGCATTGCCAGTTCCGCTTCGGCCAGAGAGGCGTCGGCGTTGGCCAGGGCCGCTTCCTGCCGTGCGTTCACGGTCAGCCAGCCCTGATCATCGTCCGGGCGGGCTGCGAGCAGCGCAGACTCAATGGCGGCCTCCAGATCCCCCAGGCCATCGCCCAGAGTGGCTGAGATGAAAACCGTGTTGCCCGCTGACGCTTCGCAATAGCTGGGGTGCCGCCCCAGATCCGCCTTGTTTGCAACGCGGATGTACGCCTTGGCTTCGGGAAAATCCTCACGCTTCAGCGTGCCGGTTTGCTCCCCGGCAGGACGGTGCGCTTCCATCAGGTGCAGGATAATGTGAGCGCGCGCGGCCACCGCTTCGGCCCTCCGCACACCCTCCGCCTCAATGGGATCGGACGTGGTACGGTGACCTGCCGTATCCACCAGACGCACGGCCATGCCGCGGATGTTGCAGTCCGCCTCCAGGTAGTCGCGTGTCGTGCCCGGCGTGGGTGAAACGATGGCGCGATTCTCGCGGAGCATGGCGTTGAGCAGCGAGCTTTTGCCGGTGTTGGGCTCGCCCACGATGGCTACGAGAGCGCCTTCGCGCAGGACGCGGCCCAGGGGCGCCGTGGCAATGAGTCGCTGCACCTCCACGCGAAGCGCGGCGATCTTCTGCAGAAATTCTTCGCCTGTATCCGGCGCGATGTCTTCTTCCGGAAAATCGATGTACGCCTCCAGATGGGCCAGCAGGTTGATCAGCGAGGTTCGCAGATCGCGCATGCGCAGGCCCAGACGACCGTCCTTCATGGCACGGGCTCCGGCCAGAGCGCGCTCGCTGCCGGCGTGAATGAGATCCAGCACTGCTTCGGCCTGCGTCAGATCCATACGGCCGCTGAGAAAGGCGCGCTGCGTGAATTCCCCCGGCTCCGCCGCGCGTGCGCCGAGCTGGAGCAGCGCCGCGACAATACGCTTGATGATGAGCGGATTTCCGTGGCAGGAGATCTCCACCACGTCTTCGCCGGTGGGGGAGTTCGGCCGAAACCAGGCAGTCGCCACCACGTCATCCAGAAGCTCGCCACGATGCCGCAGGGTAACGTGCCGCGCGCGGCGCGCCGGCCATGGTATCGCTTCATCGGGTTGCGATGGAGCTGAGGTGTCCTTCACAAGCTGCTGTAGATAGTGCACCGACTGCGGGCCGCTGACACGAATGATGGCCAGGGCGCTTACGCCGGGGGGAGTGGCCAGCGCCACAATCGTATCCGCGGCAATGTGCCCGTTGCTTGGGGTAACGAAGGTGCGTAGATCCGCGGATTGCGCCTGCTGCTGTGGCTGGCTGGATTGATGAAGAAGAGGTTCCTCCGGAAAAGTGCCGGTTGGGGAATCTGGTGCTTCGCCTTTGCTGTGCATGCGCTGGAAAGGTGGAGGGTAATGGAAAGTTTGCAAGTGGGTGCCGACGTTTTCACTCGGCAGTGGAACCCTGAGAAATGGTCTTAGAGCATGCTAATAATCTTGCATCCCATAAACGCCGCAGGTTTCGGGCCAACACAAAAGCTTATTTTTCTCCATTTGTATACACTCAACCGCCTCCTCGCTGTGTTTTCAACTTTATATCTTAGGCAATAATCAAAATGCCGTGTATACTATCCATGGGCTAAGTAAATAAAACCTATCTAATTCTGATCTGCTTGCCCGAAAAAACGCAGCTGCTATAAAATTGCGGCGAATTATTACCTAAAAAATATAAAATAGCTCGATATTCGCCTTAGAATCATACAAATACATTACCTGCAAGGAAGTGCGGTTATGAGTTTTATCCATCCCTTACATAATCGAAACAAAGTATCCCCCAAACGGCGTATCGCCCCGCCCGAGCTTCCGCAACAACCTCCGCCACTGCCTGTTACGTGGCCACGAAGCATGTTCCGCTCACGTACCTGGTTTGGCTTTCTCATCAAAGTCTGCAGTTTTCTCTTTATCCTCGGCGTAGGCGCGGGTGCTGTCGGGTTTGCCTACTATTACACCCGTGCGGCCAGTATCGATCTGGACGTGGTCGAAAAGATGGCGCAAACCTCCATCGTCTACGACGCCCGCGGGAAGCCGATCGGCCAGTTCTCGCTGGAGAACCGCATCAATATTGCCCAGGATAAACCGCTGCCCCAGCGTCTCGTTCAAGCCGTGGTTGCTAAGGAAGACCGCCGCTACTTCAACCACGGCGGCGTCGATTTCTATGGCGTTGCCCGCGCTGTTGTGGCGGCGCTGATTCCCGGCGGAGTTCAGCAGGGCGCCAGCACCATTACGCAGCAGTTGGCGCGTAATTCGATCAATCGTTTCGACAAGAATATGGATCGCAAACTCCTGGAGATGTTTCTGGCCTGGCGCATCGAGCGGCAGTACACCAAGGAGGAGATCCTGCGGCTGTACCTGAACCGCATCTTCTTCAGCCACGGTATGTACGGCGTGGAAACCGCTTCGCGCGCGTTCTTCGGCAAGAGCGTGGATAAGCTGACGACAGGGGAGTGCGCCATGCTCGCGGGCATGATCGCCAGCCCCAATAATTACTCGCCATGGACAGACTACAAGAAGGCCATTCTGGCCCGCGACCGCGCACTGAAACAGATGGAGCGCTCAGGCTATATCACCGCCGCCGAACGACAGAAAATTGAGAAAGAGCAGATAGCGCTGCGCCCTCGTCTTGCGATGCCGGGCGGTTCGTATGAGCTGGATGCCATCCGCCGCGAGGTGGAGGCGATCTTCTCCTCGTCCACGGAAATCAAGACCGGCGGCCTGCGTATCTCCACAACGCTGGATCCCGCTGTGCAGCAGGTGGCCCAGCGCTCTCTGGATGAAAAGCTTGCCGCGATTGAAGATCTGGCCGCGACAAAGAAGCTGCGTGCTCAGGAATCCGCCGCGGCTCATAAGGATAAGCAAAAGGATAAGGATGGCGCGAACGGCGCCGCGGCTTCATCGGAGAAACTGACGAGCAATGATGATGACGGTGCGGATCAGGCGAAGCTGCAGGGCGCCGTGGTAGTGATGGATCCCAACAGCGGCGCCGTGCGTGCTATCGTGGGTGGTCGCGACTACAAGACTAGCCCGCTGAATCGCGCCATCGATACACGCCGTCAGGTCGGCTCCACGCTGAAGCCGCTGATATACGCCTGTGCTTTTGCCGAGCATAAGCTGAACCCGGCAAGCTGGATCGAGGCCACGACATTCAATCTCGCCAAGCCGATCCCGATGAGTTCGTCTAACCCCAAGGTGCTCCGTGTCAACGAAGCACTCGCCAGATCAGATAACTACGCAGCAGTGCGGGCGGGCGCTCTGGTGGGGCCGGAGACGCTGGTGTACTACGCGCAAAAGGTCGGGATAACGAGCGGCATGCCGCCTTACAACTCCACCTACCTTGGCGCGTGCGATATCTCCGTGATGGAGATGGCGGGCGTCTACTCCACATTTGCCGCCGGCGGCACCTACAACAAGCCGTTCCTGGTGGTACAGGTGCAGGATTCCGACGGCACGGTGCGGTACCAGCATGAGGCCGCGCCCACTCCCGTCTTCACGCCCCAGGTGGCGCGACAGGTGACGGGGATGATGGAAACCGGCGTGGATTTCGGCACTGGCGAATCGCTGCGGTCCAAGTTCAAGTTTAAATCACACGCGGCAGGCAAGACGGGTACGACCAACGACTATAAAGACGCCTGGTTTATCGGGTTCACCTCGTCGCTTGTCACCGCTGTGTGGACGGGTTACGACCGCCCGCGCACCATTACGCCTGGCGGCTACGGCGCCAAGGTGGCCCTGCCCATCTGGGCGGATGTGATGACGTACTCGGAAAAGATCTATCCTAACGATGCGTTCATCACCCCGTCGGATATGGAGATCCTGGAGATCGATGGCGGACCCTACAGCTCGATGGGGCGGCAGTCTGTTTACGTCAGCGCTACGGATGCCGTGCCGGGCGATCCCAATCTGCGGGCTTTGCGATCTGTAGAGGATGTGCCTGTGCGCCGCGAGACGCAACCGCGCCGGCGCAACTGGTTTCAGCGACTGTTCGATTAATAAAGCTAATACACAGCAAGCGTCAATTTTACACGGCTAACGCTTGACCGTACCACACTCTTCCTCATAAGTTTACGCATGCTCACCCCCGACTTACAGGCCTCCTTTGCATGCGAAGACGTTCGCGTAGAGGCCGCAGGACCGCACACCGTCGTGGGAATCATCAACGGTATCGGCACGGCCATGCTGCCCTTTCAGGTGTTCAAGCTTTGCGTCTGGACGCGCTGGTGCAGTGGCGAAGGCGATTTCCGTCAGGTTACCCGCATTCTTGCCCCGGACGAGGAAACTGTTCTGGTGACGGCCACCACGGACTTTCGTTTGCCCGATGAAGACAGCCATACTACCAACGTGAACATCTTTGGCGGCGTGCAGTTTAACGAAGAAGGCGTGCACCACGTCGAGATTCTGCTGGATGGCGAACTGGCGCTCCGCTACCCGCTGCGCGTGATGAAGCGCACTGCGGAAGCAACACGAGGCTAATGCTGCTTCGGCAGCGATCCCTAAGTTGCAGACGTTGCCGAGGTTGCTGACAGTGCCCGGTTGGTAATGAGGAACTGCCGCAGCTGCATGAAAAGGACAACGCAGTAACAGAGCAGCCAAAGCAGAGTCACCTGCCAGGAGATGGTTTGGCATAGTGACCACAGAACGTGCGGTTTAAACTGATACTCCAGCACGTGGTTGCCGGCGGGAAGCTGCAAGCCATATACAAAGCCAAACTCATCATCGGGACCATCGAACGGAGTCAGGTACAGATCTTTCCATTCCACGGTCTTGCCATCCACAAGGATGTAGTTCCAGAGAAAGGGCTCGACGTTAGTCTTTACAAAGGCCGGGGCAGGCAAAGACAGGGCAAGTGGGGCCGGTTTGCCAAAGTGCTTAGGATCCAGGGGAATATTGGCAACAACAGCCTTGCTTGAATCAACAGAGTCCGGCAAAGGCTGGATATGCTTCTTGATGATGTAGGCAAAATGTCCGTAAGAAGTACGGGGAAGCTCAGCAGGATTTCGCTGATATTCGATAGGGGAATACAGATTGGGTTCATCAGGAAACTCATCCGCATTGAACTGGCGGACATACAGAAGGCTTTCTGCATGCACAAGTTTTTCGTATAGGCCACACACAGAAATAGTGATGCAGGCCACCATAAAGTAAGGCAGCAGGCCATTGAGTAACGCATCCTGCCTGTTGTCCGCACGAAGGAAGGCCAGGAGCAGCCATGCGAGGGCCACGAGAGAGAGATTTACGTAGTTGATGAGCCTGTAACAGAACTGCAGGATATCGAATATACCGCCGAAGATAGCAGAGGCCGGAGGATAGATGCATATCACAAAAGACACGGCAAACAGGAAGAACGCAGCGTAGAAGAGCGGTTGCAGAAACGCCTTGAAGGGAGCAACCGGGGAGGCCTCGGCGGCGGCCAGGCGCTCGAGAGATGCGTAGTCCTTACAGCGGAACCAGTAAAGAAGCCCGACAATGATAAGCAGTGGCAGCAGGATCTGCGCATCCTGGTGTGGAGTGGCGATCTTGGATCCATCTATCATCGTGCGGAACTCGATGGGAAACGGTGACAAACGGGATAGCAGATTAGTGAGAGTATCATAAGGAAAGCCAATATAGCGAAAATTTTTAGCGTTAATAGCGGCATCCGCCACGGGCAGCATTTTACTGAAGAGCTTGACCGAATACACCCAGGGTAGCAGCACCAGAATGCAAAACGTGGCGTTGATAATAATAAACGAGTAGAACCAGCGATGTCGCAGTACAAAGAACAGTGCAATACCAAATACGACAAAGAAAAGTCCGCCAAACAAAGCGTTCAGTGGATGCGTAACGGCGGAAAGTGTAAAGAGGAATCCTGTACCAACAAAGTCATACACACTTTTGCGCCCATGATAGAGCTCATGCACAAAGACAAGCAGGCATGAGAACGCCATATTAAGGAAACAGCTCGCCACGAATTCCGTAATAGCAGACCGGCTATAAAGATTGGTAAGGGGATAAATAGCCCAGGTAACCAGAGTGGCGATAAGCAGCGGCAACCATGGTGAGTTTGTTATATATCGAAAAGCGCGCTCGATATGCAGCAATTGCCCCAGGAGCAGGATGAAAATAATGAGTCGAAAGCCAATATCCGGTCCAAAGATAATGCTGAAAAGTCCCGCAAGAGAATAGAAATGCTGAGCGTAAAACAAAGGAGCATTTATTCCAAGAAGAGTAGTTGTATTATAGATAACTGGAGAGCTGATATTATCTTTAATGTACTCACCATTGTACTGAATCATCCACAGGTGATTGATCCAGTCCCCGTCGAAATGAGCAAAGAGATTGAAGCAAGGGAGAAGAGGGAGCGTAACAATGATAATCCGCAAAAGAAGGGAGCGAAGCGTAAAGGGAACCGGGTATATCGGGCGCTGATCCATTGAGATATGATTAAATTATTTGTTTTACCTAAAGTTAAACAGCGTATGCCGAGCCTCCATTAAACGTAGCATTTCCCTGCATTGCAACACTTTGAGCTACAGCGAGCGCTATTTCTCTTCGCGGTCAGGCTTTTCTATCCGGGCGGGGTGTGGTAGGGTGTTCAGTTATGGCTTTGGAGGAAATCCGGATCAGCGGTGCGCGGCAGCACAATCTGAAGAATGTGTCGCTCACATTTCCTCGCAACAAGCTTGTCGTGTTCACTGGCCTGAGCGGCTCGGGCAAATCGTCGCTGGCATTTGACACGCTCTACGCAGAGGGCCAGCGGCGCTATGTCGAAAGCCTCTCCACCTACGCGCGGCAGTTTCTGGAGCAGATGGAGAAGCCGGACGTAGATGCGATTGACGGATTGTCACCTGCGATTGCCATCGAGCAGCGTACCGCGGGCGGAAATCCGCGCTCGACGATCGCCACGACGACCGAAATCTACGACTTCATGCGGCTTCTGTTCGCCCACCTGGGCCAGCCGCATCACCCGGAATCCGGGCGGCCGCTGCAGCGTTTTTCCGTGCAACAGATGGTGGACCGCGTGCTGGAGCTCCAGGAAGGCTCGCGAGTTCAGGTCCTCTCGCCAGTTGTCCGCGGACAGAAAGGCGAATTCCGCGATGTGCTGGAAAGGTTGAAACGGGAAGGCTTTGTCCGTGCCCGCATTGATGGCAAGGTTGAAGATCTGGAGCGCGTGACCAAGCTGGATAAAAACCGCGAGCACGCGATAGATGCCGTGGTGGATCGGCTGAAGGTGGCGGAATCGATCAAGACGCGCCTGTCGGATTCCATTGAACTGGCGCTGCGGACCAGCGGTGGCGTGGTCATTTTTCTGGTGGAAACCACTGGGAATGCCACTGCGGAGTGGAAGCTTAGCAACGAAAATTTCGACCCGGAAACCGGCTATAGTTTCGGTGGAATTACGCCGCGTCACTTTTCCTTCAACAGCCCTCAGGGGGCGTGCCCGGTTTGCCACGGTCTTGGCACGGAAACCTTCTTTGATCCCGCCCTGGTGGTGCCGGATGGCGACGTGAAGCTGGAGGAGATGCCGATCGCCGCATGGAATACCGACAACGCAGCCCTGCAGGTATTGTATCGCAATCAACTGGAGGCACTTGCGGTGCATTACCGGCAGCCGCTGACCCTGCGCTGGCGCGATACTACGGACGAATTTCGACATGCCGTGCTGCACTGCACGGGCGAGGTGGAAATCCCCATGCCTTCGCCGCGTAAAGGCAAGGCGACCGC
>JBGGNE010000088.1:0-16948 GCA_041287705.1 Methylacidiphilales bacterium | reverse complement strand
CGGAAGGCGGCGTATTCCGCAAGTCCG
The DNA here is from genome assembly GCA_041287705.1 of Methylacidiphilales bacterium. Classification (GTDB taxonomy): domain Bacteria; phylum Verrucomicrobiota; class Verrucomicrobiia; order Methylacidiphilales; family UBA1321; genus LW23. Next base: position 16,921 of record JBGGNE010000088.1, on the reverse strand, counting down.
CGTTGCCTCGTATGCGCGGCGTGAGTGTGATTAGAAGTGGTGCGTTTGAAGATGTAGCAACAACAAGAACCTGCGTCCGAAACATGGTGTCCTGGAGTCTTGGTGGCTCAATTTACCCTTTGCACGCCCTGGTTGGGGATTTTTTCACCACCAAGGCACGAAGACACCAAGTTTCGGATGGAATCTCTAATCTTTGTGCCTTTCACTGCCGAAGAACTGCCAGTGAGCCGCCTGCTGATTTCAATTAAGCTCTATAGAGTAACTTCAGGAAACAAAAATAGCCTTCCCCTCCACAGCTCTCTTGGGAGAGGCTGGGAAGGGAAGGCTGTTTCTTGTTTAGCTCTGTGTGATCACTTTACGGGCGATGCTCTCCGGCACGGGCTCGAAGCTCGTGGGCTGCATGGAGAACTCACCGCGCCCGCGGGTGAGCGAGCGGATGGCGCCGGCGTAACCGAACATCTCGGAGAGAGGCACTTCCGCCTGCAGGGCGATGTAGCCCGGCGCTGCGGTTGGCGTTACCGAGAGCACGCGGCCGCGGCGTCGTTGCAGGTCGCCCTGTACGTCGCCCTGGCGGTCATCGGGTACGGTGCACTCCACGGCCATGACGGGCTCCAGCAACCGGAGACCGGCTGCGCGGGCTGCATCCTTCAGGGCCAGACTTCCGGCCTGATAGAATGCCATCTCGTTGGAATCCGTGTCGTGGTACGATCCATCGACGATTTGCACCGTGATGTCCGTCAGCGGGTAGCCCGCCAGCACGCCGCCTTTGGCAGCTTCCACAATGCCCTTGCGGACAGAGTTGATGAACTGCCGCGGAATGGCGCCGCCGGTCACGCGATCCTCGACAACCACGCCCGAGCCGCTTTCGCTCGGAGCGATGTTGATTATCGCGTGTCCATGCATGCCTTTACCTCCGTTTTGGTGGATGTATTTGCCTTCACCCTCTGCGGGCCGCGTGATCGTTTCGCGATACGCGATGCTCGGGGCTCCAGCGGTGGTGTTCACGCCGTGGTCGGTGGCCAGGCGCTCCAGGAGAACTTCCAGATGCAGCTCGCCCATTCCGGCGATCAGCGTCTGACCCGTTTCGGCGTCCGAGGTTATGCGGAACGTCGGGTCGGCATCGGCGAGGCGGCTGAGCGCCATGCTCAGCTTGTCCGCGTCGGTGCGGGTCTTCGGCTCAATCGCCATGGAGACGACGGGATCCGGAAAGGTGGGAGGCTCCAGCATGATGGGGCTGCCCACGGTGCACAGGGTGTGACCGGTGGACGACCGCCGCAGGCCGGTAAGCGCCACGATGTCGCCGGGACCGCATTGCGTCAGCGGCACCTCGTGATCGGCGCGCACTTCCAGCACGCGCTCCACGCGTTCCACGGTATCCAGGGTGGAGTTTTCCACCTTGTCTCCGGGGCGCAGGGTGCCGCTGTAGATGCGGACGAAGGCGCGTCGCCGTCCCGCGTCGTCCCACGCTACCTTGAAGACAAGGGCGCGCAGGGGAGCACTGGGGTCAGCTTCGGGTTCACCTTTATGGGCTTCATTTTCATGTTGGCTTAGTTGGTTGTGTTGGCGTTCCAACGGGTTGGGCAGGTAATCCACCACGGCGTCGAGCAGCAGGTGCACGCCCACATATTTAAATGCGGACCCGGCAATGACCGGCACAATGCGACCGGCTATGGTCTGGCGTCGAAGCGCGGCGCGCAGCTCTTCCGCAGACGGATCTTGCTCCGCCAGGAAGGCTTCGGCCATTGCGTCGTCTATTTCAGCCAGCGCGGCAACGAGTTGCGTGCGGGCTTCGCGGGCGGTTTGCTGCATTTCGGCGGGAATGTCCGCAATTACCCAGGGCTCTTCGGATCCAACTGCAACGTCAGGTCCATAGAGCACGGCGTTCATCGTGACCAGGTCCACCTGGCCGCGAAGGTCCGCCTCACTGCCGATGGGCAGCGCGACAGGCCATGCATTGGCGCCAAGACGCTTGCGCATATCCGCCACCACGCGGTTAAAGTCCGCCCCCATGCGGTCCATCTTATTGATGAACGCAATGCGGGGGACGCCGTAGTGATTGGCCTGACGCCAGACGCGCTCGGACTGCGGCTGCACGCCTTCCACGGCGCTGAACACCGCCACGGCGCCGTCCAGCACGCGAAGGCTGCGCTCTACTTCGGCGGTAAAGTCGACGTGACCGGGCGTATCGATAAGCTGCACGCGATGTTTCTCGCCGCGACGCCCGCCAACGACCGGCTGCCACGAGCATGCGATGGCCGCACTGTTAATGGTGATGCCTTTGCGTTGCTCAATAGGGTCGAAATCCAGGGTGGTGTCGCCGTGATGCACATCGCCGGCACGGTGGATGGCCCCCGCGTACAGGAGCATGCGCTCGCTCAGCGTGGTTTTACCGGCGTCGATGTGTGCGATGATGCCGATGTTGCGCAGCCGCTCAAGAGGGAGCGAAGCCGCGGATACACCGGAAACGGAAGCGCGTGGCTTCTCGTGGGCAGGGCGTACTACATGGGTCATCAGGTTGTTGTTCATGGGAATCCTTTCCAGCCAGTCATCCAGTCAGCGTGTGGGGAGGGACGGGCGGGGAGCGATGGTATTGTGTGAGGTGGGTAATCTTGCGTTGGTATGTGCTGAATGCGCGTACTGCGCAGAGCGACAGGTAAATGAGAAACGGAAACTCCGGCATTCTGGCTTTGTAGGTTGGCTGGATGCTGAACAGACGAATGCGACAGGCAGGGCAGGGGCTGAGCCGCAGCCCGACAGAGAGGTGGCAAACCAAAAGATAGCCCACACGGGCATAGCTCGCCTGTCTGTATGTCGCAGGATTTAACGTGACCTCATGAACGCGGACACCCGCAGAAGTGATCCAAGCCAGACGGAAGCCCGGCGTCACTCTGGTCACGCATTCTGAGAAAACTGACGCACCATGGAAAAAACACGGGGCATCCCCAGCGCGCGAAGGCGGCTGTCAGCAGAAATAAGCTGGGAACGCAGGAGCGTCATATAAGAAGAGGCAATCTGGACAATGTCTCCACAACGGGAAACTAGACTACCTGGTTCACAAATCATCGCTCAATGCTTTCCAAATGTCAAGTGGCTGATTATTCAGATGGAGAAATCCGGCGTGATCAGAAGTGTGATCAGACCTGCTGGATGGGAAAATTAACCAATACACGAAGTTGGGAAAATCCGCGTCTGAAACTTGGTGTCTTGGACTCTTGGTGGTTCAAATTCCCCTTGAATGTTTTGGAGGGGGATTTTTCACCACCAAGGCACGAAGACACCAAGTTTCGGATGGGAAGTCCCTTAGGAGTCTCCGGAAAATAAACTGTGCAACTTAAGTCGTCGATTTTGAGATGAGAGCGAGGCGGAATGGAGGGAGTGCATTAGGCTAATGCTCGACCGGAATTCCAACGCCGCTCTCGCTCAAAAGCGGCGGCTCAAGTTGTGCAGGTTATTTTCCGGAGACTCCTTAGCTTCGTGCGTTTGGAAAGTTGACCGTCAGCACCACTATCAATCGCATCCGGAGAAACCACGGGTACGACTGCAAGTGGGCAAAGGGGTGAGAATATCAGCATAACAATCCGATGTTCCGCCTCTTCTTGGTCCCCCTTGGTATCCTCTTCCTACCTTCGTGGTGAAATCCCAGTTTTTTTCCAATCTTAAATCATTGCGCCTGGGAAAGGGGGAAATTTACCACGAAGGTGGGAAGAGGGTACCAAGGGGAGGCCAAGAAGAGGCGGAACGAAATGGGGAATTTGGTGTTAGGAAAAACTTGATGCTTTGTCTTGCCTTCGCCGACGCACGGCTTTTTCCCACAAAGTGGGGCTGGCGATCTTATTCGCAGCGTGTTAATGTGTCGCGCCTGCGGTGAATAACAATCGTGGCGACATATGAACTCGCGTGAAAAGACGGCTAAGCTCCCTTGTCCATGGCGTTTGAATTTGCACACGCGCGCGTATCAGTGCTTGACAGCAGGGCTGCTCGGCGCTCTATAGAGTGGCTACTTTTTACGGAATCCGGATATTAGTCAAATGTCTGGAAAAGTGTAACTCACGACGAGCGACAGGAATGCTGAAGATTTCAGGCATCTATACGGAAAAACGGCGCGGCGACGCGAACGTTCTGCTCCGTTATGCCCTGCCGTCTTCCGCGCGCTGGCTCTTTATCGGGTTACTGGGTGCCATCGCTGTACTGGGTGCGCTGCCCCTGCAAATGCTGCATGCCGCATTTACCTGGCGCACCGCGCGAGTTGGCACGCACGAGTACGTGACGCTTCAGTCATTCTGCGAGTTCTACCGGCTGCCTTATCGCAAAGTCACTCGCGAAGAAACCTTCAGCGCGCGCAACACCACGATCAGCGTCGTGCTGCGTCATGGCAGCGGTATCGCGACGATCAACGGAGTAAAATACACGCTGAGCTACGACGTCACTTCCAACGAGGATGACTGGCTGATCTCGCGAATCGACATCATCAAACTTTTCGAGCCTGTCATTCGCCCCAATAACATTACAGGTATTGGGCCGGTTGCGGGCGTCGTTATCGATCCCGGCCACGGCGGTGAAGATAAAGGCGCCCTGACACGAGGCGGCGGCACGGAGAAAGCCTATGCGCTGGACACGGCGCGCCGCCTGGAGGCGGTGCTGAAGCGCGCGGGCGTTCGCACGGTAATGACGCGCAACTCGGACGTGTTTATTCAGCTTCACGAGCGCGCGCAGTTTGCCAGCCAGTATCAGAACTACATCTTTGTTTCGATTCACTATAACTCCGCCTCCACCACGGCGTATGGGCTGGAGACTTATTGCTGCTCGCCGCGCGGCTCTACTTCCACCCAGGAGCGTGGAGAGCCGCAGTACAAGGACTTCATGAAGCAGTACGGCAACATGAATGACGGGCTCAATATCCTTCTGGCGCACGAAATCCATCGCCAGATCATCCAGCTTTATCCCAATAACCCGGACGCCGACCGCGGCGTAAAGCGCGCGCGCTTTGCCGTGCTGCGCCTGAATCACCTGCCCAGCGTGCTGGTGGAGTGCGGGTTCCTCAGCAATCGCATGGACGCTTCGCTGATCGACAGTATGCAGCACCGCCAGCGTCTGGCCGAGCGCATTGCGGGTGGTATCTTTGCCTATATGGCCCGCTCCGGCGGCCCGCCCCGTCGCCTGCCGCAGATGACGGAGCCCGCTCCGAATCTGCAGTTCCCCAGCTCCACCAATCCGCCGCCTTCCACGGAAAATACCGACCCGAGTACGCCACCGCTTAATACCCGCCAGCCTGAGGTATCGCCGCGCGGTGAGAATGATCCCGTGCCGCCGGGCGGTCTTTCACCCAACATGCAGAGCACCACCACGGCCAAAGATATCCCTGGTTTCAGTAACGGCAACCGGAGCGCCAACGCGCCCAGACTTTCCCCCTCAACAGACAAACCTGCCGGGGGGATTCCTCCCGTCCCTGCCGGGCCAACTCCCCCGACTCGTACCGTCGATGTCCCCGCCGCGCCTAAGGCAGACAAGGACAAGACCGGCAAGGGGCGCAAATCCACCGGCAACGAAGCTCCTGTCATCATCTATCCCATCATGCCGATTATGGACCGCACGCCGCAGACTCCGGCGCGCGTTGGTAACGGGTAGGGTAGGGGTGGGTTGGGGCAGACCAGTTCGTCCCAGGCCTGCGCCTCTGCTTCTTTCTCGCTTTCTCTTTAGGCGAAGCCTGCCACAGGATGAGGAATGTAGGGAGCTTCCAGGGTGGCGATTTCGTCCGTGGTCAGGGATCGGGAGAGCTCAAGGGCGGCAATCGCGTCGTCCAGTTGATGGACTTTCGATGCCCCGATAATGGGGGCGGAGACGACCGGTTTGGTCAGCATCCAGCCCAGAGCTACCTGTGCGCGGGAGACTCCGCGTTTTTCGGCCAGTGCCCCCACTGCCGTGATCACTGCCTGATCCGCTTCTTCCACGGCGGCGGTCTTCTTATCGTAAAGGATGCCGGCAAAGGCGTCGCCCCTGGTGCGGTCTGTTTCGGCGCCGGGCTGGCGTGTCAGGCGGCCGCGCGCATAGGGACTCCATGGCAGCAGACCGATGCCTTCGTCCAGGCACAGCGGATTCATCTCGCGCTCTTCCTCCCGATAGATCAGGTTGTAATGATTCTGCATCGTCACAAACCGCGTCCAGCCGTGCTTCTCCGCCACGTAAAGCGCTTTGGCAAACTGCCACGCGTACATGGACGATGCGCCGATATAGCGCACCTTGCCGGCCTTTACAACGTCATGCAGCGCCTCCATGGTCTCTGCAATGGGCGTTTTATAATCCCAGCGATGGATCTGGTAAAGGTCGATATAGTCCGTGCCCAGCCGCTTCAGACTGTGATCCAGTTCCGTCATGATCGCCTTGCGCGACAGGCCGGCTCCGTTCGGGCCTTTGCGCATCATGCCGTGAACCTTGCTGGCAATCACCAGATCGTCGCGCCGCCCGAACTCGCGCAGCAGCTGCCCGACAATTTCCTCGCTGGAGCCGTCCGAGTAGACGTTGGCGGTATCGAAGAAATTGATGCCCAGCTCAATGGCTTTGCGGATGATGGGGCGTGTACCGTCCATCGGCAGAGTCCAGTTGTGATTGCCCCGGTTAGGCTCGCCGAAAGTCATACAGCCCAGGCAGATGCGCGAAATGTCCAGGCCGGTTTTACCGAGTTTGGTATAAATCATCGTGTCTTTATCGAGATTATTGTAGATTCTGGCAGTGCTCTACAATGTATCACCGGCGCGCTCCGATGGCAATTCCCATAAGGAAAGTAGGGAATAGGATGCGCGACCGAATTGCCACGCACAGCACGGTACAAAACTACCGCGAGAACTGCTTGAGCTTGTTGTAGATGCTCTTTTCGCTGATACCCAGGACGCGGGCGGCTTCGGCTTTGTTATTATTGCAGGCGGCCAGTGTCTGCTGGATGGCAAAGCGTTCCAGATCCTCGATTTTCCAGCCGGAAAGATTGAATGGAGGACTGTCCGACGCCACGGCATGCCCGGCGATTTCCGGGGGTAGATCGCCGGCGGTGATAAGGTTGGCGGTACAGAACGCGGAAGCACGCTCCAGCGTGTTTTCCAGCTCACGCACATTGCCGGGCCAGGTGTAGAAGCCCAGAGCGCGCACGGCGTCTTTGTCCAGCTTGAATACCCCCGATTCGCGCTGCTGGGCAATGCGTTGCAGAATGTGGCCTGCCAGCTCCGGTATGTCGTCCGCGCGCTCGTGCAGGCTGGGGATTTCAATCGGCAGCACGTTCAGGCGAAAGTAGAGATCCTCGCGGAAGGACTTGGCCTGCACCATGTCCTTCAGATTCTGGTTGGTGGCCGCGATCACACGCACGTCGGCGGAGATATCCTTGCCGCCGCCTATTCGCTGGAATTTTTTTTCCTGCAAAAAGTTAAGAAGCTTGGGCTGGAGATCGATCGGCAGGTCGCCCACCTCGTCCAGAAAGAGTGTTCCGCCGTTTGCCAGTTCGGCACGGCCAATGCGCTTCTCGTGCGCGCCGGTGAAGGCGCCCTTTTCATGGCCGAACATCTCGCTCTCCAGCAGTTCGCGCGGCAGGCTGGGGCAGTTGACGGTGATGAACGGGCCGTGTGCGCGCGGGCTTGCGGCATGGATGGCACGGGCAAGCACACCTTTGCCTGTGCCGCTCTCTCCCGTGATGAGCACCGTGGCGTTAAGGCCGGCAATGCGCGCCACTTTATCGCGAATAGCCTGGGTGGCGGGGGAGTTGCCGACAAAGCCGCTGTGCGAGCGTTCGGTGCCGATCGTCTGCTTCAGATCCTGATTTTCGCGCGCGGTGCGGCTCAGTTCAGCCGCCTTGCGCACGGCCATCAGAATCTCGTCCGGGCTGAAGGGCTTGGTGATGTAGTCGAATGCGCCTTCCCGAAGCGCCTGAACGGCTTCGCGCGCCTGGTTGACACTGGTCAGGAAGATGACTTCTGTGCGTGGGAAAGATTTGCGGATGGCACGCAGACACTCCAGGCCGTCCATATGCGGCATGTTCAGGTCCACCACGGCCACCTGCACATCGTCGTGCATGGCGTCCATCAGCTGCTTGCCGTCCTCGTAAAGCTCCAGGCCCATGCCCTGACTGCGCAGGTGATACTCCAGCAACCGCCGGATTGTCGGATCATCGTCGGCGATAAGCAGCAGGGCGCCTGAGCGGTTGTTACGAGTGGAGGCGGAGGCCATGGCGTGGTGGTGCGGCTGCTGCTGCGGCGGCGGGGTGCGGGTCGCGTAGATCGATCGTTGTTTGTCTGGGCTGCCAAGCTGCTGGTAGGGATTATGCCGTCGTATCTTCTTGTCCTGCAACCAAAACCGTCGCGACGCCGGATCCGGGCGTCAAGTTGGCCTGTTTCAGGGGAGAAAGAGGTGGCGCTGGTTGGGTTGTGGGATTGCACACTGCTGCATTTTGCCGGCAATACGGTAACGGTTCTGGGCGATTTTGTTGTAGACCCACTCCCGAATGAAGCGTGGGATGAACATCAGCGCATGAAGCTGCCGGGCGGGGCCGCTGGTCAGCGACAGCGCGGTAAGCGCCGCGTCGGAGCCGGCCAGCACGCGCTCGTTTTCCTGACGAAAGTTCTGCACCAGACGTACGCCGCCGCTCAACATCTTTTCACTGTCCTGTGTCCTGATGCCGTGGCGCTGAAAGATCTCGGCCGCCGTGCTGCCCTGCAGCGGTGCGTAGCGGAGAGCCTGCGTCGGATCCATCGCAATGAACCGCTGCACAAAGCCGTTGCACATGGCACAGTCCCCATCAAACAGAAGCACGCCGTGTCCCTTTGCGCGATCCAGCGCGTCCTGAGATTGCTCCGACGGCTTCACAGGCGCCGGTGAGGGCACAGGCGCGTCGGCAGAGGCGGGAGCAGCAGGTTGCGCAGTGTTCATAACCGGTGGCAGGTCAGGTTACTCGACGGAAAAAGTAGCGCCGAGATGCAGCATGTCGACGACGGCTTTTACCGACGGTTTCAGGTGGATGAGGCGAATCTTGATGCCTTCCGGCATGATGCGCGGGAGGCTGAGCAGCGAACCAAGGCCACTGCTGTCCATGACCTGCACATTGCGCATATCGATGATCAGTGTCGCCGTGTCGGGCGGTACGACATCTCTAAGGTCTTGCTTAAACGAAGTGGCGGCAGCAACCAGATGCGTGATCTGGATCATGGCGCGCACGACATTATTAGGCTCCTGACGGGAAATGATGGAACTGGCCATGGGCTTCCTGGGGAGTGTGTGTGAAAGGAACAGGGGAGAAGGTGAAGGAGGGCAAATGCGGAGTGCAAAGTCCCCCACTCGAGTGAAACATCCAGATTAGCATTCATTGAACCACATTCTACATGGTTTGTCGCATTCTTTCTCCGCACACACGTACAGAAATAACGTGAGTCCGTTTTATTATGGTTATTGCCATGGCTCTGGAGTGAAGACTACAGAGGGCGACTGGCATTTTGCACTGTCCTTTTTATTGCCCGCCTGCAATATCCACCCCGGTGACTCGTTGAAGAAATGTGCGCTTTCAGAGCAGCACATAAGGCGCGCCGGTAGTAGTGACGGATGCTTTCTCGTCTCTTAGGAGTTTATTCGGCAGCGACTCCTTACCCACACTTTTATTCTTTACCTCTCCATGCCCCCTTCCATTACATCAGGCGTTGGTGCCGGCGGCGGCGTTCACTTCGATACCGTCACGACAGATTACGGCAATCACCCGCTTGGCAAGCTGGGTGCACGGCAGGTGGAAGTGCTGGATGGTCCCACCAGCCCCCGTTCGGCGGAAACCGGCAAGTGGGCGGCCATCAGGCGCAATGTTTCGGCGTTTTTCTCGCGCATTGCCGATGTGGCCTACTCCCAGCCGGAAGTGGATGCCCGCCGCTATAACCGTGCCCAGAAAAACCTGTGCCGTGAGTTCGACAATATGCTGGGTTACATGGCCGGCGATCCGCCAAATCCCGCCAAAGCTGTCGATCGCATGGGCCGCATGCAGCAGCACTTTCAGGATATGGCGAAGTATAAGCCCGATGCCGATCTGGGCGCTGTGCTCCGCGCCCGCATGCAGGTGAATATGGGCGAACTGCCGCCCGATGCCCGCCTGCGTGTGGACTCGAATCTGCGCCAGCTTGATATGGACGCCATTGAGGAAGGTATGGTGCATGACCAGATGCGCGTGCTGAGTGGGATGGCCGATCTGGTGGGGGATGTGCCGGAATCGGAAGTTCGCGGCAACGTTCAGATGATGATGGGACCGCTGCGTGCCGTGCGTGAGATGGCGCTTGTCGGCCCGCGTGAATCTGTTCGCGACAATATTCGTGAGATGTCCGATTCGGATTTGCGCGCCCATGTTCAGCAGCATAATGATCCCGAAGTGGTCTCGCGCCGCGAACGCAATCTGCGGATGCCCGAAGGCGACCGCATTCGCGCCGCGGGCGAATATGGTCGCGATACCGCCGCGGCGCTGAATGCCGAAATGATGCTGCGCATGCAGGGCAAGGTGAACGACGGGCTTGCCGCCATCATCCGCAATCTGCGCGATGAGGTGCCGCCGCGCGAGAAGTGGGTGAAGCAATTCCAGTATGTGATGGGCGATGCCTCGCGGATGCAGGGCGAGATGGCCAGGATGGGCGTCCCCGGTGGCAAAGACGTGGGGCTGCTGAAACAGGGAGTCGCCCAATTGTCTCCCGAGGATAGGCAGGTGCTGCTCGGTGCGATCTCCAGCGAAAATCTGGCGGATCTGAAGAGCGCCGAGGTCGGCGGTCATGTCGCCCCGGAGATGCAGGACGCCATCACATCCCTGGACGACCTGATCACCACAGTGCTCAACGGTCGCGCGGAAGCAATACGCGACCAGCTTCACCAGTTTACTTCGGATATCGCCGACGGCCGCGTGAGTCCGGAAAGTGTTGGCAGCCTGAAAGGACTGCGCGATGCCCTGCGTGATCTGGAAGGCGCCGGTCCGCTTCCCGATGGAGTGAAAGCCGAGAAGGATCGCCTGGCCGAGGCCCTGGGGAATATCCGCCCGGAACATCTTCCGCCGGAACGCCTCAATAACAGGCAGGTGGGCGACATGATCAAGGTGCTGGAGCATTTCGGCGTCGATAAATCAGCTCCCGCCCTGCACAACGCCCTGAAGCTGGAAATGAATAACCGGCTGGAGGCCGCCATGACGCCCTACCGCGAGGAATATGCCACCGCCATGCGTCACGCCGGTTCCGGCGATATGACGGAGTTGCTGCGCGCCTGCGTGCGTCTGCAGACCCGCTCCGAGGAACTTGACGCCATCATCTCCAGCTTTGGCACCGACACCGTGGGCAAGGACGCGCTCTTTGAAATGCGCTACAAGGCGCAGAAGCCGGTCATCGACGCCATGTCGAAGGATCAGTTGCTGGCGCTGCACAACGTCCTGTCCTCGCCCAAACAGGCCTACGGACTGGTGGATATGGGCTTTACCCTGGCCAATAAGCTGGTGCTTCAGGGCAAAACCAGCGAGGAAACCAGTGAGGTCCGCAGCCGCGTGAGCATGTACATGGAGCCTCTGCTCATGAGCAGTCAGCTCGTCCGCGAACGCCTGGGCGAACTGGGCGAAAACAACCTGCCGCTCCCGCAGCAGACGGATAATCCTATCCGCGACGCTCAGCCCCGACAACTGGCCGCGCTGCACATCGCCCTGGGCATCGACATCATAGGCGAGCAACGCGACGGCACCGTCCTGGCCCGCCAGGTTCCGGTCCGGACATAGCATAGTGCAAAGGTGAAGGCGATTTGTGGATCGTGAACCGGCGCACGCGAGTTCACGAATCGGCGTCCCAATTTAGCCAGGGCTAAATTGCTGCGTCCCGCTGGGACGCTCCGAGCGCTTTCAACGCATCGATCTGTCACCAAGCTAGCGCCAAATGGCGTTCCTCTGGGAGCCTGACTGAACTCAAAGGATTCGAGAACGCCGCGTTAACCCGCTACTTCCTTGCAACTGCGGTACAGGTCACGCCAGCCTTCGCGTTCTTTGGCGACGGCTTCCAGGTATTCCAGCCAGACGAGGCGATCCTGCACGGGATCCTTGACGATTGCGCCGAGGAGGCCGGACGCGAGGTCTGCGACGTGAAGGCGGCCGTCGCCGAAGTGGCCGGCCAGGGAGAGACCCTGGTTGACGACCGAAATTGCTTCGGCGGTGCTGAGGGTGCCACTGGGCGTTTTGAGTTTCGTTTTGCCATCCACTGTTACGCCGCTGCGCAGCTCGCGGAAAATGGTGATCAGGCGGCGGATTTCGCTGACCGCAGGTGGTTCGGCGGGAAGAGCCAGGGCGCGGCCCATGCTTTCGACGCGGCTGCGAACAATCTCCACTTCTTCTTCCAGGCTGTCCGGCATGGGCAGCACCACGGTGTTAAACCGGCGCTTTAACGCGCTGGAAAGCTCGTTTACGCCGCGATCGCGGTCGTTTGCGGTGGCTATAACGTTAAAGCCGCGCGCGGCACGTACTTCTGTGTTCAGTTCCGGTATGGGCAGCGTCTTTTCCGACAGAATAGTGATAAAGGAATCCTGAATATCCGACGGCACGCGGGTCAGTTCTTCCAGGCGAACGATTTTGCCTTCGCTCATGCCGCGCATGACCGGGCTGGCCACCAGCGCGCCGATCGACGGCCCTTCGGCCAGCAGTTTGGCGTAATTCCAGCCGTATCGTACCGACTCCTCGGTGGTGCCGGCGGTTCCCTGTACCAGCAGACGCGAATCGTAGGAAACAGCGGCCGCAATGTGCTCCGACACCCAGCTTTTGGCCGTGCCCGGAACGCCGAGCAGCAGCAGGGCGCGATCGGTAGCCAGCGTGGCAATGGCGATCTCAATCAGGCGCTTGTTGCCCAGATACTTGGGCGTGATAACGACGCCGTTGTCCAGCGTGCCGCCCAGCAGATATGTGGAAACGGCCCAGGGAGAAAGCTTCCATTGCGGGGGCTTCTCGTGTTTATCGACGGCGGCCAGTGCTTCCAGTTCGCTGGCAAACTGAATCTCGGCCGGTTCACGCAGGTGGGAAACCATGTGCGACTTTACCGGATAAAAGTGCGTTTCGGCAAGCGGTATAGATGGCCAGAGTGTAGAAAGATAGAATAGCTGCTGACTAACGTGTGACCCGGAATGTGCATTGTCTCATGCGGGGATAGCCTGTTTCAAAGGCCGCACTTTTAGGGGAAGAGCGACAAATTACGCATTTGTATGGAAAATTTTTGCTTTACGACTTGCCGCGCGACGATTTCTTTCCATTATAGTGCGGCGTTATTCATCTGATCCCTTCTGCAACAGGTTTGTCCTTATCCATTACTCTATGCACGCGTTGACTTTACTGAGCTTTTTGCGAAAAAGGAGCGCTTCGGCGTTTGTCGCAGTCGCGGCATTGTTAACTCTTGGGGCTGTATATGTTAGCACCACTACTTCCACCCAGGCCGACGAAGGCGGGGATACTGTTTTCAAGGATCCTACCCCACATGTGTGGCGCCATCTGGAGATCTATAACGGCGCGCTGACAAAGGCGCAGTTCGAGAGCCGTCTCTACAGGATCTACAGCTTTGATAAAGGCATTGATTCCTACATCCAGATTACCGACAGCTCCGTGATTGTATTCGCGGGCGCAGGACGTTCCAGGAAGGTGGCGGAAATCAGCTTTGCCGGTTCTCCTGATCAGACGCGTAAAGCCGGCACATGGCGTTCGCCGGAGCAGTTTGGCGGCAAGGGCGGTGGTCGTCTCACAGGTCTCCGCGTGGCGATTGATCCGGCGGATATCGGCGGCGACTATGCTGAGATGGAAGATCGTTCGACAACCTATAAAGGCTATGGCCACATCAATGAAGGCGACTTGAACGTTAAAGTAGCGCTGATTTTGCAGAAAAAGCTACAGGCGATGGGTGCCGAGGTCATGGTGACCCGCAGTGGTTCCGTGCCCGCCGGTGATCTGCGCCCCGAAGATGTGCGCGGCGCCGCAGAGGAAGTTCTGGCGAATCGCGAGTACGCCATGCCCCGCGCATTTTATCCCCGCGTCCGCAACACGTCCAAGGGCAGCGCGGCCTACAAGCAGATGGCCATGTGGGTCTTCTTTTGCAAAGGTTACGAGTCCTGGATTCGCGCGGAAAAAGTGCGGAAGTTCAAGCCGGACATCACTCTTATTCTGCAGCACAACGCCACGGACAGCAGCACGCACGGCGGTCTGATGACGGGCAATCGCCTGATCTACTTCACCCCTGGCGCCTTCGGCAAGAAGGAGCTGGAGGATCCGCGCCAGCGTTATCTGATGCTGAAAAAGGTATTTGAGAATGCGACATCGACCGAAGCACGTGTGGGCGCGGCGATCGCAAAGCGTCTGGCCGCCGAGACGGGTTATCCCCCGGTGCTCTACGGTGATTCTGCCACAACGCGCATGGTGCTGGCGGACAATAAGTATGTGGTGGCCCGCAATATCTACCTGAACCGCGAGCACGACAGCCCGAACGTGGTCTGCGAGCCCTATTTCATGAATGAATCGGTAACGCTGCCCCGTCTGCTGGCCGGCGATTATGATGGCACCAGGGTGATCGGCGGCAAGGCCCGTATCAGCATCTACCGCGAATACGCAAACTCCGTGGTCGAAGGTCTGGTAGACGTCTACGGCCGCTAACCAGCCAGCGCCAGCGTGACGCTGGACCCTGTTTGGGGATGTGGTCCTGGAATGAACCTGGGAGGACAGATTTCAGAGTTTATTCCAGAGAATTCACACATGTCCGATGGCATCGAGAGCGAAAGCGGATGACGGCTGGCCGAAATTGCGCTATGTCGTAGGGCTGCCGTCACGATTTCAACACACCACTCATGCACGCCGGAACGCCACCTCCTACCCGACCTTCGCCCACAGCATGGATGTGGCGGGATCCCGTGGTGCTGGCTTCAGTGACCTGGCTGGTGCTGCTGCTGGTATCGGCGTTTCTTGTGGCGTTCCTTCTGGAGTGGTACGTGCCGGCGCTGGATCCCAACCAGACGAATCTGCAGGGCGCCTATCAGTCCCCCGCGCAGCACTTTCCCTTCGGCACCGATCTGCTGGGCCGCGATCAGATGATGCGGCTGTTTTCCGGAGCGCGCATCTCCCTGCTGGTTGGCTTTGTAGGCGCTTCGGTTAGTCTGATTATAGGCGTTACCTACGGCGCGCTGGCTGCCTACGTAGGCGGCCGGGTGGATAATGCGATGATGCGCATTGTAGACGTGCTCTATTCGCTTCCCCGGCTTATCATCGTTATTCTGGTCATTACAGCCTTTGAGGGCCAGGTTGGCTCGTGGCTGGGGGCTTTTAAGGCACTGAATATTGATCCGGCAGGCGTGCGGCTGCTGCTGCTGTTCGTCAGCCTGGGCTGCGTGGAGTGGCTTACCATGGCGCGCATCGTGCGCGGCCAGGTGCTGGTGCTGAAGGAGGCGCAGTACGTGCAGGCATCGCTGGCCCTTGGCCAATCGCACTTTGCCATCCTGTACCGCCACATCCTGCCGCAGTTGCGCGGGCTTATTCTGGTTTATCTGACGCTGAACGTACCGGTCATCATTCTGGAGGAATCGTTCCTCAGCTTTCTGGGTCTGGGTGTGCAGCCGCCCATGGCAAGCTGGGGCAGCCTGATCTCGCAGGCCGCGCGTGTCGTGAACCCGGTGCAGATCAACTGGTGGCTCATCATTTTCCCCGCCGGTTTCCTTGCGCTGACCCTGATGTCTCTGAATTTCCTGGGCGACGCTCTGCGCGACGCGTGGGATCCGCGGTCGAAGCGGTAGCAGGATAAAGGCATACGCGATCCTGGTGCTCTGGAGTCTCCGGAAAATAACCTGCGCAACTTGAGCCGCCGCTTTTGAGCTAGAGCAGCGTTGGAATTCCGGTCGAGCATTAGTCTAATGCACTCCCTCCATTCCGCCTTGCTCTCATCTCAAAATCGACGACTTAAGTTAGACCATTCGCAGGCGTTAATTGGTATAAAAACTGGGCTCGATTTTGGAATGAGAGCAAGGCGCGATTGAGGGAGTGCATTAGAATAATGCATGACTAAAAGCGCAACGCTGCTATCGCCCAAAAGCGACCCAAGATTTGTACCAATTAACGCCTGCGATTGGTCTTACACAGTTTATTTTCCAGAGACTCCTCTGGACTGAATCAGCCTGCCTCGGCTTCATTAATCAACCACCACCCAGTCTACAATGTTGTAGAGGGAGGCAGGGATTTCCGATTGCTTCAGCATCGCCCGCTGGCCGTCTTTCCAGCCCAGGCTTAGCCAGCCTCTATGTTCGCCCTTTTCGAAGTCGAACGTGAGGCCGTCGTCTCCATATAGTTGAAAGCCGTCTGGCTCGGTGCCGTAGACACTGACCGTGATGCGGAAGTGCGGCTCGCGACCGACGTACGGGAGTGGCTCGGCCAGAGGCAGAAGAGTGTTGTCCTTAACGAAAAGCGGCAGCGAATTCCAGTCCGGCGCGGCAAAGTCGATCCACTGGCCGCCTTCATAGCGAACCGGGCCGGCCGTGGTGTTGAAATCTTTGTCGGAGAAGAGTACCCACGCGGAGCCGCGCGGCAGATACACGCGCCGCGTTTTCTGGCCGGTGATGATTGGTGCCACCAGCAGATTCGGCCCCAGCATGTACTGATCGTCGATCGTGGAGTTCTGCATGTCCTCGGGATCATCCAGAACCAGCGCGCGGCAGACCGGCATCCCCTCGTAATGATAGTGCGAAAAGGCGCTGTAGAGATAGGGCACCAGACGCATGCGCAGTTCCAGAATGGCGCGCGCAGCGGCCTCCAGCTTTTCCCAGCCGGGCAGAAGTTCGCCTGCGCGGTTCTTCTCTCCATCGAACTGGCGCCAGGGCGGCATCGGCACCATCCACGCGTTAATAAGAGCCTGCGGCGAAAGCACAACCATTTGCAGGCGACGCACCAGAT
>JBGGNE010000087.1:0-10208 GCA_041287705.1 Methylacidiphilales bacterium | reverse complement strand
TCTGCCGGTAGCTGGCGTGCGCGTAGAAGTCGCCGCTGATGCAGCGGCCTGCCATGGCGAGGTTGTCCACATCGGCGGCGAGAAGCGCGCGCAGGGGTATGTCGTAAGACTCAATCGGCTTCAACATCGCATCCGGGCTCCAGCGGCCTCCTTCGCTTCGCCTGACGCTATGGATGTCGATGGGAAACTTCGTGCGTGTGATCGCGTCCTCATGCCGGACCCCGTTCATCATATCCTCCAGGGAAACATGATATATTCCGTGAATACGCCGGCCTTCGCGAACGCCAATATACGAAGCCGTCGCCACCAAACGCAGCTTCTCCCACCCCGGAAAGCGCGTTAGTACATCCATGACGCGGGATATTTCCGCCCGGGCGCTGATTGACGCTTTCGTCAGGTCCTTCGATTTAAGTCCGCAGTATTCATACTCGTGGTTGATCATCAGACAGCACAACTCGTTGGGCAGAGGAAACAGGCTTGGCCCAGTATAGCTGGTGGGACAACCCGCTTCGCTCAGCATCGCGTAAAACTTATCCTTGGGGATGCAGGTGGAGCTCTTTCCTTTAGCAAACGGCACGTCCCTGACCTCGGCCGGCACACCGGCCACCAGTGCCATCATCGTCATAGGTTGTCCCAGCCCGTCAGAGGAGCGACCGAAATCGAATCCACAGCCGGCGCGAGCTCCCAGATCTCCATCGCCCGTGGCGTCAACGAATGTCTCTGCCTGGATGGCAAAGCGGCCATCCTTAGCCTCCAGCACGATGTGAGAGATGCGGCGATCGGAAACTATTGCAGAAACCAGACGCGTGTAGAGGCGGATTTCGACGCCGGCTTCCTCGCACATTTCTTCAAGAAGGCGCTTCATCGCCTCGGCATCGTAGAGATCGCGCTGTTGATTCATCGCGTCCTTCTCCCGCAGGCGGCTCCGGATTTCATCGACAAGGCTGGGCTTTTCAGAGACGCCCAGAATGAGGGAAAGCAGCCCTGCGGTCCAGACGCCGCCAAGGAATCCCTGATGCTCGACAATGCAAGTCTTCGCTCCCGCCCGCCCTGCGGTAATGGCCGAGGCAATCCCTGCCGGACCACCTCCGCATACGACAACATCATATTTTTCAACGACGGGGAGAGAGCGGGCGGGCTCTTGTATCAGATGGTTGTTGCTCATGGATGCAGTGCAGTATCTCCCATCTAAATGGCTTGAAAATCGTTCCATTACTCTTATCAATGAGTAATCACTCGTTGCAGAGGAAATTCCAGAAGGAAAAAAAAGAAATGAAAGCGCGTGTCACCATGGCGGATATCGCCCGCGAGGCCGGAGTTCACCAGACAACTGTTTCTCTCGCGCTACGTGGTCACACCAGTATTCCGCCCCATACGCAAGAGCGCATTCGACTGACGGCGGAACACCTCGGTTACCGGCCCAATCCGCTCATCTCCGCGCTTATCAGCGAGCGGCGGCGCAAGAAACCATCGGGCTATGGCAGCACGCTCGCCTTCCTCAACGCGCACAAGGAGAAACACAACTGGCAGCACTCCCACAACTACAAAGTGGTGTACAAAGCGCTCTGCCGCTACGCCGGCGAGCGCGGCTATCGTGTGGAGGAATTCTGGCTGACGGAGCCAGGAATGACCAGCCGCC
Organism: Methylacidiphilales bacterium; assembly: GCA_041287705.1. Lineage (GTDB taxonomy): Bacteria > Verrucomicrobiota > Verrucomicrobiia > Methylacidiphilales > UBA1321 > LW23. Next base: position 8,569 of record JBGGNE010000087.1, on the reverse strand, counting down.
ACATGCGCAAAATACTGCTCAGCAGAGGCATACGCGGCATTATCGTGTGCCCGCTGCCGTCGGACATGCATACGCTCGATTTCGATTTCAGCGACTTCGCGGCCGCAGCCATCGGGTATACCCTGCGTTCTCCCGCGCTGGACCACGTTTCTGCCGACTACTACAGCATCATGCAGCTCGTGATCCGCAATCTTAGTGAGCTCGGACACAAGCGCATTTCCTTCGTCACCTCGCCCACGACAAACCAGCGCGTGAATCACCTGTCGCTCGGCGCTTTTCTGGCGGAAAAGTACAGCAATCCCTCCCAGGGCCTGCTCGATCCGCTTATCATCAACCTCCGCGACAAACCCGCCATCTTCCAGTGGCTGGAGATGCTGAAGCCCGACGCTGTCATCACTGCGGTACATGCTGAGTACTGCATTATGAAAGACTACGTCAGCACGTTGCGTACAGTCATTTCCGAGCCGCTGCTGTGCGTAGTGGACGCCCGCGCGGAAACTTCCGACACAGGCGTTATCCAGAATCTCGAACGAAAAGCCCGAGCCATTGTGCACCTCGTCACCAGCCGCGTCGAACGGGCAGAGTTCGGTCCTGTCATCTCTCCTCAGACCATCCTTGTACAGGGAACCTGGCGATACAATGCCCAAGCCTCCCATCCCGCAGCATGAGAATGGCCATAGCTTCCTCAAAGGGAGTGTTAGCCAAATCTGGTATCCTATGCTGCGCCGAATGAAATGGGCTCAGGTCGTGGATAGACAGTATTGTCAGACGCATCCTCCACAGGTCACTTCTTAATTTTCACTCTTCCCGTCCAATACTGCGAAGCTTGCTTCGTCTGCCTCTAATTGGTAGGCCAACGGCAAAAGAATTGGCTTGAAGCCTTGACCTTTCTGGATAGGAGGCGCAGGTATTCCGCCCCGGAATATCAGAAACTCGCAAACATTTTTAAAAATACCGCGACTTTTTTTGTATATCCTGACAGGTCGATCTTTGCGGAACGGTTATTAAAAATGTTATCAAATCCGTCGGGTGCATTTCCTGCGGCACCCGTAAGATCCTTGAAGCCCATGGACCAATCAGGAAATTCCCTTTCCAGGATATTCTCCTTTATGGGAACAATTATTCCGCAGTGCCGTTTATCTTCCACGATTTTCAGAAAAAGAGCATTAACAACAGGCTCTTCTCCCTCCAGAATTTGAAGAAAGTTACCGTCCTTGTAAAAAAGCGCCCCCGTGATATCCCTGCTGGCATCATATCGGCGGGCAGTTGCCAAAAGCTTTTGAAGATCAGCAGTCGTGAAAGGTACAGTTGCCGAGCTCAGGTATATGATATGAAACATACCTAAACTATAGTACAGAAATGCACGCCCACAGGAGATAATATTTGGGATCAGAGCTATACCGATGCGGGGCTTCTTCCGGTTTCGGATGCTGTGCTTAAACTTCCAAGTCTGGTGGATGAGAGGGAGACACGCACATAAAGTTTGTTCCCGGCAGGTCTGACCTGTCCATTCCAGGCAACGAATCTGCCAAAAATGAACCTTTGCAAACTCCTGAAACCAAGCCACTTGCGCCGGCTAAGACCGCTCCTGTCCGGACTGGACAGGAAAAAGAAAAGGGTGCCCCGAGTAGGACTCGAACCTACAACCAATTGATTAAGAGTCAACTGCTCTACCATTGAGCTATCGAGGCGGTAGCGAAGAGCTTTGGAGCATGCACGAAAGCCTTCGCGGGGTCAATGGTTTTTTTGAAGATTTTTGTACAAAAATGCTTTTCAGAGGAGAAATCTTTTTGAAAAGGTGGGAGCAGCGGGATTTTAGAGACTTGATCTTATTGCAAGTTTATAGCATTATGGCTCTCCTCAATCGAAGTACCGCTTCGTTTTTCTTTTATTCTTCATGCGTGGCAATCCTCTCTTCCGGCTCCTGGGCATTGCCGCGATTTTTGCTCTGGCCGGGCTGCCTGTTCGATGGGTGACGCGCGGCACGGCATCAGCTTCGGCGGATCTCGCGCTGAGCGCGGGATCGCAGGCTTTGCCGGCCCCCAAAGACGTAACCGCGCCTGCGACGTTTCGGTTTACATTTACCTGTGTGCCGGCGCCGGAGTTTCTCCGGCTGGAGTATCTGGGTAAGGATGTGTTCGGTGCTCCCGCCTCTGCCTCGGCACAGGACGGACCCTCTACGCCGCAAATGAAGCCGCAGCAGTATACAGGGGAATTTTCCATACCGGCGCTTCCTGCGGAGGGCGCGGACTTTGTAGTGCGGGCGCAATGGCCGAAGGCTTCGTCAGCTTCGCTGGAACAGCAGGCCGCATTGAGGCTGGTGCTAGAATCGGGTGGCGTGAAGCGGGAGGCGACCTTCTGGTCTCAGGGCGGGGCTGTTACAGATGTAATGACCTTTCTACCCGCACGCAGGCGTGCCCAGGATTAGCAGTTATGGCGCATCTCCTTGATATTGAGAATATTACGGTTTCGTACAATCGCATTCCGGCGCTGCATCATATATCGGTGCAACTGAGGTGTGGATCGTGCGTGGGATTGCTGGGGCCTAATGGCGCGGGCAAAACGACTTTTATTAAGGCGATCGCCGGGCTGGTGCCGCTGGAGACAGGCCGTATAAGGTTGCATGGTCAGGACGTGCGGGCCAGTGCTCGAACGGTGGCCTATCTGCCGCAGCGGGGCGGCATCGACTGGGATTTCCCGCTGACGGTCAGAGGACTTGTGGAGATGGGGCGCTACCCGGCTCTGGGACTCTTTGGCGCCTTTACCGCGGAGGATCACCGCATCGTGGATGATGCGTTGCGGGTGATGCGCCTTACTGATTACGCGGATCGCCACATTAACGCCTTGTCGGGCGGACAACAGCAGCGTGCATTTCTGGCGCGAAGCTGGGCTCAGCAGGCGCATGTTTACCTTTTGGATGAGCCATTTAACGGTCTGGACAAAAACTCGCAACGGGATCTGGCGGAGGCGCTGCATCATTTAGCGGCCGGGCATAAGCTGGTCATCGTCTCCCATCACCACCTGGAGACTGTCCCTGAGATCTTCGACCACGTGGTAATGGTGAACGGGGAACTGGTGGCGGCGGGCAAAACGTCTGAAGTCTTTACGCCGGAGAAAGTGGCTGAAACGTTTTCGATGGAAGTCTTTTCAGAAGCAGCGGCGGCACGTGGCGGGCATGGGCACGGCAAGGGCCATAAGCATGATGCAGGGGCTGGTCCCGGCGCGGTCGTATCGTCAAAATGAGTTCGCTGCCTTCGGGGCAGGAATACAAGCTTGCCTATTCGCCTGGTAATGTTGGCTGTAGCCCCAACGACAAAACCCTGCGCGCGCCGACATCAAACGAAAAGAACACCAGCTTCACAACGAACGCACTGACGGCTACGAGCTTGCCTTCGGCCTTGCGTGGCCAAGAAGCGGGTGATAACCAAGGTAAAAGGTACGTACTATCCATGATTGGATCGCCCCCTTCACCAGTATCGTCTGTTCAAACGACTTCCAAAACCTGGTCCACCGTCAGGCGCTGCACAAGGAAGTCTTCGAAGGAGGCGAGATTTTTCCAGGCTATCGCTACGTTTACCGGGGCTCCGGATGCGGCGCTTACTGTGCGGCCGTCATCGGTGATCGCCAGCTTCATTTCTTTCATCTCCAGACAGTCGGTGCTGTACACCAGATAAACGGCGACCGTGTCAAAAAGGCAGGAGCTTGCGATCATACGCCCCCCGCTGGAGGGAGCCGCCCAGAGGCGATATTGCTCGAGGATGGTGGCGGCCAGAGGATGGGAACTCTCGGCTACGGTGCGATATTTCCCCTCGCGCAGTACGATCGTTTCGCACGTATCCAGGGGTGTTATTGTCATCGACTGCCAGGGCGCGGCAAACGTGGCGCGGGCCGCTTCGACATCGTGGAAGACGTTATACTCGGGCACGCACGTCTCTTTTTTGTATCCGCGGTTGATGGAGCCTTGCATGCCGACAAACCGGCACTTTGCGGCGATGTCCGGAGCGCGACGCAGGGCTTCCGCGATGTTGGTGAGCGGTCCAATGCCGAGTATCGTGATGATCTCATCAGACTGGCGGACAGCCTGAATGAGGGCGTCGACTCCGTCCTGCGCTACGGCACCGGGATACTGGCTCAGATCATAATCGGTAATCCATGTGGCGAGACGTTGCTCGGGCGCCTTGCCATGGGCGTTGGCGACGACTTTGTCTCCCTTGGCTACCCCGATTCCGAGCGGGATGGAATCGTGGCCGGTGGCCTGCAGGAATTTTGCGATCAGCTTGGCGCGAAACAGCGTGTCCCCCGTCGCGGAGACGATGAGTCTGACGTCCACCTCCGGGCTGTTGAGAAGCATAGCCAGCGCCCAGGTATCGTCGATGTCGGAGCCAATGTCAGTATCCAGAATAACGGGAATGCGTTTTGTCATGGCACGATGCTAGCCGTTTGCATAGCCCTGCCTCAATGGACAGACTGGCTATTGAGTTGCACTTTTCGGTTATTCAGGATTCACTGCCTCTGAAATCAGACCATGCTCCTACAGTTCTGCTTTGTATCCAATAATCTGCGCGGAACTTCCGTTCCCATGCATACACACCATGCCCTGGAGCTGGTCTACTATGTGGCCGGCAACGGCCAGAGTACCGCGGGCGAGCGGATCTGGCCTGTGCATCGCAACGCATTGATGGTCATTCCCGCAGGGGTACTTCACGATCAGGTCAACCGCACCAACATGACTTCCATCTGCATCGGCATGCAGGGAAGCGACCTGGAACCTTTCGCGGGACTTCAGGAAGACACGGGCGGCTTGATCGGGCCGCTGATGCGGTCGGTGCTGGAGGAGGTCAAAAGCAAGCGGCCCGGGTTTGAGTCAATTGTGAAAGGAATCCTGTGGGAGCTGCAGGGACAAGTGGAGCGTGTGGCCGCGGAGAATCAGGCACCGCTGCGCAAGGAGGCCATTGTCCACAAAGCGCTCGAAATCATCCGGCGGCACGACGGCCCGCTCTCCGTGTCGGATCTGGCGAACCGGCTCTATATCAGCCGCGATTATCTGCGACATTTGTTCAGCGAATATGCGGGGCAGTCGCCCATCCGGTACATTCTGGAATCCCGAATCGACAAGGCGCGCGCGTTGCTGCTCGACCCGAACCTGCGTGTCGGCGAAGTGGCGGAGCGCTGTGGATTTGAGAACACGTACTACTTCTGCCGCCTCTTCCGCAAGGTCACGGGCCAGACACCTACGGAATTCCGCAGGGGCGGATGACGGAAGTTGATGAAAGGCGGCGTGCTGCCTGGGATGGAGCCTGATTCCGGCTCACACCGACGCTACAGTGTGTGTAAGGCTGGGGTTTACGAGCCTGGAAATATGAATTACTTCTATTTGCATTACTTGCAACAGACAGAGTTACCGCATTCCCTAAACCTGAGCTCCCTTGCTCCTCATGTTCAATGAAGATGAATCACTATTTTTCGCACTCTGTTGCCGCATTCTGCTTTATGTTAACGGTGATTGCTGCCATGGCGCCGCCTGCTTATGCGACGAACTATTACCTGGATTCTGTCGCCGGAGATGATGCCGCTATCGGTACCGATGCTGCAACGCCATGGAAATCACTGGCAAAAGCAAACGCCGTTGCACTGAAGCCTGGCGATCAGATCCTGTTTATTCGAGGCGGGGTGTGGTCAGGACAGCTAAAAATTCGGCGGGGCGGGGAAGCACAGCGCCCCGTCTATGTGGGTGCCTATGGTGACAAGAGCAAGCCGAAGCCGACTTTCCATGGAGAAGGCAAGGTGGAGGCACCTCTCTTTATAGACAATGGCGCAAGTCACGTGACGATAGAAGGGCTCGCTGTGACGAATTATGATGGTAAAGATATCTATGATGAAGCTGAAGGAAATCGTTGTGGTATTAAAGCCGGGTTCTGGGGAGGGTCTCTGACGAATGTCAAGATTCTGAACAACGAAGTTTATTATGTGGAGAGCTGCAGCAATCATCCCACGGTGGGATCTCCTCGGGGTACAACTCTTGATCGCAAAAAGTTTCATCAGTATGGCAGCGCCGCTATTCTTGTAAATGCCTCAGACATGAAGGATATCCTTATTGATGGCAACGAAGTAAGAGACTGCACTGGCACAGGGATTCTGGTATTTGCCTATACTCGAGTGACAGGGGCGCTCATTCAGCACAATCGCATTACCAATATAGGTTCCGACGGCATTGAGCTGTTGCAGGCCACCAGCCCGGTTGTGCAATACAACTCGTGTATCCGTGCCGGAAATAACAGCGGGGAATCCGAGCGCAAGCCTGGTGTGCTGGGGCATAATGGTCTTGCTGTCTGCGGCATGTGGGCCGTAAATTCCTCGGATGTGCTGTTTCAATACAACTACTGTGAGGGCACGAAGACAATCAAATATGATGGGCAGGCATGGGACTTTGATATGAACCTCACAGGCACTTGTGTCTATCAATATAACTTCAGCCGCGACAATGAAGGGGGTTTTCTGCTTTCCAACAGCAAAACCAAACCTGGCTATACACGTATATGCCGATTCAATATTAGTGTAAATGATGGATCGAACTCAGGTGCCGGACAGGGCTTCTTTGATAACATTTGTGAAAGCTACGAGAACAACATATTTTATCGTACCGACGGAAAGCCATTCATGCCGGACCCCAGGAAGCTTAGCAAACCGATGAAGGGTACGTTTACGAACAACATCTTCTACACCACAGCAACTACAGGAGTGACCTATCAGATGGAAGGTCGCGTCTTTAAGCACAACTGCTTTTACGGCCATACCCCTGTAGACCCTGGATCCGACGCCGTGTTGGCGGATCCCCTCTTTACCAATGCTCCGGCAGCCGCGGCCGCAAAGTCGCAGCAGGGGCTTGAGGGCTTTCAGTTGAAACCCGGTTCACCATGTCTCGGTGCGGGGGCACTTCTTCCCAACAACGGCGGCAAGAACTTCTGGGGCCAGCCGTTGTCTACCGAAAAAGCAAACATCGGTGCTCAATAACCGGCCAGCGCCAGCGTGACGCTGGACCCTGTAGCTGACGGCGATGCCGTCGCTGGGGGATTTGGGTGCATCCTTTTTACTCCCCTTACTGGGTCCAGCGTCACTGGTCGGGCCGAGGTCCAACCCCACAAAAAAGCACGAATCTCGACCAGATTTTATACGCAGATTTTCGACTATGGAGTCTCCGGAAAATAACCTGCACAACTTGAGCCTCCGCTTTTAAGCGAGAGCAGCGTTGGAATTCCGGTCAGCGCCTTAGTCTAATGCACTCCCTCCTTTCCACCTTGCTCTCATCTCAATATCGACGACTTAAGTTGCACAGTTTATTTTCCGGAGACTTCTTATTCTAGTTCGCTTTCAACTTGATTCCTAAAAAGTGGATTTTCACGTCGAATAATGAGGCTCATCTTGAAAGCGAATTAGAATTAGTCTTATATCAACAGAGTCGACGAACACGCGATTCTGACAGGCACCGGTTCCGCCGTGCAATCACCCTACTTTAACTTCGCGGGCAACAGTTCTCTCGCCACCGCTTCCATGTTCTCGCCCAACCGGCAAATGGCCTCCCCCGGCATGCTCGGTTCCCTTCCATCCGGAATAGAAGCCTGCCTTATTCGACGGAGTCTCCGTGACAAACGTTGCCATGCTTTTGGCTCTGCACTATAGCTAAAGGTATGAGGTCCCCCGGCGAATTGCCTGCCCTTTCCAGGTCACCCTTCGTCTCAACCGGCAGCCTGCCGACGGCAGAGGAAACTCAGGCGATTGTGGATCAGGCGTACGCGCTCTTTTCCTCCAGCACAGAGGGCCTGAACGCCCAGGTATATCCTGCTCTGGCAAGGGTGCCACCCGAGCTGTTTGGCATCTGTGTTGTGGGAGCCAGCGGGAGCGTGTATCAGGCGGGAGCCGCTGATTATGAGTTCGCCATCATGAGCGTCTCGAAGCCGTTTGTATTCGCGTTGGTGTGCGAGGTTATCGGTGTGGAAGAAGCCCGGGCCAGGATTGGCGCAAACGCCACCGGATATCCCTTCAATTCACTCGCTGGCATCGAGAGAAGCCCCGATGGACGTACCAATCCCATGGTGAACTCGGGGGCCATTGCAACGACCAGTCTGGTGCCCGGAGCCACGCACGAGCAGAAATGGCGATTCCTCTACGATGGACTTTCACGCTTTGCGGGCCGCCGCCTCCTGATGCATGAGGAAGTCCTCGAATCTGCGCTGGTCACCAATTACCGCAACCAGAGCATTGCACGAATGTTGCAGAGTTGCGGCGCGATTTATCTCGACCCGCTGGAAGCCGTGGATCTCTATACTCGGCAATGTTGCCTCAGCGTCAGCGCACGGGATCTGGCCGTGATGGCAGCCACACTGGCGGATGGCGGCGTTAATCCGATCACCCATGAGCGCGTGGTCGACGCGTCGGTGTGTCGTTACGCACTGGCGGTCATGGCCACCGCCGGCCTTTACGAGACTTCCGGCGACTGGCTCTACGATACAGGGCTCCCAGGCAAAAGCGGTATCGGCGGCGGTATCCTCGCGGTTGCGCCCGGCAAAGGAGG
>JBGGNE010000086.1:0-25038 GCA_041287705.1 Methylacidiphilales bacterium | reverse complement strand
CGAGTTCCGTATTTAACGTCGTGACGGGGAAAGGACAAAAGGGAAATAGCGAATTCTCCTTTACACGTTTGGGATGATGATTTTTTTTCACCACCAAGACACGAAGACACCAAGTTTCGGATGGGAATCCCTTAGCTTGTGCGTTTGGAAAGTTGACCATCTGCACCACTATCAATCGCACACTGCCAGCAGCGCAATATCCAAAGCTGCTGGCCAACTCGCGACACATGCGCTATGCTGAAAGGATGTGGAGCGACTTCATTGAGCATTCTGCCCTCAATCTCTGCGCGCTAGCCTTCCTTGGCTTCATGATCTATCGCCTTTGGAAAGCGAAAGAGCAAAAATTTGTCATTATAGGCCTCTGCATCTACATGGCCTATATTTTCTATTCCTATGTTATCGATATTATCGATCCCGTTAATATCTCCGTAACGTCGGCCTCCATTCTCATCGGTTATTTTGTCGCCACTCTCGCGGTTGCGGAAAATGACCATATTTGAAGTCTCCTTAGGAAATCTCCATAGATTAAGCTTGATTCATGGCCTCGCATGCTTGCTCTGGGCGGAACCGCCTGCTAAGCTGCGCGCACACATGGCCAGTAAACCGCTAGAGCGACTCGAAGAGTTTGCCATCGACGTCATCCTCGAACGTCGATACGGCAAGCGCGCCGCCATTCTGCGGCTCTTCCTCTGGCTGCTCTCCGGACTCTACCGCCGCATCATGGAGTGGCGCGTCTGGCTTTATGAGGAACGCTACTACCCCGTGCACGCGCTCGGCTGCATGGTCATCAGCGTTGGCAATTTAACGGTTGGCGGCACCGGCAAAACGCCTGTGGTGGAAAAATTCGCCCGGGAGCTTACGCGCAACGGCCGCAAGGTCGCCATCCTCAGCCGCGGTTATAAGAGCTATAAGCCGCCACTTCTCAAACGCCTGTGGCACCGCTTTCTTCGTGGCGGCGATCCCACGCCCCCGCGCGTCGTATGCGACGGCCGCTCGCTGCTTCTCGATTCCGCCATGGCTGGCGACGAACCCTTCATGCTCGCGCAAAATCTGCATGACGTCATTGTCCTGGTTGGTAAAGACCGCGTGAAAAGCGGCCTGTACGCCATCCAGAAGTTTGGCTGCGATACACTGCTTCTCGACGATGGCTACCAGTATCTGCCGCTCAAGGAACGCTTTGACGTTCTGCTCGTTGATATCGAGGCGCCCTATGGCAACAACTACATGCTGCCCCGTGGCATGCTGCGCGAGCCGCCCGAACACCTCAAGCGCGCCGACATTATCTTCCTGACCAAGTGCAACGGCAGCGATATGTCCGCGCTGAAGAAAGATCTGCGCCAGTACAACAAGCACGCGCGCTTTATTGAGTGCACCCATACCCCGCTCTATCTTGAGGATCTGGTAACGGGGCAGCGCGTTGAACTCGATATTCTGAAGGGCATGCGCGTCGGCGCGGTCTCTGGTATCGCGCGCCCCGAGAGCTTTGAGGACGGCCTTCGCCGTCTTGGTGTGGATCTTCTCTACAGTAAACGCTTTGCGGATCATCACCGCTTCAACGCCCAGGAAATCGAGCAGGTGATCCAGCGCACCAAAGCACGTGGCGGTCGCGCTGTCATCACTACGGAGAAGGACGCCGTGCGCTTCCCCCGCCGCGAGAAGTGCCTGCTGCCCATCTACTTCCTGCGCGTCGAAATCAAAATATTACAGGGCGAGGAGATCTTCCACGAGTGCGTGCGCGACCTCTGCGAACGTTACTCCTGCGCCGCCATTCCCGATCCCTCTTTACTCCCCGGCGGCGCCCCTGGCAATGATTTCGCCACTCCCGTGCTTCAGCCCCTGCCACCCCGGGATCTCGCTCCGCACGGCCTTCCTGTCCCTGTCATCTCCCACGCCACGTGAAGATTGCTCTCATTCGACGCCGCTACTCCCCGACCGGCGGGGCGGAACGCTACCTGGAACGCCTTGCCGCGCATCTCGTTCTCCGGGGACATAGCGCGTCCCTCTGGTGTGAAGGCTGGGAAGGTCAGGGCTCGACAATCAAGGACGTGAATGTCGTGCAAAGTACGGATCCCGAAAGCTTTGCCCAGCAGATCAAGCGGCACGATCTTCGTTCGAAGTACGACCTCGTCTTCAGCCTGGAGCGACTGGAAGGCTGCGACCTTTACCGGGCAGGCGATGGTGTTCATGCCGAGTGGATGCAACTTCGCGCCCAGTATTCCCCTATCCGCGGTCGTATTGCCAACTGGCTGAAGGTAAAAAACACCACGATGTGCGAGCTGGAGCGGCGCCTCTTCTCAGCGGAAAATACAGGCAGCATCATCGCCAACTCCCACCATGTGGCCGGCCAGATAACGCAGCGCTTTGGCTACCCCGCCGAACGCATTCATGTCGTTTACAATGGAATACCGTATGATGTCTTCGCCAAAGGCGGCGATCGGGATCGCGGACGAAAGCGCATGGGCTGGAAAGACGACGCGTATATCATCGCCCTGGTAGGCAAAGGGCGAGAACGCAAAGGCACCTGCTATGCGGAAAAGGCCGTGTGGCGGTGCGGAGTCAAGAATGCGCAGCTCGCTGTCATTGATTCCGCGCCGGCATCCACGATGCCGGATATCTACGCCGCGGCGGATGTTTTCCTGTTGCCCACCATCTACGATCCCTTTAGCAACGCTACTCTGGAAGCGCTGGCTGCCGGGCTTCCCGTGATCACGACAAAGCATAACGGCGTCTCCGAAGTGATGACCGAGGGCGAGAACGGCTACATCCTTACAGCGGCGGATGCCGTACCGCAAATGTCGGAGCTCCTCCGGCATCTTGCAGATCCCGCCGCCCGCGAAGCTTTGCGAGTCCCGGCCCAGACCCTTGCGTCGCGCTTTACTATCGAGAACAATGTGGATGAAACGCTGAAAGTCTGCATGAAAGTGGCACGGCAGGCTTAATGCACCTTATCACAGCCCTGTAATTAAACTGCAATTCACCTGTGCTTCAATCGTCCTCATAGTGCCAGGGATAAAAAACAGAACGACTGCGTTGAGCGTTGTTATATTTATTTATAACGTTGATTTCAGTAAAAATCTCCCCTAGCTTGATGTGGCTGCAAGGGTTCGGCCAAATACCCATCTCTTTAGCTGACTCCATCGGGCTTCATTTCAATTGCATTTAATTTTGCCGTAGCCTAACTTTGATTAAAGATCTCCTTATGGATATCGGTAGTTCTAATCCTCCGCGTCAGACGCATCGTCAGCTTCCCATGCGGGCGGCAGGTGCCGTGCGCGATGCCGTTGGCATCGTGGCCTACGCGCTGGCAGCCAGCATTTTATGCGGAGTATGGGCTCCCCTCGCCGCGCTGGCTAATCCTTCGGGAGAGAACGTTGTAGCAGGACAGGGCAGCTTCGACCGCAGCGGCAGCACGCTTACGGTGATGCAGAACACCGACCGTATGATTGTGAACTGGCAGCAGTTCTCTATCAATCCCTGGGAAACAACACGTTTTGTGCAGCCCAGTGTCCATTCCGCCGCGCTCAATCGGGTGGTGGGCGGTGATCCCTCCAATATCCTCGGTTCGCTGCAGGCTAACGGGAGCATCTATCTGATCAACCCAAACGGCATTGTGGTGGGCAGCGGTGCCCGTATTGATGCCGGCAGTTTCCTGGCCTCCACGCTGGATGTCAGCGACGCGCAGTTTATGGCCGGCGGCGCCATGAACTTCCTGGGCCCGAGCACGGCGACCGTCAAGAACCTCGGTGTGATTAACGCCACGAATGGCGATGTCGTCCTGATCGCTCAGGAAGTGCAGAATCACGGCGAAATAAATGCGCCAAACGGTACTGCCGGACTCGCCTCGGGTAACGATATCGTACTCACTCCCACGAGCGGAGCCACAGCCGACGGTCAGCGCCTCAGCGTTCGCGTAAAGGAAAGCGATCTGGGCATTCGCAAGCGCAACAATGGCATCACGAACACGGGCAAAATCACTGCGGCAACCGCTGAACTGAAAGCGGCAGGCGGCAATGTCTACGCGCTCGCTATTAATAACACCGGCGTTATTCGCGCGAACTCGCTGCAGAATCGCGGTGGCCGTATTTTCCTGGGTACAGACGGCGGCAAGATTGCCAACTACGGCACGCTGCAGGCCAGGGGCGGCAAAGTCGTCATGAATTCCGCCAGCCGCGTCCGTACACGCGCCAAGGGATCGCCTGGCTCATCCGGTTCGACTCTGCAGGCGGGCATTATTGATGTTTCCAACCGCGACGCCGGCCAGAAAGGCGGCACAGCGCAGGTTCTTGGCGATCAGGTATTCGTGACCAGGAATGCCCGCATGGATGCCAGCGGCCACTCCGGCGGCGGCACCATTCTGGTAGGCGGCGATTTCCAGGGTTCCAATGCTGATGTCGTGAATGCGGAGATCGCGTTTATCGACGCCGGCGCTCAGCTTCATGCCGATGCCACGGCCAGCGGTAATGGCGGCAAAATCGTCGTATGGTCCAACAAAGTCACCACGATTGGCGGCGCCACAATTACCGCGGAAGGCGGCCCCGACGGCGGTAACGGCGGCCTGATTGAGACCTCAGGCAAGCAGAGCCTGGTCTTTGCGCCACGTGAAATCTCGGTCCTCGCACGCAGCGGCACTGGCAAGGATGGCGTCATTCTGCTCGATCCCGAGAACATTTATATCGAGCCCTCCTACTGCTATAACGACAATTACGAAGTAATGGATGGTGAAGTACTTTTCCAGGATGGATATTACTACTACCCCGTAAGCTTTACTATCACCGGCAGCGCTCTCTCCGTACTAAGTGGCAACGTTTTGCTACAGGCTACGGATTCCATTTATGTTAACGACGTCGTAAACTTTACCAGTGCCACGCGTGCTGTATTTCAAGCGGGAAACTCGATTTACGTTAACAAGAACATGTCCGCCAGCGGCGGTGAATTCGTATTGATTGCCGGCTCAGCCGTGCCCGATTTCACTTCCCCTTCTGAAGGGCCCTTGGAAGAAGGCCCTATGCTGATGTCTCTGATTTCCCTTCCTCCCGTCTTTTCCCATACATTAAGTCTGGCCTCAGGTGTTTCGCTTAAATCCAATGGAGGAGACATCTCGCTCAATGCTCAGATATTTGACCTTCAAGGCAAGGTGGACGCGGGAACAGGTACCGTGTACGTGGGCCGCTTTCCGGGAGATTTAGGAGATCTGTCGATGACTGTCGGAGACAGTGGGCTCAATGCTTCCGCGATTTCGAACATCACCGGTGGCCAGGTAGTCTTTGGCAAAGCAAAGCTGGAGACAGCCCCGATGTCCGGCGTCTTCTCGTTCATTACCGCCAGCGAACTTACCACTGAAGTACCGCTGATTCTCACCTCGCCCTCGACCTTTATCGCCACTGGCAACATCCTGCTCAACAGCATCGCGACCGGGCAACTGACCGTGAGCGCGGGCGGCGCCATCACTCAGTCGATGGGTACCACTCTCTCTGGCAAGAATCTGGAACTCACCGCAGGGTCTGGCATCACCCTCGCCAACATCGAAGCAACGAATCTGCTGGCCAGCGCCGGGGAATCGATCATTCAACTGGCAGGCAGTACGATTACGGGTGAAAGCATTACTCTTAAATCCGCGGCGGCAGTTACCCTGGCCAACGTACAGGCGGCCAACCTGGTGATCAACGCCGGTTCGTTTATATCGCAGCTTTCCAGCGGCGGGCTGCAGGCGGAGTTCCTGACTCTGCTGGCCGGTTCCGCGATTTCGCTGGAGAATACGGGAAACAATATCGGCCAGATTGTAGCCGTGGAGTACAGCGGCGCATCCTCCATCTATTCTGCAGGCAGCACTCTCCTTTCGGGCTCGGTCAATGGCCACGGCTCGTTCTCACTTATTTCGGCAACCAACCTGACCCTGGGCAGCGAAGCCAGCTTTAATGTGACGGGAAGCGGCTCCATCGTCTCGCTGGCAGCGCTTGGCGATCTCACTATCGAAAACGCGAGCGTTCTGCTGAACATCGCGGGCGGTGCCCTGTTCAATCTCTACTCCTCCACAGAAGCGGGGGCGAACCTGGACGGCCTCACTATCACGAACGGCCTCAATTTCGTTGTCTATAATAACCAGCAGGTTCTGAATCCCAATCCGCCCGCTGGTGATGGCGTGTTCTTCGGCAGCGCGGCCCCTCCGGCGCCCCAACAGGAATTTGACTACTCGAAGATCTACACCCAGTTCCTCGCCGCTGAAGCGCAGTTGCTTCAAAGCGATCTGCCCGAAGTGAACCTCGAAGGTAAAGTCTATATTTATCTGACAGACGGCAGCGGCAACTTCACGCGCTACGAAGTCATTGCCGCCAAGGATGAATCCTTCCTTCTGGATGGCTCGGGCGGCATCTTCAAGATCTCTAACCAGAAGCTGTTACAGGCAACCCAGGGAGCCATGACGTCTCAGATTGAGCTGCTCCTGAACTCCGCCACTAAAGACCCCTCCTCTGAGTTCAAGATATGGTAACCTGCGGCTCGTCAAAATAAATTAAGCAAGGAATGAAAACTGCGGCGTCAATTATGCAATGTTGACCATCATCAACAATAACTGACGCCAAAGGGCACTACGCTTTCCTTAACCAGGGGCAGCGGGCACAGTGTCTGATCGGTAGCTGGAAATTACTGTTTTTCTCGTAAGAAGGTTGAACTTCTTGAGAAACCTCGGTAATTTGCAACCGATTTTATCCATTCCTTCTCTATATGGTCCCTACTTCCCGTTTTTTTGGGACATTGGCAATCGCCCTGCGGGGCGCGGCCTGTGCCGTTCGCCGGGCATCTGGCTTTTGCGCTTATGCATTTGTAGCCAGTGTATTATGCGGCATATGGACGCCATGGCTGGCATTCGCTAATCCGACCGGGGAACAGGTGGTGGCCGGGCAAGGCAACTTTAACCGCAACGGCAGTACCCTTACCGTTACGCAGGGGACGGACAAGATGATCGTGAACTGGCAGCAGTTCTCTATCAATCCCTGGGAAACGACTCGCTTCGTACAGCCCAGCGTCCATTCCTCCGCTCTGAATCGTGTCGTGGGCGGCGATCCCTCCAGCATTCTGGGAACTCTGCAGGCCAACGGCAGCATTTATCTGATCAACCCGAACGGCATCGTAGTGGGAAGCGGCGCCCGTATTGACGCGGGAAGCTTCCTCGCCTCAACACTGGATGTCAGCGACTCGCAGTTTATGGCGGGCGGCGCAATGAACTTCCTGGGGCCGAGCACTGCCTCGGTCCAGAACCTGGGCGTCATTAATGCGACAAACGGTGATGTCATCCTTATCGGCCAGGAAGTCATCAACCATGGCGAAATTAACGCGCCGAATGGCACCGCCGGACTGGCGGCAGGCAATGATATCGTGCTGATGCCTTCCCATGGCGGCGGTGCGGAAGGTCGCCTGAGTGTCCGCGTTAAGGAGAGCGAACTGGGCATTCGCAAGCGCGAAAAAGGTGTGACGAACACCGGCAAAATCAATGCGGCAACCGCGGAACTGAAAGCGGCGGGCGGCAATGTCTACGCGCTCGCGATTAATAATACAGGGACCGTTCGCGCAAATGCGTTGCAGAACAAAGGCGGTCGTATTTTTCTGAGCACTGACGGCGGTAAGATCGTCAACAAGGGCACGCTGCAGGCCAGAGGCGGTCGCGTGGTGGTAAACTCAGCCAGCCGCAATCGAAGCCGCGTCAAGGGATCGCCAGGCTTGACGGGCGTTACGGAAATGGGCGGCGTGGTCGATGTCTCCAGCCGTGACTCCGGCAAAGGCGGTACGGCACACATTCTTGGCGATCAGGTGCTTGTCTCCAAAGATGCGCGCATTGACGCGTCAGGCTTTTCAGGCGGCGGCGAGATTCTGATCGGCGGCGACTTTCAGGGCAAGAACACGTCGGTGGTCAATGCGGAGATCGCGTTTATAGATGCGGGCGCCGACCTTCGCTCGGACGGTATTGGCGCTGGGGATGGCGGCAAAGTCATCGTATGGTCCGATATGACAACGGTCATCGGCGCGGCCACGCTATCAGCAAAGGGCGGCCCTCTGGGTGGCAATGGCGGGCTTATAGAAACGTCGGGCAAGCACACGCTGGTTTTCCGGCCCAGAGAAGTCACCGTACTGGCTCAGCATTCGTCAGGCAACAGTGGCACTATTCTGCTGGATCCCGACGATATTGTGATCGCGGCGGCACCGGGTGATCCTTTCTTTAATCCTGTCTATTTTGCCTATTCATCTGGCACCGAAACTTATCAGAACACGATGATTACTGCGTTAAGCGGTAACATCATCCTTCAGGCTAAGAACAATATTGATATTAACGCAACCCTCGCATTTACACAGGGATTTGGTAACCGCATTGTCTTTCAGGCCGGCAACCAGATTAATGTTAATGCAGATGTAGGCACCATGGGTGCAGATCTTTACTTTGAGGCAAATTCACCTGAATATGCTGGCGTAGGATCCCATGATTTAAGTTTTGGCTCAGTAGCTATTACTACAGGCGGCGGTGATCTTCATCTGAATGGCGAACGTTATAACATTGCCGGCACGGCAACTTTCTCCGCTCACATCATCTTTTTCGGACCTGGTGCGAACGGAAACAGCATCAGCATTGGGCCGAACGCTCCTGACACCATTCCAGACGGTGCATTTCCCTCTATAAGTTCCGCTTCCACTACCTTTGGCAGATACCAGAGCGCCGGCCCACTGGGTGATCTGGTATCTCCTACTATCGTCACCGCGGGATTTCTTAGCATAGACAGCTCGTTGTATCCGAGCAATCTGGGAGCCATCACTTATTACGCAGGAACTCAGATTACACTCGCCAGCGGATCTGTTACGTATACAAAACCTGTATCGTTTAATCCCATAGGCTCCGCTCTTTTCAAGTTCAATCCCGGCGACACTATCAATTCCAGCAGTGACCTCACCTTCAATACTCAGGTTGTACTGGGTGCGCCGGGAACAGCGAATATTAACACCAACGGCGGCAACCTCAACTTCAATCACAGGGTTGATGGCTACACGCCTGGTGATTCGACCTATAATCTCAATGCCGGCACGGGCGATATTTCCTTTTTCTATACGGTCGGAGGGCTGGTGAGACTAAACGGCCTCCAGATAAATAATGCTCACGACGTCACGTTTCATAATCTCGTTCGAGCTAATTACTTGCAACAGATTGCAGGCTCGGGAACAACTACGTTTGACGGCGATACAGACATCCTGAATGGATCTCTGACCATCACAACCAACAATATTGTTGTTCAGAAGCTCCTCGAAGTACCGCTCGGTTCTGTCATATTTAACCATGCGGGCACTCTGCAGATTGATGACCTGGGCGATATCGTTGCGGATACGTTTACGGATACGGGCGGCCCCACGACTTTCGCCTCTGGAGCATTCCTGGATACGACGGGAGATATCTCTTTTACGTCATCGAGCCTTAATCTGAAAGGCGCTACCATTCTATCGGACGCAAATATCAATATTGATCCCATTGTCAACCTGACAGGCAGCAATACCCTTGTTTCGCTAAATGACATCTTTTTTCTGGATACGGTAAACGGGCCTGGTTCGCTCAATGCAACAGCAGGTAGCAATATTATCTTTTCAGCCACACCTGGAACGTCACTTGGTGCGGTCAACCTGACTGCCCAGGATATATTCCTTCTTGAGGGCATGGATGCAGGTACAACCACACTGAATCATACCGGTGTTTTGTATATTGGCGGCGACAGTATCTTTACCGGCAAGCTTACGGATAATGGCGACACCACAACGATTGATGCCTCCTATATGCGGGCGGATGGCGGCGCTGAATTTAACTCCGTTGTTGGCTTATCCAATAATTTTGAGCTGGATGCTTCTGCAGGCTTCGGTGGCATCACCTTTAATGATTTCGTTCACGGCTCAGGAGATGGCTTAGCTCTGTTCGCCGGAGCCGGTGATGTTCATGTAGATGAGAGTATCGACCTGGGTACACTAACGCTCTCCGGCAATCAGGTGACAATCAACCAGACTGACTCCATTGAGCTGGGCGGTGCTGATGTCACGACCCTTCTCAGCCTTGTCACTTCCGGGCCGATAACACAGACTGGCGCTGTTAATGCAGGCAAGCTCACCATGTCATCGGACTCCAGCATTACACTGACACACACCGGCAACCATATTGAGCAGATCGGTGATGTTACACGCGGCGGCGATCTGAATATCTTCACAAATACCGCTCTGACAATTTCAGGCCAGATCAACACTGGCGATCTGGAATCCAGTGTTACCATGGTAGCGTTTGGGGGTGATCTTACCCTTGCGGATGGAGCTAACATTGCAGTGGATGGCTCAGAACATAAGATAACTCTGGCCACGGACAACTATTTTATCAATGAAGCCGGTCCCCAGGTGTTTACTCTGACCAACGGCGCTGTGTATAATCTTTATGCAGGAAGCGATTTATATTCAGATCTTGGCGGACTTTCCACTGATTTTATTCGCTACAGCACTCCCTTCCCTGTTGATGATAATGCAATCCCTGCTGGCAATGGTATCTTCTTTGCAAACAGCTTTGCATCGTCGGTGAACAACCCCAATAATCCCGTGTACGATAACTTCCTCGATGCCGCTATTGGACAGCTGGATGCGGATCAGCCGGATCTGGAATTTGACACGGATTCCCAGATGGGTCTGCTGGGTGACGGTCTGGGTGATTTCACAAACTACGATACAGTCGTGGATCGCGAGGAATCCGTTGTGCTGGATGGCGGCAACATCGGTCAGGTGAACGATAAGTTCCTCCCGAACGAGACCAAAGAGGCGATCGACCCCAACGTGGAATCGGAGTTGGCAGGCGCTATGGGCACGGGTGAGCCAACGCCTCCCTCCGGTAACAGCAAAAAGCCCGGCCAGCCTAACACGCCTCCCGGCGAAGCGCCTGGTCTGCTGACAAAGGGTGACACAGCCTCAATCGACGGAACTGGAGTGAACCAGGGGGCTCCTGTCCCTCAGGAGACGAAGAACGCGCTGAGCGACACTACGGAGAGCGAGCTGGAGAAATCCATGGTGCAGGCCGCAGGTCTGGATGGCACGGATCCTTTTGACCAGGTGCTGGGCAATCAGGAAAGCTCTATAATGGATGGCGCCGGTGTCAACCCGCTGCCGGCCGGCCAGGTGCCGCAGGAGCTGACGAACGCGACAACCGACACCATTGAGCAGGATCTGACCTCGGCCATGAACTCGGTGCGCTAGGAAATGATAGAGCCATCCGCGTCTGAAGCTACGCGTATTCGCGTGCTGCGCCCTGAGGAAACGGAGCCGTTCGCCTCAATGACATTCGAGGCATCGCGCCGACTGCTGACGATATGCGATCCCGGCGCAGCACAGGGCGGAAGTGTGGCGATCGGGGCGGAAATGATGGCGCCGTCATCGAATGAAGCGGCAAGCGTCACGAATGCGCCATATTCAGATACGTGCCGGCGTTCCCTGCCCTCTTCATCGCCAGTGCCCGTCGGACTTGCACTGGCGGAGATTCATCCGCAACGACCCAGCGCTGTCGTACGCTCGCTCTATGTAGAGGAGCAATGGCGTATGCGCGGTATCGGCACTCAACTGCTGCGGGCGCTTGAGACAGAGCTCCAGCGGCGTGGCGTGAGGGTGGCTGGTGCCATCTATGTGAGCGATTCTCCGGGATTTGCCGCCACGGAAGCGGTTCTGCGACGCTGCGGCTGGTCGACCGGCATGCCTCGCATGCGGCTGGGGCGGTTCAGTATCGACCGCATTATGGAGATGCCGTGGATTCGCCTGAAGCCCGGACCGGCTCATGAGGTTATTCCATGGCAAGATGTCACGCAGCGGCAACGCGATGAGATCAAAGCGTGGCCGGACTTTCCCAGCGCTCTCTCCCCATTCTCGGAACTCGCACTTCAGGAGCTCCGCGTCAGCACCGCGCTGCGCGTGCGCGCCACGGGCAAAATCATCGGCTGGATGGTAACGCACCGCGTGCTGCCGGATACCATTCGCTACAGCTCTCTTTACGTCCGTCCGGACGAACCCGTGCTGGGTCGCGGACTTCCTCTGCTTGCCGCCGCCATCAGTCGCCAGGGCGAAGCACGGCACGAACTTCTTCACGCACTGGCAGGCGTGGCTGTCAGTAACGAAGCCATGAGCTCCACACTGCTACGCCGCCTGGGGCCGTATTCAGAAGGGATCGCGACGAGTTTTGAGGCGAGAAAAGAGCTGGGATAGCTCAGCTTCCAGGTGATTGAGAAAGTATAAACGAGAGCGGATGCCGTTGGTATTTCTGACAACGCTCTGCCTATGCAATGGCCCCTTTCCTCCGTTACCCGTCCAACCTCACTTTCATCCCTTTTTGTCCTCATGCGGCTTCGCGATGATCCGTTCTTCTGACGTGCTCGGCGATGTTGTGGCGGTCGCTCAACGTAAAGATATCATCCAAGCGTGGAGGCCCGGACCAGACGGAGCGAACCTTGGGCGTAAAGTGGCGCTGACGGCGGCGGTAGCGGAGGGGAAGCTCCGGCTGGGATTGCAGGGATTCAGCGCCGATACCGGCCGGATCAGGACGAAGCTGCGACGCTATATCGGGTGGAGAATCCAGGTCCGCGCGGACAGTGTATTCCGCAGGAGGGGCAAATGCGGCATGCGAGAAGCTGTGTCCGCGGGTGCGGACAGCCGTCCGGGGGCGCGGTGCGGCAACATGCCGCTGGGCAGTTGCATGGTCTCGTGCTGTTTCATGAAACCGAAGAGACGAACTGGCCGCAGGTGATGCGGAAGTGCGCGAAACAGCAGGCCGAGCGGGCGCCAGAATCTCCACAAAGAGATTCAGCACACTTTCCTGACGAATCTGCTGATGGTCGCCCTGAGTGCGAGGAGCGAAGCTACAGAGGTCGTCGGTGATGATCGTCATTTCAGCGTACATGAATAGGACTCCTATTGATGTAGCGCCGGACTCGGAGTAATTTTCCGAGGCAATCTCCCAGAGGAAAGATTTGCTCCACTCTGGCTTACAACCAGAGCCGCCGATTACGCTGATCTGGGTAATAGTGTTATACAAACGCGTTCAATTGTCCAGTATCATCTTATGTATAACGAATAAATTTCGCAAATCTCACCTAACTCACTGCTATTACAATCAGATAACATCTTCTCAACCACCTCTCGGACGACGAATTCAGCCACTCTTTTACCCACTTTATTCACATGTCCCTTGCCTAACCGAGCGAAAATGCAACGGATTTGCTGAGTTTTGATCAAAACGCTTGTCTTTTGCGTAAAAAGTCGTCGTTATGAGCAGGGTGCGTGTTTCCTTATCCCTATAGGTCCGCGCCAAGGCCCGCTTCACATTACTCCCTCTCCCTCTCTTCTACGCGACCATGCTTCCCCCCGCCCACCGTGCCCCACATGATATTGCGAGGACGCCTGCCGGGATGGCTTTGCCCATAAGGATCTGCACGCGTACCCTGCCGCTGCGCCTCAGCGCACTGCTCTGCGCGATACTGACGCTGCTGCTTCTCGCTGTTGCCGGAGCACCCAGCAATGTGCACGCCCAGGAACCGGTACCGATCGAGCGCATCAGCGACATGCCAACGAAATGGCGCGCGGATCGCCAGCTATACGTCAAGGGGCGCACCAATATCCCTCGCATGAGCGAGATCAGCAAATGGCTGAAGGAAAATGCACCGCACTGGACGGTGGTCATCGCGGCCAATGGCGATAACGAGTCTTACACTGAGAACGGCCAGCAACTCACAGGTCTGGACGCCGCCAATACTGCTCTGAGCCGCGGTCTGCGGGCAAATGAGGGATTCGCCAATTTGGTCAATGATATTGAGCAGCGTGACGGAGCGATTCTGTTCTTTCTTCAACGCGATTCCAATGGGAAGTCGCAGGTCGTTTATTACTCCAGCCGCGCCCAGCAAATGGCGGGTCTGGGCGACGAGGCCTGGCAGGGCAATCTGGATGCCACCGCGCTGAGCGCCCTGGCCAATGGCGCCCGTTATTTCGACGCCATCAAGGACACAATTAAGAATATCGACAAGCAGCTGGAAGAGAAAACCAGGGGTGAGCGCGATCGTCGGCAGAAGCTCGAAGGCATCGCCGAGGCTTACAAGGATCACGCCGAGACTTCCCTGTGGGCGCTGGATATGAAAGCGCGCGATTTCGCCTCGGCACAGCGCACGGGCGATATCGCCAAACCGCCCATCGCGGAGTTCTCCGCCATGGTGGAAAAACTGTCCAATCAGCTCAACCAGGGCGGCAATCTCAAGCAGACTGGCGAGGAGCTCATGATGCTGGCTACCCGCATCATGGATTGCATGGTGGCGATCGAAAATTATCAGGCTGACCTGCCGCTGATGGACGAAGCGAAGAACCGTTTTGCCACACTCAAGGAGACGCTCCAGAAAAATCCCGCTACAACTCCGGAAACGACCGAGGCTATGGCCAGGGCGGAGAAACATTTGCAGGAAGCCCAGCGCGCCTACGATATCGCCAGCAGCCAGTACAAACCCGCGCTGACACTGGCCACCCGCAGCATGGATGAGGTGGATACTTCGCTGGTTATTGCGTCGCATCGCTCCAGGCTGCCGAATGTACTGATGCTGGCCGTGCTGGCCATAGTGGCGTTTCTTGCCGTGGCTGCCGTTGCCTTTGTGCTGGTCACCGCAAACCGCCCTATTCAGCAGCGTGCCCAGGCCCTGTTGCGCCAGCGTGAAGCGGAACTGAGTCATGTGCCCGCCCGCGCTTTGGATCTGATGGATCGTGCGCGGCTCATCATCGGCGCTGGTGCCGATACGGAGCTTCGTTTCAACGGCCAGACCCTGCACGAGGCCCG
Source organism: Methylacidiphilales bacterium (assembly GCA_041287705.1). Lineage (GTDB taxonomy): Bacteria > Verrucomicrobiota > Verrucomicrobiia > Methylacidiphilales > UBA1321 > LW23. The sequence continues at coordinate 10,190 of JBGGNE010000086.1, read as the reverse complement.
CGAAATTCTTCGCGAAGTGGACGGCCTGTATCTGGATGCCTCCGCTGCAATGCAGAATGTGGCTCAGGCCCGCAACCTTCTGGGCACCGACAGCGCCAAAGGTGCAATGGCCATGTTTTTCTCCAAGCCGCACTGGCAGGCAGAAGCGCTGCTGCATGATGACGTGACAGTTTTACCCGACGCCATGCCGAAGCTGCTGACCCGCACGGAGAAAGCCTCGACTCGCGCCCCCGGAGATAATGCCCGGCTCGCCTCAGGCAGCCTGTTGGGATATGCCCGCGATCATCAGGCGCATACTCTTGCCTGGCAGAATTTTACGCAACAATTCAAGGAGCGTGTGGAGAAGGCCGAACTGCATCTGGCCTCGCTTTCCCAAAGCCTGCAGACTCCCGCCGTGGAAATAGCCCGAATCCGCGCCGAGCTGGATGAGCTCGTTTCCACGCGTAAGGAAGCATCCGTGCTGAAGGCCGCGCACGTCTACGATACACTGATTCCCGCCACCCGCGCCGCCTGCCTGAAGGCGGAGGAGCAGGCTGTCCGCGATCCACTTGGCGCCATGGAGAAGCAGGTGCCGGAAGCCTCACGCATGTCCGCCCAGGCGCGCAAACTGGTTGAGGTAAACGACGATCTGCGAGAGAAGAAAGCGCCGCGCCTGCTGAAGATTGCGGAATTCCTGAAGCAGCACAAGATTCGCGACAGTTGGGTGCGCACAGGATTGTCCGAACTGGACACGAAGATTGAGCAACTGGCCCAGGACTGCGTGACCCGCGACATTGCGGAAGACACAGATAAAGTGCAGGAAACCGGCGCCTCGCTGCTATCCCGCGCGGATGGATCTGTGGGCGCGCTGGCCGCGCTGAACAAGCTGCACCAGGATCGCGAAAGCCGCGCCGCCAGCCTGCCCGAAGCACGCGCCGAGCTTACCCAGAAAATCGCCGCTGCTCTGGCGGAAAGCAAAGGTCGTACTGCCCCGGAAGCCGACGCGACGTTGAAGGAGCCCGGCCGCGAAGCCGAGCGCTTCCTGCGTGTAGCCGAAGCACAGCTGGATATCGCACGCGGCGCGCTGATGAATGGCGACACCCCCGCCGCTCTGCACGCGGTAGAAATAGGCGAGGAATCTCTCGCCAGCTTCGACGAAAGCATCACGCAAAGCCGCGAAGCCGCCGAGAAATTCGTGGCCCGCAAAGCCGCCCTGCGCCAGGAAGCCAAGCAACTGCTGAGCGAAGCCCCGCGAGCTACTGCCATTCTGGATTACCTGCAGAAGAACTTCCACCCCGGTGCGCTGGTGCTGGCCGAAGCTCCCGAGGACGCCAACGCGACCATCACAGATAATATTTCCGAGTTTGAAGCGGCAATGCGCCGCACCGCCGAACTGCTGGCCGCCGCGGAAGCGAATCTGGCCAAGGCAGCGCCTTTCAAGGCTGCCGGGCAACTGGATCAGGCGACAGCCGCCATCCAGGCAGGTCGCGTGCGCCTGAGCGAAATTACCACTACCGCGGGCGAACTGCGTCTGGCTGATGGACGCAACACGGAAGCTCTGGCCAACCTGCAGCAGCGCATCAACATGCTGTCGCTCAATACCCAGCAGCGTACGGTGACCGCCGCCACCCGCACGATGGCGGATGAGTTGTGCGCCACATTCGCCAAACTTTCCGAAGAAGCCTCGACCCTGCCGCGCAATCCCACTTCTATCGACAAGCAGATCACCACGCTTACTTCTCAGGCTAACGTGCTGGATGCCAAACTCCTGGCCGATCGCGAGTCTCACGAGGAAATGCTGCAGGCACTGCGCTCCGCCGAAGCTCACCTCGTTCCCGCACGCGACGCGGCCAGCAGCTTTAAGGTGGAGCAGGCTACTTATCCCGACGAAGCGCGCGCCGCCATCGCAGGCATTGAGGCCGCTCAGCGCCGCTTCAATTCAGCGCGTCAGGCTTCCCGCGAAGACTACGCCGACTGGGCCGCCATTGCCAACGAGATGAACGACGTGAGCGTGGAAACTGCGCGTCACATGGCCGTCCTTCGTGGCAATACCGAAACCGCTGCGCCTGTGCTAGTCGCTATGGATTCCGCCGGGAAAGCCGTTATTCAGGCCGTAAGCTGGGTGGGACCGCGCGGTGTCCGCATCGCCGCAAACCCTGGAAGCACAAGCGTTTCCACAAGCTCCGGCTCTCATGATCTGGCAAACGCGCACAGCCTGCTGGCCGTTGGTCAGCTTGCCGATGCCGCCATCACCGCCGCCCGCGCCCTGCATCAGGCCGAAGCCTCTCTGCGCGATGCAGAAGCCCGCGTCCGCCGCGATGACTACGAGGAAGAACAACAACGCCTCGCGGCGAAATCCCGCTTCGAAGATCTGCAAAAGCAACGCGAATGGCGAAAGCAGCAGGGTGGAACCACTAAAGATGCGAAGGAAACGGGAGCGAAGCCCGCTCAGTCCTAGACTGAGCCGAGCCGTTCTTCATCTGGAAGCAAATATCTGGTCAGGGCGGGCCTGATACTAGCGGATAAAGAAGGTCGCGGGAGTCCAGTTGTTCTCCACCTTCGTTACGCTCTTCCAGGAGGATTTATCCTTCATGGGGCTCCAGCGGCGCTCTTCCTTGCGGTAATACCAGTCCTTGTTTACGGAATAGAAGATCTGGCGGCCATTAATCTCCAGGATGTTACAGATCTCGTTGATGTGGTAGTGGCCCTCATCGTAATCAGTGATCAGCGGATGCGCCATTGTGCTGTACTGCATGTTCAGATCGCGCAGCATCTTCTCCACTACCGGATTGAGATCCTTCACATTCAGGCCCAGCCGGCGTGCTTCTGTAGCTGTAATGGGGTAGGAGTGCGAAGGATAGGATGAATTAAGCTCGCGGCTGATCTGCTCCGAACGCTCTTTGTCATCCAGGTGATAACTCAGCAACTCCGCACAGATGCGGATGGAAAGCGAGCTTGAGCGGTCCAGCGCGCCAATCACGAGCGGATGCAGATACTTATAGACCTCCGGATACGGATTATCCTTGGTCTTGTGATCCTTCCATAACCGCAGGATGCGCGACACTTCGTCCTGGCTTACCGATACCAGATCGTTGCCATGATCCACCGGCGAGAGCTGGTGCTTCAGCGATGTATCAACCGCCGTGAGGTAAGACGTGCGGCCCATGTGAACCTCGTTGGACCCAAGCGCCACCATGGTGGCTGCCGAGGCGCACTCAAAGGGCGCAAAGAGAATGATCCGCTTGAACGTGCTGCGCAGAAGGTGCACCAGACGGAGCGCCGCCTCGGGATTGCCGCCATCGCTCTTGAGAAAAAGGCCCACCGTATCGCTCTTCGGCGTCTCCGCCAGCAAGTGCGACATCGCCATGACATCATTCTGGCAAATGGAGCCGGTCGTCGAGGTCCAGTAGGCGAGCACCGGGAAACCCACTTCCTCGCGCAGACGCGTAAAAATCTCCTGAGTCTCAGAAGTGAGTATGGGCGAGGCCTCGGGCTTGTCCGGCTCGGACTTGTCGGATTTCTCCGGCTTTTCCTTCTCAGCTTTATCTGGCTCGGCCCTGGGAGCTTCAGGGCTAAATTCGCGAAGCTCGGCCCGAGCAGGTTCGGATATCACTTCCACCTTAACATCGGTGCCGTCTTTCGTTGCCACGGCCGCCTCTTCTCCGGACTCAGCTACCGTTTCGGACACCGCAGTTTCAGTTTCCGGCGATTCAGCAGGCGTTGCCACTTCTACCTTTACTTCGACTTTTGCGGGCTCGGCAACAACTTCTGATCCCTCAGTTTCCTCCGCAGCTTTCACTTTGGTTTTCGCCCGGGTACTGACTTTGCTGACTTTTTCAGCCTGTGCTTTCGCTTTGGCCTTCGACTTCAGGGGGGCAACAACCGGTGCGGTGTCGGCGGCAGGGTTCTCTGCATTGGCGATCTCCTCCTTTTCCACCTTCTCCTCTTTATTGGTGACCACAACATCCGTGGCCGCGGGCGCCGTCACGTCTACCTTTACGGTGCGGTTGCGCGAGGGGCGTTTGGCGGAGGGCTGCTTTTCCAGGACAGGCGAAGCCTTTTCCTCAGGCGACGTTTTCTTTTTCACCTTTGCTTTTAAAGAGGCCATAAGTAGAGGAGAGACTAATCAATTTCTATGATGCGCCATAAAGGCACATTTCGCAAGCAAGACCACGAACTGTGAGGCAAATGAAAGACACCACTCGTTTAGTAGCTTAACATAAACCCACCCGCCGAGCGCACGGCTTCCAGAAGGCCGCGTTCCTGGCGCAGCTTTTTCAGGAGCTTACGCTGAACCTCCGCCAGGGCGATGGGGGGTGTCTTTGTCTTAAGTGCTTCATCATAAAAGGCTTTAATAAAGTCTACCGTATCGTCGTCTGAGACTGGCCAAAGTGTGACCAGCAAGTAGCGCGCACCGGCCAGGTGAAACCCGCGGCGCAGGCCCAGCACGCCTTCACCGCCCTGAGCCATGCCGATGCCCGTATCGCATGCGGAAAGCACGACAAGCCACGTGCCGCGCAGGTTCAGTTCAGCCAGCTCCTGCGCAGTCAGGATGCCATCGTTCTCGCCAATGAGCGGGGCGCCGCGTTGCCAGGAGTCGAAGCCATAGCCGGCACCTGCGAGTGCCAGCAGACTGCGCTGCATAGGATTGCGGGGCTGGATTCCCGGAGGGGCAGTGGCTTGTGGGGATAGTACGCGCGTGCTGGTGGAGCTTACGGCAATGGGCTGTCCCGGGCTGTCCGGCAATTGCGCCGCGACAGGCGATGCCGCAGAGGGATCCGGCAGGAAAAGCCCGTGCGTCGCCATATGCAAAATGTACGGGGGCGGCCCCTGATGCAGGCATGCCTCGGTCGCCTCCGCGCCGGTGCGAACATCTGCCCGCATGCCCCAGCGTGGCGCGGCATCCCGCAGATACTCCGCCTCGCGCAAGGTGCCGGTGAGAGGCTTCAGGCTCTCTTCCATCCACTCGGAAAGCGCATGATTCAGCCCCCGCGTGCCAGGCACTGAGGAAGCGGTCGGCGATGTCTCCCCAATATTGCCACCACCACCGGAGTGCAGCGGCGGACGGGTGACATTTCCGGCCGAGCCATCGCCCTGCCCGGCTGCCACAACCGGCAGTTGCCTGATTACAGGCACCAGCGGGCTGGATGCAGCCGGTGCAGGAGAATGACCGGGCTTTGCACCATTTGATGACGTCGTTGAGCGAAACGGCAATGAAGTCGGTATCCCCGAAGTCCTTGGACCTACAGCGCCTCCTGCAGGATTTGCTGAAGCTGCGTCTCTCACCTTGCCTGTGGCAGTACTGGCTGGCGAAGTTCCCGAATTCGAAGTCTGGCTGGTGGATCCGGCGCTGTTGCTGTTATCTATTCGCGCGGCGTAATCGGGATAGGCCAGCACCAGAATCCGCGGTTTCGCCACCGGTTCCGCAGTCAATGCCGAAGCAGTCAGAACATCGCGCGCCGTCGCCACGTGTTCAAAGACAAAGCGGTCTGCCAGAAACTCCTGATGGGCATCCAGAAGCGTAGGAAAGCTCACAAAGTTGATTTCTCCGTCCGGCGAAATGATCACTCGCGACGCTCCCTGGGGGATCGCCCTTTCCAGCGGCGCCCACAGCCGGCGATGCAGAGCCTGTAAGGCTGCCGCTATGTGGATATCGCGCACCCGCTTGCGCACCAGCTCCTGCATGTTGCGCACTTCCGCGTCAAGAGGCTCCGCGGGCCCCAGCGGAATCCACTGAGGCGGAGCATCACGGGTAATCACCACCGCTCCGTACGAGGGCACCGGCCTCCCCAGGTTGGGCTTGTAAGCCTGGTAAGCCACAAAATCCAACAGCACCGCGCCGGCAGGCAGAGCCGCCGCTATCTTTGCGGGATCTGTCCGCAGCGCCTGCCAGCTTTCAGCGCCGGAGTTGAGCCGCTCGCCCAGGTCCGCGTAAAGGCGGTCCTGCTTCAGTTGCAGTTCCTCGGGGCTGGGCAGCGGCATCAGGCGGCGCGCCTCGTCGGTATCCGGGCTGCGGGAGGTCAGCTCAGGGTTATCCCGGCGCCGGATCGATTCGGCCAGATCGCGACGAATCTGCCGCATCTGGGTCATCAGATCTTTCGTGTCCTTGTGGGTCGATTGCCGCAGCGCTTCCCGCTGCTCCATAATGGAATCCAGCACGACGCCCTTCGTCCGGGCCAGAGCCCGCGCGATATCCGGTGCGCTGCCCAGGCTGGCCGGCAGGCTGTACAGGCTCAGCGCCTTCTGAAAAAGCACGCGCTGATCTTCCGAGGCGAAGGCAAAAAGATTACGCAGCATCTGCTCGCGCGTCGCCATGCTTTCCCGACACAGCTCCAACGCACGCTCCCGGTTATTGGTATCCAGATTCAGATACGCCAGATTATCCAGTGTCTCCAGCGTCTCCGGGTGGCACATGCCCAGCAGCTTCTTCTGCAGCGCCAGTGCTTCCTCGTAAAGTGGCAGCGCCTTGGCCGTATCGCCCGCCATGTGGTAGTGGCGCGCCAGGAAGGAGAGACTGGCGGCTGTCTCGGGATGGTTCTTACCCAACACCTTACGACGCATTTCCAGCGCTTTCTGATGCAGTGGCAGCGCCAGATCCAGCCTATTCGTGCGGTCGTAAAGTAGTGCCAGATGAAAGAGACTGCGCGCGGTATCCGGGTGAGCCTCTTTATAGAAGCGCTGGCGGGCTTCCACCACGCGTTTCAACAGAGCTTCCGCCGCGACTTCGTTGCCCAGATCTCCCTCCAACAACCCCAGGTGACCCAGCGTGGTGATGGTAAGCGCATGGGTGGCGCCCAGCTTGCTCTGGCGAGCCCGCAACACCCTCTCAAACAATGCCTTGGCGCGCGTAAAGTCGCCCATGCTGCGGTACAGCAGCGCCAGGTTGTTCATCGTGGTGATGGTTGACATCGCATTCGGTGGCAGCGACCGTTCGCGGATGGCCAGCGCCTGCGTCAGATAACGTTCCGCCTGCCGAAAGTCATTCTGACTCAGGTAAAGCGTGGCCAGATTATTCATCGTCGTGGCCGCCGTGGGACTTTCGGGACCAGCCTGTGCCTGCTTGATCTCCAGCGACTCCCGGAACAACTGCTCGCTCTTCACGTAGTCGCCCATGTTTTCGTACAGCACGCCCAATCCGTTCAGAGCAGAAGCAGTAAGAATATGGCGACGCCCCACGATGCGCTCCCGTATCGCAATACAGCGCTTGAAGAGTTCCTCGGACCTGGTGTGATTGGCAAGGTTGCTGTAGAACCACGCCAGATTGTACAGCACGGAGGCCACCTCCAGGCTGGAGCCCGTGGCGGAGGAGAGAGATCCTTCGCGAATCGTCAGCGCGCGAAGAAAAAGAGCCTCGGCTTCCGTCACGCGGTTCAGCATTTCAAAGAGCTCCGCCGCCTCCAGCATGTAGGGTACAAGCCGTGCGTTGTTCGGGCCGAACCGTTTCTCCCAGGTGGTAAAGATGGTGCGAACCGCCGCGGCGGCGCCCACGTTATCGCCCTTTAAATAGAGCTGATGCGCGCGCTCGAAAACAGTTTCAGGCGAAGGCTCCGAGGCACCATCGGGGGGAGCAATCGGCGCTACAGGCGGGGAGTCGGCTGCACGTGCAGTCGGCGAACTAAGGGAAGTGAAACAGAAAGCACTCGTCGCAGCGATAATCGCAACCGATACAAACCTCGGCAATATACCCCGCGAAACCGGCCAGCGTGGCCGACACCAGAGAGGCAATATGCCGGAAGCCATGGGAGAGGGTGGAGAAGAGAATCCGAGTAACAGCAACCGCCGCGGGAACTGGTATTCTCGCACACATTATAGGGCTAAAGCAAATCGTATTTGGCAGTTACGTGACGACCTGTTGCACAATGGGCAGTACAGAAGTAATACACCTTCCTGATCATATAGAATATGTCAGATCGACGCACGCGATTACTTCAGCACGTTCAGCTTACCAATCCTTTGCCATACGCCAACTTCATCCCTGCTGATCAGACCATTTGCAACGGATCTTAGACCATTTCTCAGCGTTAATTGCCCACGCTATAGGCAATTAACGCAGGGAAATGGTCTTACACCTCGATTTCCATACCGTCATGGGCTATGGAAACGCGCAGCTTATCCAGCGGGGAGCACATATCGGCGTAGCTCTGAGTGGCCTGCTGCAGTTCATCCAGCGCCTGATCGCTGCTCACTGGGTCGTGATGAAAGAGCACGAGGTGGCCCACATGCGCGCGCACAGCCAGTTCCACCCCGATAAAGTTATTGCTGTGGCCCCAGTTTTCCTTCGTATAAATGGCTTCGCGTAACTGATACTGAGCGTCAAAGATAACAACATCCGCATTTTGCAGATGACGCAGAAAGCTGTACTCCTCCCCGTCCGCATCTTCGCGATGCTCACTGTCCGTGCTATAGACGAACGTACGGCCGTTATGCATGAAGCGATAGCCGTAGCTGTCGCCGGGGTGATCCTGTTTAAAGGGATAGACGGTGACACCGGCCAGCGTCAGGGGCTTGCCTTCCTGAAGCTGATGAAAGTGAATGGAGGCCCCCAGCCGATCGAACTGCACGGGGAAGAAGGGCTGCTGCTGGTGACGGCGCAACGCTTCCTCAAGGTCGGCATGACATCCGTAGAAATGAATTTCGCACCCGCGATTCCATGCCTGCTTAAAGAAGGGGAAGCCCTGCAGGTGATCGTAGTGCAGGTGAGATAAAAGTACATGGAAGCGCGCCTGCAGCAGCCGCCTTTCGGGGGTCACAGCATCCATTGAGCGGTAATTACGCTCATCCTCCGCCTTGGCCAGGGCGTCCCCAAAATTCCGCAGTCCGGACCCGGCGTCGCACACAATATACTCCTGCACGTCGCCCGTGCACTCGGACCCGATGACCTGGACGCAGGGCGTATTGCCGCCGTACGTTGCGCGCGCCCAGAAGGGCAGCACATGGTCGATCAGGTGATTGCGGGCTGCGGGAGTGGATATATCGTGGTCGGCGGCCAGCTCCAGCGCCTGCTGAATCTTCGCGCGGACGTCCAAGGCAGTCAACGGCATCGGCAGAGAACCGCGACAACCCCAGATCACCACTTTCATCGCCCATCGTCATACGAAGCCGGAGCAACGTTGGCAAGCAGAACCGATTGCGCCATGCGTCTTTGTCACCTTAGGCATAAGGCCCCCAGCCAAATCACCTATCCGTACCGATCCGCACAAAAGTGGGGATACGCCCGTCGCGGTTGAAGAAGCGGATTTCCGGGCTATATTGTACGGATTACTTCCCCTATAAATGAGGGAAGCAATCCATCAGTTCAGACCATCTCATCGTCTGACTTCAATCTTAACCCCTGAATATACGATTATGAGCACAGTAACCCTTGAATCCGAAACCCAGATTGCCGCCGACATACTGCGTGCAGAAGCTAACCGGCTTGAAGCCGATATCGAACGCATGTGCCGCGAACGCGACGAAATGACTGCGGAAATAGAAGCAGCCCGCACCGAACACAGCCGCCTTACCCGTCTGTACCGGGAAAAATGCGATCAGGCCTGCAACAAGCAGTAACTGTTATTCTACAACTTTCTCCGGGAACACGAACATGTGGCGTTTGCGCCCATGCTTTCCCCTCCTCCGGAGACGAGAAAACCGGATCTTTCAGGATCCGGTTTTTGTTTGCCCGGCTCATAAATACCGATAGTTTCTTCAGATCTTCAATAGAAGGAGTAGTACGTTTCGTCAAACGACTTCAGTGCCTGCCTGGACGCGTCATCAACCGACTTCTGGAGTCTTTCTATCTCCTGTGCATCGCCGCCAAGGCTTTTTAAGCTCCGTATCTTTTCCCGTTTTGTCGCAATCTCGATCTTCTGCTCTTCTGTCATGCAGAGCTTTTCTTTAGCCTCATTCATCTGATCAATAATCTGCTTTTTGCCTGCCGGAGTACTGGCTTTCTTATAGCGGTCTCCCAGTTCATAAAGCTTTTTGGCGAGGTATCCGTTATTGGATCTCTCCTGCATCAAGTCATAAATGGAGATTTTGACGGTGGTTTGCGCAAAACTGCAGGGAGCCAAAAGGATGAGAGCGATTATCGCTACGAGTACATTTCGCATATCCAAAACGGTAATAGAGGCGTTCCAAAAAATCACGTTCTTTTTCACACGTTATCACTTCGCGGTTTCCTGCGGTTACACGCCTGCTCACAATCCATACCGACCCAATATCCTTTCCAT
>JBGGNE010000085.1:0-6793 GCA_041287705.1 Methylacidiphilales bacterium | reverse complement strand
GCTGGAGGCACCGGGACCACCCTCGCCGGATCCGCCCTGAGCCTGCGTCTGAAACTCGCTGAATACATCGCCCGTTCCGGAGCCGTAAGACGGCGCCGAACTGGTAAGGAAGGGCTGGACAGAACGGCGGCTCGGCTTCGGCAGCGGACCGCGCGCTTCCATGGGATCCTGCTCATGCACCCAGGGGTGATCGGACTTCGCGACCCAGGGCAGCGAATCCAGCGGCAGACGGAAGCCCATCGGGGAGTCGCCGGGCAGCAGATACATGCGCTCGGGGCGCAGGAACCACGGGCCGGTAGCCCAGTACGGCTTGCCTTCACCTGTGAAGCGGCGCGAAAGCGGCAGTACACCACCGGTTACCTTATCCAGACCCTGCTCAAATATACGCGCAAGGCGGTCGCGCTCGATCTTCTCCTTCAGTTTGGACTGGAAAGGATCAACGTTAACCGGCAGGCGGCGTTCCTTCCACATATAGTAGAAGACGTCTTCGTAGGCCTTGACGACATAGCTGGGGTCAAGATCAAGGCGATCGGCCAGGACGGTAATGAAGTTGATCGCTTCCTTATCCGTGTAACCATAGTCCGTGCCTTCTTCGCCGATCAGTTTGGGATCTTCCCAGACCGGTACACCGTCGCGGCGCCAGTAGCAGCTATAGGCCCAGCGGGGCACCGGCTCACCGGGATACCACTTGCCCTGACCCCAGTGCAGCAGAGCGCCGGGCGACCATTTGTCCTTCAGCTTCTTCAGAAGCGTGCCGCCAAGTCTGGCTTTCTCGGGGCTCAGAGCCGTAAAGTTCCATTCCTCGCCATCCATGTTGGTGGCGGAAACGAAAGTCGGCTCGCCACCCATCGTCAGGCGTACATCGCCGGCTTTCAGGCGATCATCAACCTTATGCCCCAGGGCTTCGATAGCCGCCCACTGTTCTTCGGTGTAGGGCTTGGTAACGCGGGGTGTCTCATACACGCGCGTCACGGTCATCGCGAAGTCGAATTCGCTCTTGATCTTATCGCCTTCCGCCACGGGCTCATATATATAGCCGGTGATGGGCGAGGCGCTTGCGGGATCAGGCGTACAGGCCAGCGGGATGTGACCTTCGCCTGCCATCAGGCCGGAGGTGGGATCCAGACCGATCCAGCCGGCACCCGGCAGGTAAACTTCGGTCCACGCGTGCAGATCCGTAAAGTCTGTGGAAGCGCCGACCGGACCGTCCAGAGACTTCACGTCCGGCGTCAGCTGGATGAGATAGCCCGAGGCGAAGCGCGATGCCAGGCCCAGATAGCGCAGCACCTGCACCATCAGCCATGCGCTGTCGCGACACGAGCCCTTCTTCAGCGTCAGCGTCTGTTCGGGAGTCTGAACGCCGGGCTCCAGGCGGATCGTATACTCGATCTCACGCCACATGCGGCGGTTCAGGTCGACCAGGAAGTCGATCGTCTTGCGCTTGGTGATATCAACCGTCTTGATGAAGGCTTCCAGCTTAGGTGTAAGCGGGAGCTTCTCCAGGAACGGCGCCAGTTCCTTATCCAGGACGTGGTCGTAGGTAAAGGGATATTCCTGCGCGACGTCCTCCAGGAAGAAGTCGAACGGATTGATAACTGCCATCTCCGCGACAAGATCCACCTCAACGCGCAGTTCGGTCACCTTTTCTTCAAAGATCACACGGGCCTGGTAATTGCTCTGCGGGTCCTGCTGCCAGTTAATAAAATGATCGGCAGGAGTGATGGTAAGCGAATAACTTACGATCGGCGTGCGCGCGTGCGGGGCAGGCCGCAGCCGGATGATCTGGGGAGAGAGCGTTACCGGTCGGTCGTACCGGTAGTGCGTAACGTGATTCAGCGCAACGTGAAGTGCCATAAAGAATTGCCTGCCAGCGGGCTGCCAGGATGCAAGGGGGTCGGGGGCTGCGGTTTGGTTTGGCACCGCGGGCTGCATGGCTCGCGGCAACTTTACATGAAAGCCTTAAGATGGTGTTGAAATCAAGCTTGAAGCCCGGGGATACGCAAGTTTAATGCCGCTTTACGCCAAAAACTTTTTCCACGCAATGGCAACTCCCCCTTTTTACTCTGATTTGCCTATAAAGAGGACCTGGTCACGCCGTTGTTATGAGTAAGGAGTCTCCGGAAAATAAACTGTGCGACTTAAGTCGTCGATTTTGAGATAAGAGCAAGGCGGAATGGAGGAAGTGCATCAGAATAATGCATGACCGAAAGCGCAACGCCGCTATCGCCCAAAAGTGACCCAGGATTTGTACCGATTAATGCCTGCGATTGGTTTGTCTTGATTCCGCAACAAGTTGTTCTTGTACCAATTGTTATTTAAAGCTACTGTCTGGATCCTAGCTGACTTTAACCCTGGCCTGCACAAAACGGTACAGGTTGCTTGAAAACCGGCAGCCGCTTTCCTCTGCGATACATTCAGCATCGCTACACACACGCAAATCGTTAGCTACGTAAGGTTTCAATCCGCCTCTCTCAACGCTTCGCATACCACGCATATCCACAGAAACCGCTCCTCGCTTAGCACTGGAAATCGCACGCCCCACAAAACGGCGGCCGGCTCCACCCCTGCAAAAGCCCTGCCGCTCCGCACTCCGCTTTACCCGGACGTTCCCATGGCACAACCTGCGTATATCTCCTCCGTCGCACCTCACCAGCACGTTATGGAGCCTGAGCAATCGCTTTCGGACGGCATGCGCTCCGTCCTCTTCTGCGCGGACATGCTGCTTTCCGCGGATTCTCTGGACGCCCTGGTAACCGAAGCCATCACCCTGGCTGAGAGCGAACTGGGCGCGATGTCCTGCCGCCTCTTCCTCCGCGAGGCGCTCTCCGGCCAGTTGCGTGCGTTCCCCAATATACCCGACGGCCCCCTGGCCTTTGCGGAGGCTGCACGAATTGCAAGCTGCCTGCGCCAGGCGGATGAAAACGGCTCAAGCTGGTTTTACTTTACCCCGCAGCCACAGGTGGGCGGACCACTGCAGCTCGGTTTTCCCATTCGCTATCGCGGAGCTACACTCGGCGCTTTCCTTACCCTGGCTCCTCTGCGCCCTTCGGTCGTCGCGAACAACGGCGCGCATCTTCTGGATGTGGATGCGCTGATGTCCGGCGCGCTGGACGAACGCCGCGCCGACGCGCTGCGCGAAACGCTGGCCGTCTATACCGCCTTCCTGGGGCCGCTCCTTTCCCAAAAGCGTGATGACGTGGCTCTGGCCGCTTCCGAGCACAAGTACCGCGTTATCTTCGAGAACAGTCCGGAGCCGATGTACGTCTTTGACGCCGACACGTTCCGGTTCCTCGCCGTCAACCACGCCGCCGTCAGTCATTACGGATTCTCCCGCGAGGAATTCCTGGGCATGACGCTTCAGGATATCCGCCGGCCGGAAGACATCTCAGATATCACCACAGTGGTAGCCGCCGTGCGCAGACACTCCCGCCATGTGGGTGATGTCAGCCATCGCAAACGTAACGGCCAGATCATCGACGTCACCATCGCGGTACATCCCATTCCCTTTGAGGGACGGGAAGCCATGCTGGTCATCGCCACAGACGTGACGGAAAAAAAGCGCTCCCAGGCCCGCATGGAGCGGCTGGCTGCCTTCCCTCGCTTCAATCCCAACCCCATCATCGAGTTCAGCGCCACCGGCAGCATCCTGTACGCCAACGAAGCCGCGTATTCCATGCTGAATACCTTCGGCGGCAATGACCTGCGCGAAATCCTGATGCCCGAGGTCAGCGAACTCATCAGGATCTCCCTGGCGACCGGGCGCGCTTCGCTGCGGCACGAGCTTCTTATTCAGGGACGCACCATTTCGTGGTCGTTCTTCCCCGTGCCCGGCCTCAATACAGTGCATTGCTACGGCGGCGATATTACCGAGCGCATGTCACTGGAGTCGCAGCTGCGCCAGGCGCAGAAGATGGAGAGCATCGGCAACCTCGCCGGGGGACTTGCTCACGACTTCAACAACATCCTTACCGCCGTTCTCGGCTACTCCTCCATACTGCTGGGACGCAAAGATTTACCCCCGGAAGTCATGGCCGCCGCACGTCAGATCAGCGCCGCGGGGCAGCGCGCTTCCAGTCTTACCAGGCAGTTGCTCACCTTCAGCAAGAAGCAGACGTTCTCGCCCCGCTCTACCGATCTCAATCCGCTCGTCCTGGAGATGGAGCCGATGCTCGCCACGCTGCTCGGCGAAACCATCCGCATCCGCCTTGATCTTTCCCCGGAACCACTCCACATCATGGGCGACCCCGGCATGGTGGAGCAGATCATCCTGAATCTCAGCATCAACGCACGCGACTCCATGGCCAGCAGCGGCGCCGGCGGCACTCTGAAAATCCGCACCTTCCTGCTGGATACTCCACCCAGGAACTGCGCGCTGGGCTTCAATGCCGATTTCGCCGCGCTGACCGGCCCGGTTGCCTGCATGGAAGTCACCGACAACGGCTGCGGCATGCCCCCGGAAACACAGGCGCGCATATTCGATCCCTTCTTCACCACCAAGGAACCAGGTAAAGGAACCGGCCTCGGACTGGCCACGGTATACGGCATCTTGCGCCAGCACAAAGGCTGCTGCCAGGTGGATAGCGTGCCGGGTATGGGCACCACATTCCGTGTCTGCCTGCCTCTGGCCGATGCGCCGCCTGTAGCCGAACCGCCGCCCCCGGAAGCTCTTGTGCGGATGATGTCCGGTGAACCGCCCCGCGCCGACGAAAAGCCGCGCCCGGCCATTCGAGTGTTGCTTGTTGAAGATGAAGCCGCCGTGCGCGAGTTCGCCCGCGATGTGCTGATGGTGCATGGCTGCGAAGTCATCGAAGCGAACCACGGTCTGCACGCGCTGCACCTGTGGAAGACGCATGGCTCGCAGATCGATATCCTGCTTACGGATATCGTCATGCCACACGGTATGTCCGGTCGCGAACTGGCCGCCCAGCTCCGCGCCGAGCGCCCCAATCTCAGCGTTATCTACACTAGTGGCTACGCCTTCGACCTGATGGGCCCGGATAAACCGGAAGAAGCCGCCGCAGCCGGAGGCTCCTCCCAAAACTCCCCCGCTCCCCGGTTCCTTGCGAAGCCATACACCGTGCAAAGCCTCACCGGCGTAGTACTTGAAGCCCAGGCCGCCATCGAACACGCTGCTGCCTCCTGATTCCTGGAAATCCAGAGGCACCTAAGACTAATCCTCGCTGGTCTCACCTTCGGCATCGCCACGACACCGGGCGGCCTGATGGGCGGCAAGGATGCTTTGCAGGAGACCCGGGAAGCGCTCCTCAATTTCGCTGCAGCGGAGCCGGCTGAAAAGCTCCACGCCTTTACGTTCGCTGCGGATCAGGCCGGCTTCGCGGAGGATTAGGAAATGCTGGGAACAGGTGCTTTTGGGCAGAGCCTGCTTTACGCGTTCCATCGTCTCCACGCAGTTGATGCCGTCGTCATCGCCGGGGGCCGTGCAGAGTTGTTGCTCCTTCAGGGCGGCCACGATGGCAAGGCGCGTGGGATCGGCCAGGGCATGCAGGATGCCATGGAGTGTGATGTTCCGGGGGGATGGATGATGAAGCGGTCTGATAAAGAATAATATAGGAAAAAAAGTTGCGCGCACAAGAGTTCCGTTGTTCATTATTTCCGAACAAGCGAGAACTGACCTTTCCGTCGCAGGACTCGCACTCCTTCACCACCCAGCCGCCATACAAAGGCAAAACTCTTATGTCGTCCTCTTCCGCATCCTCATCGTCCGACTCATCAGGTTCCGTGCTTCTCGATCCCGTGCGCATTGGCGATTTCCAACTACGCAATCGCGTGGTGATGGCTCCGCTGACTCGTTGTCGGTCTGCCGCGGGACGCGTACCAACTCCTTTGATGGCCGAGTATTACGGCCAGCGCGCTGGCGCCGGTCTGATCCTCAGCGAAGCGACCAGCGTAACACCGCAGGGCGTAGGTTACCCCAACACGCCCGGTATCTGGAGCGATGAGCAGGTAGAAGGCTGGAAGCAGGTAACAAAGGCTGTGCATGATCGCGGCGGACTGATTCTACTGCAGCTATGGCACGTAGGCCGCATGTCCGATCCCATTTACCTGAACGGCGACCTTCCTGTTGCGCCCAGTGCTGTCCGTCCGGAAGGCCACATCAGCCTGGTACGCCCAAAGCGCGGCTTTGTCACCCCGCGCGCTCTGCGTCTGGATGAAATCCCCGGGATCATTGAAGCGTACCGCAAGGGTGCGGAGAACGCCAAGGCGGCCGGTTTTGATGGCGTAGAGCTGCACGGTGCCAACGGTTATCTGCTGGACCAGTTCCTGCAGGACAGCACGAACCTGCGCGATGACGAATACGGCGGCCCTGTCGAGAACCGTGCCCGCCTGATGCTGGAAGTGACGGACGCTGTGATCTCGGTGTTTGGCGCAGGCCGTGTGGGCATGCATCTGGCACCGCAATCTGACGCGCACAGCATGGGCGACAGTGATCCCCTCGCAACGTTCACCTACGTGGCGCGTGAACTGGGCCGCCGCAAGATCGCCTTCATCTGCGCCCGCGAAAGCGTGAATAATCCCAAGCGCCTGGGACCGCGTCTCAAGGAAGCGTTTGGCGGCTCATTCATCATCAACCAGGGCCTGACTAAGGAAGCAGCTGAAAGCACCATCGAAAAGGGCGAAGCAGATGCCGCCGCGTTCGGTGTATCGTTCATCGCCAACCCCGACCTGGTGCATCGCTTCTCCCTGAACGCTCCGCTGAACACCCCCACCCCCGAAACCTTCTATGCCGACGAAGGCACTGATTACCGCGTCGGCTACACTGATCAGCCCACAC
>JBGGNE010000084.1:0-7066 GCA_041287705.1 Methylacidiphilales bacterium | reverse complement strand
TTAGCCTTTATACTGGCCGCTTTTGGGTTCGTGCAGCGTTGGGCTTTCGGTCGATTATTATTCTAATAAACTCCCTCAATCCCGCCTCGCCCGCTTCCCAAAATCGGCGCAGTATAAAGGCTAAATAACAACTACGATTGGCCTTATCCATCGTTCAATTGGATGCCTGGCAGTTGAATTCCGAATGGGCGGCGTGACAGTCTCTATATTGGCTGTTCTTGCCGCATTCTGCAATCTGCTGTTTACGCTCACTGTTGCGCCAGCGTTGCGTGAATGCTTTGGCGCATCGCCTCCAGGATTTCCACAGTGCGGATGCACGTGTACAGACGATGTGCAGAACCCTCCAGATCTCCCCGGCGCAGATGCTCCAGAAACAACTCCAGACACGGGCCATAGCCCATGGAAAACAGGCCGTCATCGCCGCCATCCACCTGCTCGTGCTGCAGGTTGCCTTGTAAATCAAAATAACGCAACGACACCTCCGAGGGCAGCATGCCGGGAACAGAGAAACGAAGCTCGCACGAGCCGCCACCGCTTTCGAAACGCAGGTATTCGTCGATAGCAGCGCCGTCCGGGTAAAAGCTTAGATCGCAGCTTGCGCCGTTGCCCAACCGGCCGTGCAGACGCCAACCGCTGGTGCCGTTGCGCACGTAGTCCACCTCGACAGAATCGAAAGTATGCCGCGCGAAAAACTGGGCGGAGTCAATAAGATGGACCGAAGTGAACGGGAAATCCTCCAGTCGCCGATTTTTTCGGGAAAGCCTGCCGTGGACGCGCCGCAGCCCTCCGGGCGGCAAACGCAACTGATGAAAGAGCGGAGTGTGACGGCGATTGAATGCGGCGTAGACACACGCCGCACTGGCTCTTTCCGCAGCAAGCAGATCCTGAAGCGTGGCGGACGAGAGAGCGGGCGGTTTCTCCAGATAAACCGTCACGCCGGCTTCCAGACAAATCGTGGCTACGCGGGCGCTTGCCGATTCCGTAGTCAGTACCAGTACAGCCTCAAGATTTTCACGGCACAGCATCGCCTCAATTTCCTCATAGACGCGGGCTGCGGGAAACCACTGCCGCTCAATATCCGCCGCCGCCGGTGCGTGCCGATCGCAGAGAGCTACCACCGACGCCAACTGTGGGCGGGCTGCGAGCAACGGGCCATACACGGTGCGTACAATATGGCCGCAGCCTATCACGCCGATCCTGGCTGGAGCGGGCTCGGCTGTGTCGCCGCCGGTGTCAGGGGAAAGAGGGAAGGGGATGTTGTACAACGGGAATTTCCTTTAAGTGTGAGGCAGCTTGACACTGCACCCAGTAAATTGATGCACCTAAATCCCCAGCGACGGCATCGCCGTCAGCTACAGGGTCCAGCGTCACGCTGGTCGATAGTGCGCATCATCGCCTTCTAAATCGATTGACGCAATAATGGCGCCACGCATACTGTAGCGTATGGAAAAAAAGCGCGTAACGGTGCGCGACGTGGCCAAGATCGCTGACGTCCATTTCACCACGGTCTCCCGCGCACTGATCAAGCACCCCAGCATTCCTATCTCCACCTGCGAGCGCATTCGGAAGATCGCGGATGACCTTGGCTATGTGCCGGATCCCATGCTTTCCGCCCTGACCGCATACCGGACCAACCTGCGCTCGCCCACGTTCCACGGCACACTGGCGTGGCTTAACAACAGCTTCTCCCGCAATGGATGGAACACCTGCACCACGTTCGAGCTCTACCGCAAAGGGGCCGCAACGCGCGCGCAGGAACTCGGATATCGCCTGGACGATTTCTGGCTGCGCGAGCCCGGCATGACGTCCCGCCGTGCTGTGGAGATCTTTGCGGCGCGCAATATACGCGGCCTTATCGTTCCGCCACAGCCACGGGCCAAGATGCGTCTGCGCTTCGACTGGGAGCGCTTTGCGGCGGTCAGCTTTGGCTTTACACTGGCCTGGCCGGCATTGCACCGCGTTACCATTAACGCGTTTCACGCCATGCAAACCACCGTGCGCCACCTGAGGGCGATGGGGTATCGCCGCCCCGGGCTGGTGGTGACGGCAAACACAGACGCACGGATCAATCGAGCATGGTCCGGCGGGTTCCTGTCCCTGCAGTCGGACTGGCCCGCCGTGCAGCGTCTGCCGGTGCACATGCCGCGCACGATGTGCGATGAGGGCTTTCTAAAGTGGCTCCGCGCCACAGAGCCGGATGTCGTTATCTCGCAGGAGTTTCACTTGCTGGAAGTGCTGGAGCAAAACGGCTATTCCATCCCTCGGGACATCGGCTTTGCTACCCAGACGCTGACCTCTTACGAGCACACGCGAAAAATCTGCGGCATTGATGAGAACGCGGAGCAAACGGGTGCCGCCGCCGTTAATCTCCTGGTGGGGATGATTCACCGCAGCGAATGGGGTATCCCGCTCATGATGCAAAGCCTGCTTATCGAAGGCACCTGGCGAGACGGTGATACACTGAAGCGGCAGGCAGCGTGACCAGCGCCAGCGTGACGCTGGACCCTTTAGCTGACGGGCAACGTGACGTTGCATCCTTAAGCTGACGGCCCAGCGGGGGCCGTCGCTGGGGAGGGATTACGGTCGATACTCTCGCAGGGTGCCAGTGATGGGATCGATCTGCAGCGTGACAAAATTGGACGGCAAGCCGCCGCCCTGAATCTTCGCGTTTCCCAGGATGGCCGTGAGGCAATTGGTGGTGCTGCTGAGATCCGTTTTGCCGTCCGCGCTGAAGCGGAAGGCTTTATAGCGGTAGTTCAGCCCGTAATAGGGTAGCGGGAAGTCAGGATCCGCCGGCTGTTCGGTGGTAGACAGGAGGGTAGAGGCCTGCGCATTGTCCGAAAGCACGATGGGTTTTGCCAACCACAGCACCGGCGACAGCGGCGTAAGGCGCGCGCCCGCAACGCCTCGCGGCAAATCGGTCGAAACGAAGCACTGCATGCCGCGATACACGGACGGCGCAGAAGTGGGCCCCTGATCATAGGCGGCAACCTTGTAGAAACGCACCTGAACGATACGGTTCGACGTCACCGCCGTCTGGCGGGCAAGCGCGATCTGTCCACGGATGGCCTGGCTGGCGGCGGTAAGCTGATGGCTCGCGGAAACAGACGTAAAGGATGGCAGCACGAGGGCCACGAGCACCCCCATAATGGTGATCACTACCATAAGCTCCGTAAGCGTAAAAGCACGGCGCGGCTGAGTGTGGCTGATGTGATTCATAGGATAAACCTCGGCCGAGCCAGCGTGACGCTGGACCCAGTAAATGGAATGCACCGAAATCCCCAGCGACGGCAACGCCGTCAGCTACAGGGTCCAGCGTCACGCTGGCGCTGGGCTATTGCGCACCGATGTTCGCCTTTTCGGCAGACAACGGCTTGCCCCAGAAGTCCTTAGCGCCGTTGTTGGGAAGCAGTGCCCCCGCCCCGAGACACGGCGAACCGGGTTTCAGCCGGAAGCCGTCCAGCTCCTTCAGCGACTTTGCGGCGGCGACTGCGGGAGCGTTGGTAAAAAGTGGGTCCGCCAACACAGCATGGGAGCCGGGATCTACAGGTGTGTGGCCATGAAAGCAATTATTCTTGAAGTCGCGACCTTCCATCTGATAGTTCACACCTGCTGTTGCCGTAGTATAGAAGATGTTGTTCGTAAACGTACCCTTCATCGGCTTACTAAGCTTCCTGGGGTCCGGCATGAATGGCTTTCCGTCGGTGCGATAAAAGATGTTATTCTCGTAGCTTTCGCAAATGTTATCAAAGAAGCCCTGGCCTGCGCCTGAGTTCGATCCATCATTTACACTGATATTGAAGCGGCATATGCGTGTGTAACCAGGTCTTGATTCACCGGTGGAAAGCAGGAAGCCTCCTTCATTATCGCGACTGAAGTTATATTGATAAATACAGGTGCCTGTTAGGTTCATATCAAAGTCCCACGCCTGCCCATCGTATTTGATCGTCTTTGTGCCCTCGCAGTAGTTGTATTGAAACAGGACATCCGAGGAATTTACCGCCCACATGCCGCACACGGCAAGGCCGTTATGCCCCAGCACACCGGGCTTGCGCTCGGATTCGCCGCTGTTATTTCCGGCGCGGATACACGAGTTGTATTGCACTACAGGACTGGTGGCCTGCAGCAGTTCAATGCCATCGGAACCTATATTGGTGATGCGATTATGTTGAATCAGCGCACCAATCACACGATTATAGGCAAACACCAGTATACCTGTGCCCGTGCTGTCCCTTACTTCGTTGCCATCTATCAGGATATCCTTCATATCCGAGGCATTGGCAAAAATCGCAGCGCAGCCGTACTGATGAAACTTCTTTTGATCGAGTGTTGTACCGCGCGGGGATCCCACAGTGGGATGATTGCTGCAGCTCTCCACGTAATAGACTTCGTTATTAAGAATCTTCACATTCGTCAGAGATCCTCCCCAGAATCCGGCTTTAATCCCGCAACGATTTCCTTCAGCTTCATCATAAATATCTTTGCCATCATAATTCGTCACCGCCAGCCCTTCTATCGTCACATGATTTGCACCGTTGTCTATGAAGACAGGCGCCTCAACCTTGCCCTCTCCATGCAGGGTCGGCCTTGGCTTGCTCTTATCACCGTAGGCCCCTACATAAACGGGACGCTGTGCATCGCCGCCCAGACGAATCTTCAATTGTCCAAACCAAACCCCGCCGCGAATAAGCAGGATCTGATCGCCGGGCTTCAGCGCAACACCATTCGCTTTTGCCAGCGATTTCCATGGCGTGGCCGCATCGGTTCCGGCAGCGGCATCATTCCCGGTGGCGGAGTCCAGATAATAGTTCGCCGCATGACCGGTAGGCACCACGGCAGCAAGTATCGCCAGCATAAAACGGAATACGGCAGCAGAGTACGAGAAATAGCTCACCTTTATCTTCATAGAACACAGGGGGCAAGGGGCTCAGTCTTAGACCATTTCGCCGTCTTATTTCGTTACCGTGCCTGGCGCCGCCGCGACCGGGACCAGTTTTACCACACGCGGCACCGGCTGGGCCAGTTTGCGGATATCGTCCATCATCGCATCGCATTTCGTCAGGAGATTTGCTTCATCCGATTTGCACAGTCGATAGGCCTGCACCTCCTTCTCAATACCGGCCTGCCAGGGCATGCCCTCCATCTTGTGGAGGTAGGCCTCCAGCAACGGCTCCATTTCAGCAACAGTCACCTTTCTCGGCTCGTCCGGCGCAAACGCGGAGCGCTCCACACACGCTATAGTACGCAGCTTTGCGACCATTTCCTGCCGCAGCTTATAGGTATCCCAGACCTTCTGCGCCTGCCTGCGCTGGGGCGTTTTTTCCTCAGTCGCAAGGTTTACGCCGGCTGCCAGTTCCTCGGATGTGTAGGTGCGCACCGGCTTATCATCTATCATCAGTTGATAGGTTCCGGCGGTCAGATCGGTCACCTGCAATGTCTCCTGATTCAGATCTGCCACAAAGGGTGCCCACGTGGTGGCGGCGCTCGTCCATTTCTCGATAGGAAAAGGCAGCGAGCCTGCCGTGTAGCGAAAGGTCAGGCCGCCACCTTCCGCCTTCACCTCATTGACAACACAGTTAGAAGCTTCTTTCACTGTGGCGCTCGCAATCACCACACGCGCCACTTCGGCGGGTACGTTCTGCGCCTTAAGAAACAGGTAGGCCATAAAGAGCTGGCCCAGTTGCGTGGGGTGCACGCGATCCGTGCCGATCATCGTAAACGCGGGATCCGCTGCCTGCCGCTTCTCGGTCACACTCAGCATCGGTCCATAAAAATCGACCACAGGACAGCCCGTTTCCGCCCCGATCTTCCGGACGATCTGCGCACACTCCGCCAGCGCCTCATTGAGCCCGGGAAGGTGAGCGCCCGCTACTGGCGCGACGTTATCAAAAATAGTCGGCGTGAGCAGCACTACGGAGACCTTGTCGTCCTGCAGCCTGGCAACCAGATTACGCAGATTGTTCTCATAACTTTCCAGACATCCTCGCCGCCGCTTCTCCACCTCCGCGCCGTCCTTTCCCGCGGCATAGCAGTCACGCCCCACGTCATTCATTCCAAACGCAATACTGGCTACCGTCGGCCCATGCGGCGCAACGTCCCAGCTATGGCGCTTCAGACCGCCTTCCGCCGTATCTCCGTTAATCCCGGCATTAAACATCTTCACCTTGTTCTGCGGGAAGCGTGTGATGTAATACAAATCGATATAGGGAAGATAAAAGCCGCTTTGCGTAATACTATCGCCAATAGCAACATAGCGTGCATTGTCAGGAAAGGGGCTCATTGCCGGACTCTCCGCTCGCAGCAAACTTCCTCCTCCCGCAAGAAGTCCAAGACAGGCAATAGTGCCGACGCAAAAACGTAATCGATCAAACACGGTATTTGGCATAAAGGAGGAAGCAAAGAGGTATGCAAAGAGATGAGGAGTACGGCAACGCTGTCTGTTGCAAGTAACGCAAAAAGAAGTAATTCATATTCCTGACCGCGTAAACATCAGCCTCACGCACACTGTAGCGTCAACATCAGCCAGTATCAGTTTCTCCGTTGGCATCCTGGCTGCCGATCAGGTAGGCGCTGACGGAGACGAGGCCCTTGCAGCGCTCGGGCACAGTGCAGGGATGACGTCCGTCGTCCGCGCGCCCCAGTCGAAGCCGGCGATAATGGCCTTGTCTATTTTCAGCGCGTCCATCAGGGCAATGATGTCGACGGCGACGACAGACTGCTGGCCGTTTTGCGGTGTAGTGGCCTGCAAGCATGGCGGCGCCGCCACATATGACGAGATCGTGGCGAGGAATGCCTTCGCAGCGCATGACTTCATCCAGAAAAGTGAACGCCTCGTGGAGCTTATCGGGATTTATCCTGGCCACAATGTGTAATCAGACACTGTTTACAAGAGTCTAATTGCACATTAATAATGTATATACGAGGTTTTGAGGCGAGCGTTACTAGAGCGGTTTAAGCAGTGGTGTGTACAGGAGTATAAAGATGTATTAAAAGGTAGAGATGAAACCGTTATCGATGGATTTGCGGGAGAGGATCGTGGCCAGTGTGGATGCGGGGGAGAGTCAGG
>JBGGNE010000083.1:0-4083 GCA_041287705.1 Methylacidiphilales bacterium | reverse complement strand
AATCCGCGAAGGACGCATGATTTTTCTCGCCGGACAGATCCCCCTCGTCGGCAGCACCGGCAATCTGGTAGAAGGCGGCATCGAAGAACAGACCGAGCAGGTCATCCGCAACATCAAGGCGCTGCTGGCCACCCAGGCGCTGGATCTTCGCGCGGTCGTTAAGGCAACGGTCTTCCTGGCGGACATGAACGAATTCGCGGCGATGAACGCCATCTATACGCGTCACTTCGTCACGGAATCCCCTGATGCCTCCGTACCGCCCCCAGCCCGTTCCACCGTACAGGTCGCACGGCTGCCGAAGGATTCCCGCGTGGAAATCGAAGTTATTGCGATCGCGCCGGAATCTCCCGCGCTCTGATCATCCCCATTCCCTCCCGTCATCCCGCCTGACAATGCCGGCGGGATGCGCTGCGGGCGGGTGCGACTGATTCATCGCGGTGACAGCGCACCCGCCGTGCTGACTGATCTGTTCCCTCGTTATAGTATATAGGATAGTAACTGTTAGCCGACTTTGTTGTTTTCCTCTAAAGACTGATACTTCCATGGATGTTGCCGACGCTTTTCGTAAAACTGGTGCTTTGCTCGACGGTCACTTCACCCTGCGCTCCGGCCTGCACAGCCGGCAGTACTTCCAGTGCGCCCTGCTGCTTCAGCATGCCCGTCTGGCCGGCGAAGTCATTGGCCTGCTTGCCGAGAAAGTAGCGGCCGCCGGTATTTCGTATGACGCCATCGTCTCGCCCGCCATGGGCGGCATCCTGGTCGGCCAGGAACTGGCGCGCCAGCTGGATGCCCGCCACATCTTTACGGAGAAGGAAGACGGCAAACTCAAGATGCGCCGCTTCAAGATCAAACCCGGCGAACGTTTTCTGGTTGCCGAAGACGTGGTAACTACCGGCAGCGCCGTGCGCGAAACGATCGACGTGGTACGCGCCGCGGGTGGTATCCCCGTCGGAGTGGCCGTAATCGTGAACCGCAGCGGTACGGCTGGTGTGGATTTTGGTCTGCCTCTGTACGAGTTGCTCCGCCTGCAGGTTGAGACTTTTCAGGCAGACGCACTTCCGCCCGATCTGGCGGCAATCCCCGCCACCAAGCCGGGCAGCAAGTAACCCTGGAAAGCGCGGCCCTCTGTAATTCTGTCGCTTTCTTTTTTTCTCCTTCTACTTTTCTTTTCTCCACTCGAGCATGAATCTCCCTCAGTCCGCGTCTCGCATGGCTGCTGTTGTCGCGGCAATTGCGCTGTGCATGGCCATGGCGCTGACAGGCTGTGCCTCAAAGAAGAAGGAGAAACCGGTACAAACCGCGCAGTTGCAGACGCTGCTGCCCACCGATGTGGCCAAACTGGGCAAGCCGGTGGAGATCAGCAAATTCAACAACAAGATGGTGCGCTGGAAAGGGAGCACCGCCGGCGGTGTACAGCCTCAGCTGAGCGATCAGCTTCTGTCAGCCGTCTACACCTATACCACCGAGACCGACTGGCGCAAAATTCTGCCTCTGCTTCGCGATGAACAGCGCTTTGTGGCCGCACACGTCGTCCTGACTCTCGCTGCCGGAAAGTCGTTCAACTCAACCCCGGCAGACTGGAACGGCCTCCCCATCGGCCCAGATCAGGTGAAGAAGAACCGCCCGATTGTGCTGAGCCCGGAAGATCGAATGGCGCTCTACAAGAAGTGGCGCAACATCCTGGACGCCATGGAAATCGCCCGCCTTCGCGAGGGCATCGCGCCCTCCAGTCCAACGGTTATTCCAAAGACCTCGACAGCTAAGCCTTAGCGGTCCAGCAAGGTAACGGCGGATTGATCTCATTTCACGACTCCAACGTCCACGCGCATGAACCAACCGCCTCCCAGAACTCCTCCGCCCCCGCCACAGCCGACTCCGCCGCCTCCCTCCGGCCTGGCTGCGGCGCTGGATGAAAACCTCAGTGTGCTGGCGAAGCAGGATCCAGCGGCGCTGCTGGAGAGCCTTCCCGCGCGAGTCAAAGCAATCAAGCAGGCGCTGGAGCCCGTGGTTGTGGGGCAGCACGATACCATTGACGCGATACTGTACGCGCTGCTGTGCCGGGGGCACTGCCTGCTGGTTGGCGTTCCCGGTCTTGGCAAGACGCTGCTGGTGAATGCGCTGGGCCGTGTACTTGGCCTGCCGTTTTCGCGCATTCAGTTTACGCCGGATCTGATGCCGTCCGACATCACCGGCACGGAAATACTGGAGGAAGATCTGACGACCGGCCACCGCAAGTTCGTCTTTGTGCCGGGGCCCGTTTTCACCAACATTCTGCTGGCGGATGAAATCAACCGCACGCCGCCCAAGACACAGGCCGCGCTGCTGGAAGCCATGCAGGAGAAAGTGGTGACGATTGCCGGCAAACGCTACAAGCTGCAGGAACCGTTCATCGTTCTGGCAACGCAGAATCCCATTGAGCAGGAGGGCACCTATCCCCTGCCCGAAGCCCAGCTTGACCGCTTTCTCTTTGAGCTGCCTCTGACGTATCCGACTCTGGAGGAAGAGCTGAAAATCGTCTCGCAGCATCAGTTTTCGCCGACCGACCAGTTGCCGGATGTCCTGACTCGCACGGAAATTCTGGCATGTCGCGATGCCGTGGCGCAGGTTCCCGCAGCGCCCAACGTGATCGATTACGCCGTGCGCCTGGTACGCGCCAGCCGGCCGGAGGAGAAATCCGCACCGGATTACGTGCGCCGCTGGCTGAAATGGGGAGCAAGTCCTCGCGCCAGCCAGAATCTCATCCTTGCCGGCAAAGCCCGCGCTGCCTGCCTCGGCCGTTTTAACGTCGCCTGCGAAGACGTGGCCGCCCTGGCGCCGCTCGTCCTGCGGCACCGCATGATCCGCAACTTTCAGGCCGATGAGGATGGCAAATCGACCCACGACATCATCCAGCAATTGCTGCAGGATATTAAGGCATAAGCATGTCCATGGACACGCCCTTATGCTAACCTGGCTTTTAGCCGAACTAGCGGAAGGCTTCCCGGCGGATTGAAGAGCGAGTCACGTCCATGAATACCGTCTCTCCCTCGGTTAACGCAGCTACGCCTTTTCCGGCTGGCGAAGTCCTGGTGCGCGTCGTTTCTTATGTGCCAATGCGCATGCGACGGGGGCAGATGTATGCGGAAGATGCCGGCATCCTGCTCAGCCAGGTTCTGGTTTTCATGTTCATGCTGCCGGGGCCGTTTCTTACTTGCTGCAATTCCAGGCTGGAAAACAACGTGGTTTTCGCCGTATTCGGCGGCATAGGGCTGCTTCTGACGCTCTGGCATGAAGCCGTTGCGCGCTCCCGCCACTGGTTCTGGCGATTTCTGGTAGACACTGTTGTGATTATTTACGGCGCCGTTTTCGTGACCAACGTCATGTTTATCGCGCTCAGCAAGTCGCCCTCGCTGGAGCATTTCATGTGGCAACTCTACTCAATGCCCACGTGAAACAGAGCGCGCCCACTCCATCGCCCGCAACAGCTTCAGCCGCCGCTGCAACCTCGCCGATACCGGCCTTTCATCCCGCACACTTTGCGGCGCTGGGCAGTCTGTCGCTGAAATCCCGCTATGTGATGGAGGGGCTGCTTCACGGCCTTCATCGCAGTCCCTTTCATGGCCTCAGCGTGGAGTTCAATGAGTATCGTGACTACCAGCCCGGCGACGATCTGCGGCATCTGGACTGGCGCCTGTACGCCCGCAACGATCGCCTCTGTATCAAAAAGTACGAGCAGGAAACCAATGCCAACTGCTATCTTCTTTGCGATACCAGCGCCAGCATGCTCTACCAGGGGAAACGCGCCTGGGGCGCCAAACTTGAAGCTGCGGGAATCGTGGCCGCCGCACTGGGCTGGATGATGCTGCATCAGCATGACGCGGTGGGATGGATGGCAGCCTCACCGTCTTCCACCACTTCAGCCAGCACAACAGGCGCGGGCAATCGTAGCGGCAGCAGCGACAGTCCGGAAATAGGTTACCTGGCGCCCGGTCAGCGCCGCTCACAGTTCGGTGCCCTGCTGGGCAAGCTGGAACGCATGCAAAGCAGTGGGGAAAGCCGTTTCGCCGAACTGCTGGATACCGCGGCGCGTCTGATCCGCCGGCG
>JBGGNE010000082.1:0-18794 GCA_041287705.1 Methylacidiphilales bacterium | reverse complement strand
ATCGGTTTTCTCACCAAAATCCGACGGATCTGCCATCTAAACTGTGGCTTATACAAGATTGCCTCGAGCAGTCCCCGCGCCGCGCTGGGCGTAATTACAGGGTAGCTTACCCTTTCGACTTTCATTTCGGGCCTCGTAAAGCATGCGAGGCTACCCCATGCGTGGAGATGTATTATCATGGATATAATAAATAA
Source organism: Methylacidiphilales bacterium (assembly GCA_041287705.1). Classification (GTDB taxonomy): domain Bacteria; phylum Verrucomicrobiota; class Verrucomicrobiia; order Methylacidiphilales; family UBA1321; genus LW23. The sequence continues at coordinate 18,600 of JBGGNE010000082.1, read as the reverse complement.
TACTGTGAAATACCGATTTTGACTTAGAATCACTTTCGAGACTGATATAATATCTAATCACCACAAAAGCATATAGTTGAAATACGATCAATAACTTTTTAGTAATCAATACTAAATACCGGATTTGACTGAGCAGCAACTTCTCGGTGAAAATTGCGCATGTTTGATAGCTTCTTAGAGCAGAATCAGTCGCAAAAATCTTCAAAGCTCATCTTATTACACCTATGTATTTGTTTGACAGACAAATACATACCGCTCTCCTGCGTTATTTTGCACAATGTTAATTCGCTTCGCTGAAAAATATTGCTCAAGATACCCAACAAACCAATCAGCATCTGCAGATGAATCCGTCAGCCATACTTTATACGCGCAGGTAGAAATTTCAAGCTCCTGCCCATCGTAGCGATGAAGTCTTTCGCTGCGCCTTAGTCCAACCAGCAGCTGACGTTTCGGTGATCTTGAAGTCTCAGCTAAGTACTGCTTGATCTCACTCCGCAAAATTTCGCGATGCAAGGAGCTGGCTTTCATTGAAGAGAACATATAGGGTTCAATAAAGTTTAGCAACATTTATTTTCCGCCTTTTATTGAATCAATTCTGGGCAAACATTTTGCAATTTAACGCGATTGTTTTTTTCTTGCAGCCAGTTAAGCTTTACCGTACATCGACAATAAAACGATGAGGATTGAAACCAGAACTGATTCTATAATATGAATCTGATGGGAAATTGGTCTGGGGAGTGATCCCCAGACCTAAACTCACAGACAAAAATCATCTCCCTCAGGTGAGCATGCACCCAGGAGATCGTCGTACTTGCTCATCCATACGTAGAGGTTCCACTTTTCGCTGGGTTGCAGGATTTCGCCTCGTGACATTGCTTTTTGGAACTCCCGATCATAGAAATTTACCGAATAGCGCTGCGCTTCCCGGCATTCTTCTCTTTCCAGGTAGCGCCTGCTCCTCAGCTTCTCGATCAGCTCGGCTCCCCTTTCCCAACCTACCAGCACGGCGCGGGTATCCTCGTCTACCAGGCGACATTTTTCACTGGCTTCGGGAAAATTCCACTCTTTGCTCGCCTTGAACACAGGATCGTCCTCAGCATTTCTGGGGCCGGTGAAGTCGTAGAGACTGATGAAATATCTCCGGTAAAGGTCGAGGTCGTGGAGCGAGGCATTCGGATATTCGTTGAGAAAATGTCTGGTGACATTCGTGGCTGTTGAGTAGGAGCCAGGTGGCAGGCTTCCTTCGGCAGGATTAAACACGATCACGTGGCATGGTTCACTGCGGCGTCCTTCACGGTTGCAGCGCCCGGCTGTCTGTACTATTGAATCCAGGGGGCCGAAGGCGCGGAAAGCGATGGGGAAGTCGATATCCACGCCAGCTTCAATGAGCTGTGTGGAGATAAGGCGCACGGGAAGTCCGAGGGCAAGGCGCTCACGAATCACCCGCAACTGCGCCTGTCGGTGCGCAGGACACATACGGGAAGAAAGATGAAACGCGCTTCCTGCGGCCTCTTTATTCGTGTCGCCTTTTCCGCACGCAGCTGAAACGAGACGAAAAAGCTCCCGCCCGTCTTTTGTTGTATTCACCACGCAAAGGGCCTGTGGCTGGGCGGAGATCTTTTCGGCTATTTCGGTCCACGTTACGGTTTCATCTGGCTTTGGCAGGATTATTTGCGTACGGCTAAGTGCCTTCGCTATCGCGCTGGGGTCGGATGAGATCTCGGAAGGATCCCATCCCGAGGGCTGAATAGCCTGCCTGGCTGCGGCAAACGCAGGCTGGGTGGCTGTCATAAAAACGATGGTCGATCCATATGGCTCGGCCGACAGTGCTTTAACTGCCGAGAGGAGGGAAGGCACCATTGAGCGAGGAAGTGTCTGCACTTCGTCAAAAAGGATGACGGATCGGGCAATATTATGCAGCTTTCGACACGCCGAAGGTTTGTGCGCAAAGAGGCTTTCGAAGAACTGCACGCTGGTGGTGACAATGAGAGGCGCATCCCAGTTCTCCGTGGCAAGAAGAGCCCGACGTTTCTGGACCTCTTCAGCGTCTCTGTTCGTACGTGAACTGCCATCTTCACCTTCGGATTTTGGGCCCGGGCCAACGGCACTATGGTGCTCCAGGACGTAATCCCTGCCAAGCTCTGCCAGAATCTCCCGGTAAACTCTGGCGGTTTGCTCAATGATGCTGGTATAGGGAATAACCACGATGATGCGGCGCAACCGGCGCGGGTCATCAGGTGCAAGTGAAGCGTTGTGCTGAAGGATGCGCCGGTAGGCAAAAGCCAGTGATGCCAGGGTTTTGCCGCTGCCCGTAGGTGCCGTGAGAGTGAGAAGTGAGTCGCTTCTTTTCGCTGCCGCCAGGCAATCCGTCAGCAACCGCTGGCGCAGTTGGTTTACTGCACCGGCCGTAGCATGCGCTGCCTTCTCCGCCAGATGCGCCATCACTAAGCGCTCTCCATCGGTTGCCCGGATCGTCTCATTCGCCCTCGCGCCCGCCTGGGTTGGTTTGAAATGCAGTTCCGTATCCAGGAAGTCAGCATCTACCAGACAACTGAAGAGGAAACGGATACGCAACGCCTCGAAGAAGGGTTCGCTTTGTACATTAAGACCAACGTTGCCTGTTAATAAGCCATCGGCCAGAAATCTCGCATAAAGCTCAGCAACAGATTCTTTGCATCCTGTCATTGTGAGCAATCGCTCTGCATTTTGGGCGCGCAACAAGGTCTGCCGGAGATCTGAGCACGCGGGCAGGCCGGTATGGTGCCCGTCAATCGCAAAAGCCACACTCTGCGCTTTGAGCTGGTAAGCATGGAAGGCGCCCGCGGCCCAATGATTGATGCCATGAATACGGGGATCGCGAAGCCGCTGCTGAAAGCGTGCCGAGTACTTGCCCAGATCGTGCAGCAACCCAGCCAGGCCAGCCTCCTCTTGCATGCCCAGAAGAGTGCCAAAGGCAGACGCTCGATCAGCTACGTTGCGGAGATGTTCAGACTGTGTTTGCCATGAGGCAACGTCAGATACCGGCTTACCGTTGAGATCAACTTGCGTGTGGGCATAATATCTCACATAGAATTCATCTCACAACCATTAAAATATGACAACAGCGCTTTCAATAAAACGTGACCTTACATGTTTCCATCTTGTCAACACGCATCACACTTGTGCCTGCCCGTTTTTGTCCGAAATCAGTGCCCCACTCTAATCCAGCGTTTCGCGGTAGCAGTAGGCGGCCACGGTTACGGTGACCAGCGTGAAGAGTGCGATGGGCCAGACATCGGGCCATATTTCTTCCAGGCCGTTGCCTTTAAGCAGCATGCCGCGGACAATTCTCATTGCATGAGTGGTAGGAATGATTTCGCCAATAAAACGGGCCCAGACGGGCATGCCCTGGAAAGGAAAGATAAAGCCGGACAGCATCATGAAGGGCATCATGGTGAACTGGGCCATTTGCTGGGCCTGCATCTGATTGGCCGCGATAGTGGAATACGTGATGCCAAGGGCCAGATTGCTGGCGATGAAGAGTCCCAGCACCATCAGCAGCAGCACGATTGAGCCCTGTATGGGAAGCCTCAGCATTATGGAGGACACTACCAGTATGATGACGACCTGCAGATACCCGATGCCGATGTAAGGCGTAATTTTTGCAAGCATGACCTCAATGGGCCTTACCGGCATGGCGAGCAGATTCTCCATAGTGCCGCGCTCTCGCTCACGGGTGATGGCCAGCGTCGTGAGAATCAGCGTTGACATCATAAGCACAACGCAGATGAGCCCGGGGACAACGTTGAGAGCCGTGATCTGCTCCGGGTTATACCGTGCGTGAACAACGAACTGGAAGGGAGGCTTCGCCGGTTCTTTCTGTCGAATAGGCGGCAGGTCGCGATTGAGTATGTTGTTGAGCCCACCAAGCGCGGCGGTGGCGTTGGCGATAGCGGTGGGGTCCGTGCCGTCCGCATCAACCAGAATCGAAGGCGATTCGCCTCGATCGACGGATCGGTCGAAGTTCGGTGGTATGTTGATGACGAAAAGCAGCGATCCTTCCGCAATGCCTTCCTCCGCTTCGGCCTCCGATCGCAGGGTTTTAATCTTGTAGTAGCCCGTGTTGTGCAGGGCCGCTATCACCGTCCGCTGGTACTTGGAGGGCTCTGCCATCAGCACACCGGCGGGCAAATCGCGCGGGTTGGAGTTAATCGCGTAGCCGAAGATGATGAGCTGCATCACCGGCATGATGAGAATGAGGCGAAGCGTGGTGGGATCGCGCGTAGCCTGCAGCCACTCTTTGCGAAGCAACGCCCAGAGGCGGCGGAAGGAAAAGTTGCGGTTGATGACAGGCGATTCGCCCGGCAATTTGCCTGGGTTTGAGCCGAAGCCGGGAGAGCTCATTCCTCTTCTCCTTTCTCGCGAAGCATGTGGATAAAGACGTCCTCCAGACGCGGCTCAACCTTGTTCCACTTAAGCGAGGCACCCTTCCCTTCGGACTCCGTTTTGATCGCGGCCTCCAGCATTTCCTGGCTGGTGCCGGCAATGTGCAGCACGCGCCCGAAGACAGCGGCGGCCTCAACACCTTTCAGCTTACGAAGGCGGCGGCCGGCTTCGTCGATGTCATCTCCTGTGGCTTCGTATGTCACAATGCCGGATTTATCGACAACTTCCTCAGCGCTGCCCTGGACGACAAGACGTCCTCCGGCCAGATAGACCACGCGTTTGCATCGCTCGGCTTCGTCCATGTAGTGTGTCGATACCAGCACGGTTAGGCCCTCTGCGGCCATGTCGTGAATCAGATCCCAGAATTCGCGCCGCGCCTTGGCGTCCACGCCTGCGGTTGGTTCATCCAGCAACAAAAGCTGAGGCTGATGAAGGACGCATGCCGCCAGGGCGAGACGCTGCTTCCAACCGCCGGAAAGCTGACCCGCAAGTTGCTTCGCGCGATCTGCCAGACCCATGCGGTCCATGATGTCGCCAACTGCTTCGCGCGGCTTTGGCATCTCGTACACGCTTGCCACCAGGTCCAGATTCTCAAACACCGTAAGGTCTTCATAAAAGCTGAACTTCTGTGTCATGTAGCCTACCTGGCGGCGTATCGCCGGAGCCTCACGCAAAATATCGAGGCCAAGACAGGTGCCGCTGCCGCCATCGGGTACCAGCAGTCCGCACAGCATGCGGATGGTCGTCGTCTTGCCACTGCCATTCGCGCCCAGAAAGCCGCAGATTTCGCCGCGGGCAACCTGCAATGTCAGCCCCTGTACTACATGCCGATCCCCAAAGCTCTTGCGGAGATCGTGCACATCGATAACCAGGTCCGCGTTACCATTCGAGGACGCATCTGTGTCCGGCGGTTCATCTTTTGCGTTCATCGCCGTCTTTCTCCTTCGCTTCAATCTTTTCGATCGGGCGCACGGTTACCGGCTGGCCCGGCTTGAAGAGTTTGGCCTGATCCGGGCGCGGACGGGCCTGCATCATGTAAACAAGCTTGGCCCGACTTTCCACGCTGTAAATGACCGGCGGCGTGTATTCCGCCTGCGGAGCCACGAAGTCAATCGTGCCGCGCAGATCCTGCGGGCCTGTATCGCAAAGCAGCTGAACTTCGTCTCCCCGGTGAAGATGGATCAGCATGGCCTCCGGCACAAAGAAACGGACAAAGATGTTTTCCAGCGGCAACAGGGATACAACCGGCGCTCCAGCCATTACCGTTTCTCCTGGTCGCGCCATTACGTCCGCAATGACTCCGGTTTTAGGAGCGACCACACGATCCTGATCCAGACGCCATTTGGCTCGCGCCAGGTCCGATCTGGCAGCTTCGACAGCGGCCTGCTGGGCTTTGATCTCGGATTCCCGCCCGGTAGTGTCCCGCATGCGCGCAAGGGCAGCTTCGAGAGCGCGTACACGGGCGGCTGCGGACAAGTAATTGCCGTTGATCTGATCACGATTCTGCACCGTCTCCGCCCCGGATTTGACGAGAGTCTGGGCGCGATCCAAATCACCTTTCAGGCGTTCGCGCGTGGCTACGGAATCGGCCAGTTCCGCTTCGGCTCGCTGGACTTCAGAGGGACGCCCGGGTGCCTGGAGATTAGCGAGCCGCTCCAGCGCCTGATCAAGCTGATGCCGGGCCGTTGCCAGCGCGGCTTTGTCGGCCACATCATCCTGTGTAAAAAGCAGATCGCCGGCGTTGACCAGATCGCCACGATTTACCTTTACCTCCGTCAGCAGTCCCTGCTGCGTCGGCCCTACTTTGATAAAGTCGGCTTCGGCGTAGCCCTGCCATTCCACACGCGATGGGCGGTGAGTCAGAAACCAGATGGCAGCGCCGGCCGCTGCGCCTGTGACCAGCAGAATCACGAGCCAGCGCCTGCCGCCTCCGCCGTGCTGTTCTGCGGCACTCTCCTTATCCCTTTCTTTGCGGGGCTTCGGAGCGTCATCCTGCCTCTTGCCAGTGTTGGCATGATCAGAAGTCTGCTCTGCATGAGTCTTCGTTTCTGCCGGAGCAGACTTCGGCGAGGGTTTGGATTCAGTGGCAGGAACGTTGATCATAGGTCGTCTCCATATTTAATAGAGGGAACGCTCTAACTATAATTGTATCCGCGCAGCCGTCAACTCTGGATTATTCCCTCTTTTCGAGTAAAAGTAACCTCATGCGAAAGATTGATCCCGTAAAGCACGAAGAGAAGCGCCGCCAGATCCTGCAAGCGGCAGGTCAGTGCTTTTTGAGCGACGGGTTTCGAGGTGCCAGCATTTCCGACATATGCGCCAGGGCAGACATCAGCCCCGGCCATCTCTATCACTACTTTGATAATAAGGAGGCCATTGTGGCTGCCATGGCTGAAATGGGCATCGAATACGCCACCTCGCGCATCCGGCAGATCATGGAAGCAGATCCGGATATCACCCTTTCCGGCCTTATGGAGCGCCTGGCAGAAGATAAACTGCGCCGCTCCCCCGGGCCAGATCGCATGCCTTATCAGTTATTCCTGGAGATACTGGCTGAGGCCGCCCGCAATCCGCCCATGGCAGAACTGATACGCAGGCATACACGCTCCATCCAGAAAGTGCTGGCGGATTTCCTGAGACAAAGCCAGCTTCGGGGACATACGGATCCGTCTCTTCATCCGGAAGAAGCTGCCCTTGTCGTTATAAGCATCATGGACGGCGTCCGCCTTATGCCTCTACGGGATCCCACCGCTGATGTCCCACGAATGCTGGGAGTTCTTAAGACCCTGATCGATCGGTTTCTGTCTCCTAAACGAAGCTAAGGAGTCTCCGCAAAATAACTGACACAACTTGAGGTGCTGCTTTTGAGCGATGGCGGCGTTGAGATTTCGGTCATGCATTATCTTAATGCACTCCCTCCATCTCGCCTTGCCCTCATCTCAAAATCAGCAACCACAAGTTATGTCATTTATTTTGCGGAGACTCCTAACCGTAGACCGTGCCTTTTATCGGTGCACGTGATTGGCATTTGTGCGATCTTTAGAGGGTTGAGCAGAATCGGCCCTCAGCATTATCCCGGAAGCCGTTTACCCCGGTGATTGCAGCCAACCCTCCTTTTATCGAGAGCACTTATGCCGGCACCCTCCATTCCCGCTAATGGTAACCCGAATAACGCAAGGCCGGATTCAGATCCGAAGCCGGCGCAAGGCTACGGGCCGAATAACGGCGGGGAATTCTCGCAGAGCAACTACAAGCATCCGGCGGCGGGGTGGGGCGCTTCGGTGAGCGTAGCGCAGGTGATGTTGCGGCACGCGCAGATGGTCGATGGAACGCGTGCCGTTTTTAACATGAACCATCAGGATGGCGGCTATGACTGCCCCGGCTGTGCGTGGCCGGATGATCGCAAGGGCCTGAAGATGGATATCTGCGAGAACGGTATCAAGCATACACTGTGGGAGTCCGATCCACGCCGCGCGGACCACGATTTCTTTGCGCAACATACCGTGACAGAGCTGATGGGCTGGACCGACTTCGCTCTGGAAAATGCCGGTCGCCTTACCGAGCCCATGCGCTACAATGCAGCCACGGATAAGTACGTGCCCATTTCATGGGATGATGCGAATGCTTTTGCCGGCAAAGCGCTGCGCTCGCTGGAGAATCCCAATCAGGCCGTCTTCTACACCTCCGGCCGGCTGAGCAATGAAGCGAGCTTTCTCTTTCAGCTTATGGCGCGGGAGTCAGGCACGAACAATCTGCCGGATTGCTCCAACATGTGCCACGAGGCGAGCGGACGCGCTCTCACGGCATCGATCGGCACGGGCAAGGGAACGGTGGATCTGGACGACTGGGAAAATACGGATTGCCTGGTGCTGATGGGAGTGAACGCGGCTTCCAACGCGCCGCGAATGCTTACCTCCCTGGCGGCGGCGTACAGGCGCGGGGCGCAGATTGTCCACGTCAACCCTTTAGTCGAGGCGGCCGCCACACGTACCATTGTGCCGCACGATCTGCTGGCGATGGCCATGTTTCAATCCACGCCGGTAAGCACACTCAATATTCAGCCGCGGATTTCCGGCGATATGGCGCTGATGCGGGGCGTAGCGAAGTATCTGTTTGAGATCTGCGATCAGGATCGCGAGGCGATAGACCGGGCGTTTCTGGAGAAATACACCTCTGGCCTGGAGGATTACCGGCGCGCGGTGGAGGCGACTTCGTGGGAGGATATCGAAGTGCAGTCCGGGCTGGAGAAAGCGTTGATACAGAAGCTCGGCGGAATCTATCGCAAATCAACCAAAGCCATTTTTGGGTGGTGCCTCGGCATCTCCCAGCAGCAGTACGCAGTGGATACCGTGCGCGAAATCATGAACGTGCTCTTGCTGCGCGGCAATATAGGGCGCAAAGGAGCGGGGCCGTGTCCGATTCGCGGACACTCCAACGTGCAGGGAAATCGCACCTGCGGCATCAATCATCGCCCCGCTGAGGCGTGGCTGGCGCGCATGGACGCCGCCTGTGGCATTACATCGCCGCGCGAGCACGGCCTGACGACAGTGACGGCCATCCCCGCCATGATGCGCGGCGACGTGAGGGTATTTGTGGGTATGGGCGGCAACTTTGTGCGGGCGGTGCCGGATACGGACTACACGGCCGAGGCGATGGGCAAGTGCGAGCTCACCATTCAAGTAAGCACCAAGCTCAACCGCAGCCATCTGGTGCACGGTCGCGACGCGCTTATTCTCCCCTGCCTGGGCCGCACAGAGAAGGACGGTCGGGAGGGCCACTATCAGGGTCTTACCGTGGAGGATTCCATGAGCATGGTGCACCTCACCTACGGTATGAAGGAGCCTGCTTCGCCGGAACTGCGATCGGAGCCCGCCATCATCGCCGGTCTGGCACGTGCCGCTCTGCCGGCCTCACGCACGCCATGGGAGGCGTATGCGGAGGATTACAACCTCATTCGAGACCTTATGTCCCGCGCGATGGAAGGCTTTGAGGACTTTAACCAGCGCGTACGTCAGAAGTACGGCTTCCGCATCTATCAGCCGGCGCGAGAGCTGGTGTTTCGCACCGAGACGCAGCGGGCCCGGTTTTCCGCCGCACCACTGGCCAATACAGCCCTGGCAAACGGTCGCCTGCTGCTCGGCACTGTGCGCTCGCACGATCAGTGGAACACCACCATTTACTCGGATGACGACCGGTATCGTGGCGTAAAGAATCTGCGCACCGTTATCTTTATGAACGAGGGGGACATGGCGGCCCGGGGCCTGAAGAAATACGATCTCGTGGATATCACCAGCTTTGCGAAGGATGGTTCCATGCGGCATGTCCGTGGATATCGCTCCGTGCCTTACGACGTCCCCGCGGGCTGCGCCATGGGCTACATGCCGGAGCTGAACGTGCTGTGTCCCATTGGCGACTACAGCGAGCAGAGCGAGCAGCCCATGATGAAGCATCTGGTGGTGGAGATTGTATCCGCTACAGGAAATGCGGAAAAGCCCGTGGTCCTGAAGACAGCTACGCGATCCCCAGTGCCTGTGGAGGCGGAATGATTCGCTGCGAGGCCGCACCCGTTCGCCGCTTCCTGATCGATCGCATCACACCCACAGGACGCATTCACCAAGATATCGATGACCTGCCGGTGGAGGAGCCTTTGGAGATCCGCTATGGAACAGGCAATGCAGAGCCACATGTCACCGTGACGATGCGCTCCCCAGGCGCTGACGACCTGCTCGCGGCAGGCTTTCTGTTCACGGAAGGGATAATCCGGAATGTGGGTGATATTGAAGGAATTGAGCAGGAAGGACGTAACGCTGTACACGTCCGGCTGAACGCGCGGGTACAGGATCGAAATTTCCAGCAGGCAGCACGGGAAGGCCAAAGCCGGCACTCATTTATTTCCTCCAGTTGCGGCGCATGTGGAAAGCAAAGTATCGCCGCAATCGGTCTCAGTCGCCGATTTCACACCCAGCCAGGCGTTCCGACTTTTACCGCCGACTATATACATCGGCTTCCGGAAGCCCTCCGCCATTCACAGACGGCCTTCTCGCGCACGGGTGGCACGCACGCTTCCGGTCTGTTCGATCTGAACGGTAACCTGCGGTTTCAGCACGAGGATGTGGGCCGCCATAACGCGCTGGATAAGGTCATCGGATCTGAACTCCTCGCCAATCGACTTCCACTCTGGGACTGCGTCCTCCTTCTCAGCGGCCGCGTAAGTTTTGAGTTGGTGCAAAAGGCTGCGGCGGCAGGAATTCCTGTCATTGCGGCGGTAGGCGCTCCCTCAAGCCTGGCAGTGGAACTTGCCCGCGAATGCGGCACTACACTTCTGGGCTTTGTGCGTGAGAACCGGTTCAATATCTACTCGGATTCCGGGCGAATCGCGGCTGATTCCTCTGTCCGGCAGTCTGTGTCATCTCCAACCATTTAAACAAACTCATGAGAATATCCCCGGGCTGTAACCGTTGAAGTATGCGTTTACGACCAATACCGCTTAGCGTTAGCGCATAGATCTTTACGGATCGCGTCCGCAACCGATTTCCCCCACAGCTCTGGATCATCATGAGGAAGAATCTGATACTGCCCGCCGCACTGGGCATGCTAGCCTTCGCCGGAATCCTTCTGGCCGGCGACTGCCCAAAAGCATTTGCCGATACCTATACCTGGAAGTCCGTTCGCATTGGCGGCGGTGGTAATGTCACCAGTATTCAGGCGCATCCGCTCGTCCGCAATCTTTACTTTATCACAACGGATGTCGGTACACCGTATCGGTGGAATCACGAAAAGCAGTGCTGGGAAGGGCTGTTTTATAATCGCCCGGCTACCGAATGGGGCCGGAACGCCTCTGGGGATATTGCATTCGCGCCGAATGATGCGGCGGGCAACATCCTCTACGCAACGATTGGAAATGCCGGCAAGCGGGACGGCTCCATCATCAAATCGACGGACCGGGGCAATACATGGGTGGATTGCGAGATCCCCATTGAAGTTCAGCCGAACTCCGATCAGGGAACCGGCCAGCGTCTGGCGGTTGATCCGCAGAATGCGGACATCGTGTATGTCACCACACGCGCCGGCAAGGCGCCCGGGGTCAAAAACGGTACCTTTAAGACGACGCGCGCGGGCGAAACTGGATCGTGGGCTCGGATCAATGAACTTTACGGTAATTTCGTTCAGTTTGACGTCAGTGGCGGCCTGTCGGATGGCGCAACCAGGAACATCTACATTGGCTGCAAAGACGGCGTGTATTTTAGCGGCGACGCTGGCAAGACTTTTGCCCTTATGACAGGAAGCCCGGCAAATCCGCATCGCGCGTCCTGCCACTCCAACGGCACGCTGTTCATTGCCTCGGGCTCCGGCGTATCCAGGTGGGATGGCAAAGCCTGGACGAGTATCACTCCTCCCACTCCCGGCAAATACTCGACGGTAGCTGTAAATCCCACGGACCCAAACAAGATCGTTTGCAGCAGCAACTCGTTCAACCCGTACAGGTTTGACGCCTACCGCAGTGCGGACGGGGGTGCCACTTGGACACACATAGAGACCCATAAGCCGGAGGTGGCAGACCTTACCGAAGTTCCCTGGTACGCGACGGGTCTGGGTCAGAATATCAACGAAATGATATGGGATCCGTTCGATTCCAACATTGTCTGGATGACCGACTTCTTCTTTGCAAGCCAGACCACGAATGCCTGGGCGGATACCGTGATCTGGAAGCCGCGCGCTGTCGGTGACGAAGAAACCGTGCCTCTCGGCCCTCTGGTCAGTCCGGCGTCAGGTCCCAATGTGCTCATTACCTGCCTGGCGGATGCGGGAGGCTGGGATCATAAAACCGTTACGGAACCTCCCCGCGTGGGCATGCAGAAGTTCTTTCCCTGGAAGCCGGATCCGGGCAAGTCCGGCGGCTGGGGCAACATGACCGGAGCAGCTGTACAAGAGAGCAACCCTCTTTTTATCGCTCGTGTGGGTCGCGTAGCCTGGGATGGCTCGGGATATGCCGGCTACAGTATCGATGGCGGTGATACTTACACCCAGTTTCATATTCCAGCCGGTGTCGCCGGAGGCAGAGTTGCCATCTCCGCGACGAAAGACGTGCTGGTGTGGGTGCCGCAATCCGGCGCGCCGCAGCGCTCTGCTGACAAGGGAGCCTCGTGGACCACTATTGCTTCGCTTCCCAAGGGCATCATTGGTGGTGATAACGTCTTCTCGTCCGGCCCCCGCAATCCTCTGGCGGCGGACAGAGTTAACGGCGACAAATTCTATGTCTACAAGGACGGCCGCATTTATGTGAGCACGGACGCCGGCCTGACCTTCACCGCTACTGCCGCGTCATTACCGAACTCCTACATCTCCAACGCCTTAACTGTTGAGACGACGCCCGGCAAGGAAGGTGATGTGTGGGTTGGAATGATCTCCCAGGGTCTGTTCCACTCTACGGACTCCGGCGCGACATTCCAGCAGATCGCCAATGTGCAGAGCGCGCAGTTCCTGGCAATCGGCAAAGCGTCTCGCGAGCATCCCAACACGCCTGCGGTTTACGTCTTCGGCAAAGTGAATGGCGTGGAGCACACGCTGTTTCGCTCCAACGACAACGGCGCCACCTGGGAGAATCTGGGCATTCCGGTCATCGGTCGCGAACCGCTCTGCATGGCGGCGGATCGGCGCCTCTATGGACGTGTATACATTGGCTCCGGTGGCAACGGCTTCTTTTACGGAGATATCGCCACAGACTCGGCGAAGGCTGAAACTCGGTAGAGCCATCGTCCATGAATTCGTTGATTTCCTCTATGACTGAATCATTGTCGCCGCCGGGCGTTCGGCGACAATGAGTTATGCCTTCAACCTATTTACCCGTGCAGGAGCCTGCACGTACAGTACCAGTTGCTTTTGAGTGTGATTTATGCGTAATTGGCGGATCCTGCACGGGCGTATTCGCCGCGGTGCGGGCGGCTCGCATGGGTCTTTCAGTCGCCCTGGTGGAGCAGAACAGCATTTTCGGAGGGATGGCGACTGCCGCCCAGGTCAATGATTGGCACTCGCTGCTGGATGCTCATGAAGAGACACAGATCATCGGCGGCCTGACTCTGGAAGTCCTCAATCGCCTGCGAACCCGCAACGCCGTACAGGACAGGCGCCGCCGAGATCGCGGTCCTTACTTCGTGTTTAACAGCGCGGAGCTTGCTCTCGAACTGGATGCTCTCGTCAGTGAGCACTCTATCCGACCTTTTCTTCGCGCTGCCTGCGTCGGCGCCATTCGCCAGGGCAATCGACTGGACGCTGCGATTCTGGAGGACAAATCCGGTCGGCGTGCCATCCGGGCGCGCATTTTCATTGATGCTTCCGGAGACGGAGATCTGCTTCGGCGAGCCGGATTTCAGGCATGGCAAAACGACATGCTCCAGCCCGTAACCTACCAGGCGCTTATTGCCGGACTTGCGGCGGTTCAAAAAGATAAGGAGCTCTGGACGCAATTGCTTCCTCACGTCCACAGATATCCGTATCCCACTGAAAACTCCCGCCCGTGGGTCAACTCCTGCGGCTTCCCCGGCGATCTCAACAACGTGTACGCGCCTCGACTGAACGGTGTGGACGCCTCCGATGCAGACCAGCTCACCAGGGCGTTGCTGGAGAGCCGCCGCTGTCACCGAGTGTTGCTGCAGATGGCCCGGCAGGAACTCGATAGTCAGGCAGCCTGCGTGGGTCTTGCCCAGGCTATGGGTGTGCGTGAGACGTGGCATGCCCGCTGCCTGCATCAGGTTCGCGTGGAAGAACTGCTCTCCGGCAAACGATTTAGCGATGCGATTGCGTTCGGCACTTATCCGGTAGACGTTCACTCCCCGCAGGGCACTCTGCTGCGGCACCTGGACGGACGCGAAGAACTTGTCGCCAAAGACGGCACAATATCCTGGAAACGCTGGCGTGATGAAAGCCAGCCTTGTACCCCTTACTATCAGATCCCCTACCGCTGCCTCATTCCAAAGGAAGCTGATAATCTGCTGGTGGCAGGCCGACTTCTGGATGCGGACCGAGAGGCATTTGGCGGTCTTCGCGTCATGGTTAACATGAATCAGACCGGGGAAGCGGCAGGCACGGCAGCCTCTCTGGCTCTGAAGAATCAGTGCACAACGGCGGAAATCGATACGGCTCTGTTGCGCCAGACGATGGCGGAGTTCGGCTCTCTATTTCCCACAGAAAAGCGTGCGACTGTGGTGGCACTTTCCGGCACATAACTGGTACCGAGCTACTTCCTCAAACCCGTGGGAGCAATATCCCAGTGCTCATGAAAGCGCCTGGAGAAATAGAGCGGATCATTGAAGCCGATATTAGCCGCTATTTCCTTGATGCTGAGTGAAGTATATCGCAGCAGGTTCATCGCCTCCCGCATACGCAGGCGATGAAGATGCTGCGTAACACTTGCCCCTACCTGGCGTGTAAAGAGCAACCGGAAATGGTTAGGGCTAAGCCCAATGACTTCCTTGAACAGTTGCTGCTGAGCGTCGGGTTTGCGGTAGTTCTCCTCCATCCAGGCCAATGCCGCGTGAACGGAGGTATGCGCCCGGCTTTCTGCATCCTGATCTGAGGCCGGCACTGCCACGGATGCCCAGGCCTTCGCACTGGTCCAGAAGCGCGCCATGCTGGCTTTCAGTTCGCCTTCCATTAACAGAGCAGTTTCACGCGGCATCGCGGGATCTCCATGCTCCCGGGATCTCAGATGTTTAGGGAACTTCCAGAGTTTCAACAGCCGGGTCAGCGCCGCTTTTTCCAGGGCCTTGCGGGAGTCATCGGCATAATAGAGCGCATGTGGGTCTGGCTTTAAACCGGGCGTATCAAATTCGCACCACAGATTCTCGCAGAATTCGCCCTTGGGCACCTTCCATTCCCGCATGGATCCTTTGGAAACAAACAGAATCGTCCCCTCGCCCAGACTGGCCTCTTCCGAATCCACCCGATAGGTCAGCCGCCCCCTCACAATGCGGATGTAGCGGTGCGAAACAATCCGTTCCGCCTTTACACTATGCCCCGTATAGGTATCCCGGCACGTGAAGATAATACGTGGCGGCGTGTTCAGAATCCTGTCGAGCAGATCAAGTGGAGCGATCATTTCTTTCTGCCACTCCACAATGAAGCCAGGGATCGCCCGGGACAAGACTATTTGGGAGCAAACCTGAGCAAACCCACTTGCTGCGATTGAGCCGAGCTTCGCTGGGAACATCTACACACATCGAATTCCATTTGTTGTGCCAGTAGATACGCGCACGGGCACGAACGCCATCGGGTTTGGTCTCCGTGGTGAATAGCGGATCGATTCGAGCGACGGCAGTTGAGCTGCGCGCCGCGGGGGGTAATGAGTACGCGGTGGACAAGAGTGGCGGCAGCATCGTGCTCAAGGCTGAGCGTGGTGATGCAACATCCGGCATGGTGAAAAACCTTGCGCGGACCTGCCACACTCAGACGACGCTTAAGCTCGTCGTTACCAAAAGCGCGACGCAGACGTACCATTTCGCCATTGTCCTATACTTTCTGTACATGCTTCAACGAATTGCGCTCGATTCGCTCAAGGTTCTCCATCTAATTGAGAAAATGAAGATATGGTCCGGCTCTCCGGATTACCTCTCAAGTTTCCAGTGTAACTACTTTTGGACTATGCATAAAAAGTGATGTTTCTATGATAGACATTTAAGAGTATGGCTAAACGTTTCCTTTTCCGATTTCCTCGAGCCCTTCACTTTCTTGTGCTGGCATCCTGCACCGGCATCTATTCCGGCCATGGAGCCGAGCAGCGCGTCAGTTCGCCCGATACCACGATCTCCGTGATTGTGAACGATGAGGGCGGCTTGCATTACAGGATTGAAACCGACGGAAAGCCCTTTGTGCAGGACTCCCCGCTCGGTTTGGAGTTTTAAAGCGGCATTGTGATCGGCCCCTCGGCGGTCACCCGATGGAGACCAATGAATGCGTCCTCCAACCACAGTCCTGGATCATGACCGTTATTCGCATCCCTTCCCAGACAACTCTCTGAAGCCTGCCAAGCCCGCAATCGACAATACCACCTTACTCAGGACGTCTTCCTGCCCACCGACTATCCCGATCACTTTATCGTTCACTAAACCCTTATTAAGATGTCCTACGTTTCCTCCGCCATCCGACTGCTCTCTGCCTGCGCGAGTTTCGCCGCCCTCTTTTTCGCTTTCGGCTCCGCCGAAAGTGACGCTGCCCCGACCGCGCCTGCGTCCGAGCCGACGAACGCGTATCTGTTGGTCCATTTCACCGGCGAGTCCCCTCGGGGCGAGCAGATCTACTTTTCCGTGAGCGAGGACGGCCTCGACTGGACCGACCTCAACAATTCCGAGCCGGTCCTCGTCTCCACGCTTGGCGACAAGGGCGTGCGCGATCCCGCGATCGTCCGTTCGCCCGACGGAAAAAAGTTTTACCTGCTCGCTACCGACCTCCGCATCGCCAACCGCAAGGGCTGGGGTGCCGCCCGTGCCCAAGGCAGCACCTCTCTGGTCATCTGGGAATCGACCGATCTCGTGAACTGGTCGGAGCCCCGGATGGTTGATGTCGCGAGCGCGATCCCTGAAGCCGGCTGCGCCTGGGCCCCCGAGGCGATCTACGACGAGAGCACGGGCGACTACTTCGTTTACTGGACCACGTTGTCTCCGCGCAACGGCGTACGCGAAGGCCGCATCTATTACGCCCGTACCAAGGACTTTCGCACCTTCACTCCGCCCGAGCTCTACATTGAGCGCAATGGCTCCGGCGTGAATGCAGGCGACATCATCGATACGCAGATCATCGAGGTGAAGGGACAGAAGCACCGCTATTATCGCTTCTCGCGCGATACCCAGATCACGCTCGAAGGCGCCGATTCCCTCACCGGACCTTGGGAGCGCATCGGCGACATTGCCCACCTCGGGTACACCGGCCGCCAAGTCGAGGGTCCGGCTCTTTTCCAGTTCAACCAGGAGCAGAAGTGGGCCCTCCTCGTCGACCAACCCGGCCGGGGGGGATATTTCCCGGTCATTATCACGGATTTCTCCGCCCCGCGCGACTTCAAGCTGCGCCGCGGCAATGCCTATTCGTTTGGCGAAGGCGAAAAGCGCCACGGCGGCGTCCTCAACATCACCCGTAGCGAACTCGCCGCCCTCCGCGCCAAGTGGCCCTCGCGCCCGACACCGCTCGCCTGGTTGAAAAACAAGCCGGCCGGCCCAAATGGTGCCCCCGGCGCGCCCCCCCAGCCGTCCTCGGTGGTCCATCCGGGCGAAGTCTGGCCGGACAACCGTGGCAAACACATCCAGGCGCACGGTGGCGGCATCACCAAGGTGGGCGATACGTGGTACTGGTTTGGTGAAGACAGGGAGCACCAGACGTCGCCGGACACTAAACCGCAAGAGCGCTACGTCTCCTGCTACGCTTCGAGGGATCTGATCCAATGGGAGTTTCGCAACAAAGTCGCCGGCGGACCATCACCTGTGCCCGAGCTCAAGGCACCCTACGTCCTCGAGCGACCCAAGGTGTTCCACAATGAAAAGACCGGCAAATTCGTGATGTATGTCCATCTGGACGACACTCGCTACGGTTTCGCCCAGGTCGGCGTCTATGTGGCAGACAAGGTCGACGGGGACTACACATTCGTGCGCAGCTTCCGGCCGCTAGGAAAAGAAAGCCGAGACATTGGCCAGTTCATCGACGACGACGGCTCTGCCTATCTAATCTTTGAATGTCGTCCGACGAAAGGCTTTTTCATCGCAAAGCTCTCCGAGGATTACCTCGATGTGGAAAAGTCGGTCTGCTTCATCAAGTCGCCGCTGGAAGGCGGCTCTCTGGTTCGACACGAGGGCCTCTATTACCTGATCGCCTCGCACATGACCGGCTGGTTTCCAAATCCGAATCTCTATGCCACCGCCGAGCGACTTGAAGGCCCCTGGTCGGAGTTTAAAGACATTGCGCCGCCGGAGATGAAGACCTACGGGTCGCAATCGACCTATCTGCTGAAAGTCACCGGATCGAAGAAGACCTCGGTCATCTATATGGGCGATATCTGGAACCCCAAGAATCACTTGGACGGTCGCTACCTCTGGATGCCGCTTGAGATTGGCGGAGGCCTGCTCCGACTGCCTCCGCCAACCCCGTGGACGATTGACGTGAAAACGGGCGAAGTTCGCATCGCACCCTCTCAGA
>JBGGNE010000081.1:0-16242 GCA_041287705.1 Methylacidiphilales bacterium | reverse complement strand
CCTCGCCATCGCGCTCCGCCCGGGTGATGAGCTCCAGTGTAAGCAGTGCGCTCGCCTCATTGCGGAAGGCGCATTCGTAGTTCTGGTCATACGCCGCCTTGTCCGCCGACCGGGCGCGCGCTTCCTCCGGCGTGATCTCCTTGCCGGTCTTGAAGTCGTAAATCTTGCAGCCCAACTTGTATGCATCAGTGCGGGTTACGCGCGATACTTCAAACTCACCGTTGGTGCAAAACTTGAAAAAGGCGTTGTGCTTGCCGTTGCCGGTGCTGGCGATGCGGCACAAGAAATCCTGGTTGGAGCTGAGAATGGGCTCGGCGGCTTCCCATATCGCCCAGCTATCTTGATGGAACGCGAACTCGTCCAGGATCAAGTCGCCCGAAAAACCTCGAGCGGTGCGGGGATTGGCCGCGAGCACCTTGATACGGCCCTCTTTCCCGCCCACCGTGATGCGTATTTCCATGCGCATGCACTCATATTCGAGATCAGGCCGGCCAATAAAGTCTGTGTCCCCGAGTCGATTCGCTTCTTCAGTGCGCCTGGCGATTTCCTCCGACGTGAAATCCATGATCTTGGACGTGACCGCGCCCTGCTTGCGCATCACTTCGCCCATCTGTTCGCACACTTCGGCGGCCTTGCGAATGAACTCCATGCCGTTATCGCGGCTGTTGCTAAGCACAGTAACGAGCCGACCGGGCCGGGTAAGCAGGCGATCAACCGCCCAGGCTGCCAATGTGAAAGACTTCCCGATCTGCCGGCTCCAGTGAAGCACGACAACGCGGCTCGTGCGGTTCCAGAAAACGCCCCTCTGGTACGCACGAAACTTAATTAACGCTGTCTTGTTAGCGCCATTGATCATTCACAGGATCTCCCCACCACCCATTTTCATTGCAACCACAATAACTTAAACTAAAAAGCAAGCCATTTACCCCCCACTCTTATGAGCGACACCCCCACCATTCAGACCGTAATGACACTCATTCTTTGGCGGTTGTGTGGGCTGGTAAATCGCTTCGAACTCGCCGGGATCGCCAAATAGGACCAGCCGAACCGCATCCATCTTCTGTCGCTCGTTCAGAGACTGATTCTGGCTGATGAACTTGAGCTTTTCCACTTCCTTGAGAGCAGCTGCCGCGGCGTCGAACTCGAACTTATCCCGCGTGAGTTTCAACTGCTCCTGCTTCAGTTCCTGGTCGCGCGCCTTCAACACCAGCCCGACAACATAATCCAGTGCTTCCGGGTCGGCTCCTGGATCCATCGCCATGCGGAATGCGCGCTCCTTTACCTTCGCCATCAGAATCGTATCCCAATCGGCGCGGTTCGCCTCCAGTGCAGCATTGTGCGCCTGTGAGGTCTGGCTCGCCGAAACCGCTCGAGCGTCAATAACGGGGATGCACTTGCGCTTCCAGAACGTCGCGTAGGCGGGAATGCTGACCTCAATCTGGAAGCGCGCTCGCATCATCGCCTGAGCATCGATATAGCCCATACCAGCGATCAACTGATCAATCAAAAGTGATTCCTGATCAGCCGGCAGGTTCAGCAGGCGCGAGTCCGAACGCGGCTTGCTCTGCCGGTGCTGGGGCTTGCGTTTGGGCTTTGTGGATAACTTCGGCATATTACAGAGAGCGAGCGTACTTCAAGGCGTTATTCCATCGGTTCGTCAGGCCACGCCACAGGTTGCTGCGGTAGCCTGCGGTCTTGTACTCGTAGAGTTCTCGGGCCAGGCGGAGTTGAGTAAGGAAATCGTAGCGCACACGGGCCCGCTCAGCTTCGGAAGCGGGGCGATGCAAGATCAGTCATGGACGTAAGAGGTTAAAACTGGTAGCCGACACTAACGGTAAAGCCTTGATATGCTCCTGTGAGAGTCAACCCTGATGACGGGCCGGTAATGGGTGCGGCAGCCGTGGCGGGCAAGTTTGGCAGCGTTGGAGCTCCGGGAATAGTGGCGCAGGCAATAAACAGGATGGCCGGCGCGGCGCACATAGCCCAAAACACCCGGCCCAACGTGCGGTTGAATAGCGGACTTGGTTCGAGTATTGGACTCATAACGTGGTTTATTTTAGGCGCACCTGGCAGGATTCGAACCTGCAACCAGCGCGGTAGAAGCACGCGGCTCTAATCCATTGAGCTACAGGCGCGAATTTTTGGAGTTAGCGCCCAGTATAACTCTCATCAAACGCGCCGTTATCCAGCCAGTCGCAGAACTTGCGGACCAGCCATTCCACTCCGGGGATGAGGCCAACGGTCAGATTGACGTAGGGCAGCCAGTTGGCAGGCAGATACCCAATGATTGCCGCGGCGTTCGTGGAGGCAAAACCGAGCACATACAGCACGCGCGTGAGGATGATGATCCACCGGCTCTGCGGCGTCATGTCGTGGTAGACCGTGCCACCAATGCCGGGAGTAGGTGTAGGATTAGCCGTCTCGACAACGGGCGAGACAACGGCTTCAGCTTTGCGAATAGGTTCGATGGGCATATTGGTATCGGGTTGGTGCGGGTAAAGACGGCGGATTAGGCCGGGGCGGTTCATTTTTTCTTGGCGCTCAACTTGCGAGCCTGTTGCGCCAGCCAGCGTTTGCGGGCTTCCTTTTCGGAGAAGTGGCGTGAGTTGCGGGAAATAAGGACGCATTGATTCATGGGTTAAATCCAGGGCAGGTCGTTCCATTCCTCCGCTAGTATTTGGCAGTGCTCAACGATGCTTTCGAGCAGTTCCCAGAGGATGCAGAACGGCAGGACTATCAGAGCGATGAGGCGAGAAGGTCTCACGGCTGCCTCGCAAGTTGAGGTTCGTCTGCCGGCGGCCGTAACCGGCTTTTGAGTTTGTCGATATGGGAGGGCCGGTTGATTTCCTCGCGGATGATGATCCGGACCTGCTCCTTAACAATGTCGGTTACCCGGTCCACAACCAGGATGCCGACGATGGTCAACACCGCGATCACGCCGGCGAAGAACGCCAACCAGTAATCGCGCCAGCCTTCCAGCGCATTAACCCGGCCATTCGTCTTCTTCGTCTGCTCTTCAATGCGGCCCAGCGCGGTATCCTGCGTATCCAGACGGGCGCTCACGAACTCGGTGATGATGAGGACAGCGGGATATTGCTCGACGGCGCCTTGCGGGTTGGTTCTGACCAGATCTACGACACGCTTTTCAGCCACCTTATTCCAGTTCGCTTTCAACTTGATTCCTAAAAAGTGGATTCTCACGTCGAATAACGAGGCTCATCTTGAAAGCGAATTAGAATTAGCCAGTCGCTGGCTTTCGGTGAGGCCGATCAGCGCGTCTCCTACCGCTGTGCGCTCTGGCACAAGCTGAGGTTGATCACGGGAATTGGGTTTGGGGGCATAATAGCGTCGAAGTTCTAGATTAAGGGAGCAGGGCTTCCCACAGCGTCTGCGATTCATCGGAATAGACCAGAGCGCCATCAATCGCATCGAGAGTCGTCATATATGTAAACGAGCCCTCTTTTGTTGCGATTTTGCAGGGCCGCTCATACTCGCCAGCATCGCCATTGGCCAGGAAGCCAACCAGTTCGATGAGTTTGGCTAAAACCTCTGCCGCAGTTGGGTTGGTCATGGCCTGCAACTCTATAAGCAGAGTTGCGGACCTCTTCCGATCAGCGGTCGCCTTGCGCGACATGCAGACACCAAGAAGATTGGTGTAATATTGCCAGTCGATTGGCGTGGCAAACAAAGGCGCGGGCACCCCAGGCACCTGGATACCCTGAAACGCAACCGCTTCACGGGCCTGCTGTTCTTGCTGTGCCGCAGCCGCCTCAGCCGCGATCGCCGCCGGCATCTCTACATTCAGTATCAACTCGCCCTGGGCAATCTGTTCGCTTGTAGCCCCAGCCGCATACGTGATGAGCAGAACATCCGGGTTAGGATATTGTGCGGAAATAGAATGGATGGCATCTACAGGAATACCGGCATCAGCCAGCATCAACTCCAGGCGTTCTTTAGTCGTAATCATTGACGCGTCCTCACGTACATGCCTGACTGGCGGGTGGGCAGATTGTTATCGCCGTAGAACGTTCCTGCCGCGATCCCATACTCCAACCAGTGCACTGTGTGCCAGCCGATGCCAGGATATCCACGGTAGATAGCAACCGTGTTGTACATGTTGTGCCCGCCGAAGATCTGAGCAACGTTAGTGGTCAGCGTCCCGTCAAGACCCACACCGGAGGCTGCGGGATATGTACTGCAAATACTGGTCGCCACAGCTTCGATAGCATCCTCGCTTAAGCCATTGACGTAGCCAACACGTGTCACTCCTAGAGTAGTCTGACCGCGAGTTTCACGCCACGCGGCAGTAGTGTAAGCCCAGCTATCAGTCGTATCTTTAGCGATCAGGAACCGTTCAGTACGATTGTACATAGACCAGCAACCGCGAAAGCTTGACGTGTCATCGCAAGCACCACCGCCCGAGACAATGCGGATCGTTCCCACATAGCGCCGGGTAGTTGCGCCCGATTTAACCAGTACTCCGTTTACTGTTGTCAGCGATACGTTACGCGTAGTGTCATTGGTCCAAATCTCCGACTCCAGCGCTGGTGTTCCGCTATTGTTATAGCAGAAGAAATCGTAGTTCTTGTCAGCCGTGTAGCTGCTTATCGTCAGCGAAATAGCGCCAGAGAGATTGTACTTAGTCCATGCGCTGACACCGTCATAGAGCGCTATATCTCCACCGTGCCACGGGTAAAGATAAATGACCGTAGCGCCTGAAATATCAGTTGTACTGAGCGCAACGGAAGGGCTTGCGGATAGACGGACCTCTGCCGTACTTGGAGTGAAACTGGCTGAAGCTGCCCATGATGCGGTTGTGCCATTGCTGGTCAGGACCGTCCCATTACTGCCAATGGTCAGTTTCCCCCAACTGCCCGAAGAAGAGAGGATGATACTTCCTGTACCAGGGGATGATGGGGCGAGTGCGTCGAAAGCGGCTGTCGCGGTTGTCTGGCTGGTACCTCCATTCGCGATGGGAACAGTACCAAGAGCGATTGTCCGATTCGCACTGAGATCCGCGCTACTTCCACCTATAGTGAGGGGTGAAGTGGCGGTAATGGTCCGTGAAGACGGCACCGCGTCAGAGATGCCGTAGCCGGCGAGAGTGGTCGGAGTGCTGGCAATCTCAGAAAATGAGATAGTGCCAACTGTGATTGTCGCGCCGGAGCTGCTCTGCTTCAGCACCTGCCCGGTACCGCCTGTCGAGGATAGGGAAACGCCCGTACCACCTTCCGCAATAGGAATAATAGTAACCTGAGTCCAAGTATCAGTACCGGTGCGTTTTGCGTATCCGGTGCTCGCCAACCCCTCAAGCGCGAGGAGATCATTTGCAAGGGCAAAAGTTGGAGAGCCGGTGCTGGTGATGGCGACGCCAGTGCCAGATATAGTTAGGCCTGCGCTTGGCTGGGTCAGAGTAACGCTCGTGACCGTGCCAGATCCACCGGCTGCAGGAGGCGACCAATATCCATTGGTGCTGCTGTCAAAGCGGTAAACATCACCCAGGGCGGGAGAGTTCGTAGCGCTCAGCGAAGTCGCAGGGATAACCGGCAGCCTCGCCACCGCTACCGTGCCACTCGCCAGATTCGACGCGTTGAGATTCGTCGCGCCAGACAGATTAAACGCCGCTGTGCCGTCAAAGGCGAAGGTGCGGTTCGTCGAAAGGTCGCCGCCGCCAGTCAGCGGCGAAGTCGTTGCGATGGTGCGGTTCGTTTGCACGGCGCTCGCAGGTGCGGGCAGATTCGTCAAACTCGCGCCATCACCAACGAAATACCGCCCCGTAATCGTGTTCGTCGCGGTAAGACTGCCCAAATTGGTAATGCTCTGCCCGCCAGCATTCGCCGAGTTCTGCCACTGGCCTTGCCAGAACATGTCCTTCACCGGCGTCGCCTGGACAAGGACAGCCGCCAGTGCCACAAGCAGGGCGATTCCCAGCCAGTCGATTAAACGTGTTTTCGCGTTCTTGTTAGATTTTGCGCTCATAAATGACTTAAGAAAGGGCGACTACGTGCCAGACGAGCACATAATTCGCGGAAAGGGTGTTGCCTGAGAGTTGCACAGTGAATTCCTCATCGGTCTGGTCGATGGGAGAGACGAAATAGGCTGCTTTAACGGCGTCTCCGGACAGGTTGCGAACGTGCAGCGCAAGAAACTCGTAATCGGCGCTCGTCTTGGCGACCGTAAAAGGCACCGTAACGGTATCCACATCTGCGGCCAGGGTGGTTGCTCCAGATTCCCAAGAGTCCGTTGCTGTGCCTCTCAACGCGGCCAGCAGCTCTGCGGAACTGATCTTGTCTTCTACCAGCGCCGTAGTTTCGGCGGCAGTAAGATACGTTGGGTCATTCGTTGGCGGCGTGCCGGCGGTACCAGCATTATCCTCACGCACCAGCAGCGACGAGACGCCCAGGGTAATCGCGTACCCGGCGGAAGTCACTGCACTGACCGTAAGCCAGTATGTCTTTTCCGTTGCGCCGCTGAGGCTCAGATTCGTTTCTGCGGCCGTCAACGGGATGACAGCGTGCTGCTTGCTTTTGTCGGTCCACGTTTCGAGCGTCAGTGTGTTGTCAAAGACGCTGACCGTCTTGGAAATGACCGGAGGCTCTGCGCTTACCTGGCTCAACTTCGCTTCCAGCGTCACCGAGGTAAGGTTGCTGATATCGTCTGCGACCAAACCGCCAAAGAACAGGCCCAACTCAATCTGCACGTCGTTCCCTCGCCACAGCACGGGCGTAGCGCTGGTCAGGGCGTCCTGAAACTTCTCATCCTGATCGCCATCGACGCGAAGCCGGATACGTTTGCGGTTAAATGTAGGCATCAGGAAGGTTTAGTGCTCACCAGCTCGCCGCCGGTGATCGTGTAGCTGTGCCGCGTGGAGATACCCAGGTAAGTGCTCTGCGGCATCACCATCGCTTCCGCCATAAATAGCGAGATCTCGTACCCGTTGGTCGGGTGCTTGGCGGTAAGGGTGATCACGCCGTCGCGCGGCAAATCCCGCTCGTGTTCCAGCATCCAGCGCTCAGCCGCCAAGAGATCGGCATGCTTACGCATCACAGTAAAACTGACGGTGGTGAGCCGGTTGCCGCGGTTAAGGAAGCGCATCGAGCTCGCGCGCAGTGTTGGCACCTGCTGCGACATATCCACGCCGTTGATCTGCAGTCCGCTGGGGCCGGTCAGCAACTGCATGTTGACGCCATCAGCCAGCGTGAAGTTGTTGACCTTGATGACCATGGGTTATTTAAGTTTCCCGCACTTCTTGCAGCGTTTATCGCACGTGCAACGAGGGATAGCCTGGGACGGCGGAGGTGGTGGCGGTCTACGGGGTAAGTAAGTGGCAGTGGGATGAGGCGGGATGCTGGCCGGCGTGGATCTCACGACTTCACAGCCTCGTCATACCGCGCCTTGTCTGCATCGGTAGCCGCCAGCCCGATCGCCTGCTTCACGCGGATGGCGAGCAGAGCAGTTTGCGCCGCCTTATTCTGCGGGTGCCGGTTCTCGATACCAGGGGCCAGGGACGCGATAAGCCCGTCGAAGTTGCTGGCCATGCCTTTGTATTTGGTGAATTTCGCGCCAAGCACTTCAGACAGCCGGGTAGCATGTCCTTCCGGGGTATCCCGCTGGATCATTCCGCCGGCAGTGGCAACGGGCGCGGATGCTGCGTTGTTGGGGTTTTCCATAAGGCGTAAGCGGTTGATGGCTTAAACGTATCGGATGTTTCGATTCGATACAAATAAAATGTTGCGATCCGATACAAAATTTCGTATACATTTTCCCCATGGCACGTGAAAACCTAGACAAATCGTTTACCGTGAGGGTTTCAGAACAGATTTCCGTGAAACTCGATAAGCTGGCGCGGGAAAGTCGTGCCCACACGGTTGCTGCCTATCTCCGGCCCATTGTAGAGGACTTGGCAAATGGCGTTGCTGTTCCTGTAGTCCTAGAGGAGCCGTGGCTTTCTCAGCTAAAGCTTGTTTCAGATACCAGCGAAATCCCGATCAATAAACTGATCAGACGCGCTGTCATCAACTTCTTAGCTGATGTATCGAAGAGCGAAAGTATTAAACTTGCGATATCTGCCGACGCTGACTTAGCGTCATTACCCAAGACCAAGGAAGTGGCATCAAGGATTACTTTTGCAGATCTTTTGGCAACTGCCCATTTGAACTGGCGTCCCTTTGCAAAGCTAACTGATGGAACGCTTATTGCCGAGCCTCTCCTATACGATCCCAGAAAGCACTCTTCCATCGATACAAATAGCAAACCCCAGGACTATAAAGCAAATGTAGTTCCCGCCATCATAATGAAGAAAGATGGATCCATGAAAACATATTACATCCAACACAATAAAGATAAAAATCACTTTGATAAAAATGAAAATCTTCAAAGAGAGCTTTTTAGCATAATATCTAATTTTGAGCAGGAACTTGAAGATGCGCACAGCGTAATGATGGAAGGGTTTGAAAACGCTCAGTCTATTTCTGAGGAAACTCGCGGCGATTTAATGGAGCATGCTTTAAGCATTACTCCCGAAGAATGCAAGCGAACTGCGCATTTTGGATGGAAGCCTTCCTTCAAGATTGCTACGGATCTATCAGGTTCAGAAGCGTTAGTATATGGGCCAGTGCCTTATAATCCTGACAATAATTTCTCAGGCACTCATGAAATTATTGCGTACAACGGTGAGAAGTATTCCGTCTGGCATAACCACGAGTTGCTAAATGAAAAAGAGCATAGAGATCTAGAGCTCATTGTTAGCGCCTTGCTTCACGCTAAATCAGAAGATAAAAGTGAAGAGAAAGCTAAAACACAGACACCGTCTCGCAAGCGCAAACTAAAAATCTAAGAACTTTGCGCACTGCCTTACCACAAGAATTCTCTATATGGAACAAGCCGCATTTCAAACACTTTGCGCATCTATTCAGCTTCTTGCTAAGCCTAAACCATGTAGTCGCCCTCCTCTGCGTCAAGAGCTTATGGATGAGATGTTCGCCGTTGAAAAAGCCACACCCGAGATTCAAACCTTTATTGATACGCTGACCAATGCTGATATTACAGCAGAACAACGCAGCGCATTGAACGAGTCTTTAAACAAGCTCATGTCTCGAATAAATGAAGGAATAAGGTTGATGGAGAACTGGGAAAGGAGCCAAACAGCCAGCCAACAAAGTAGCGCAGAATTTGCCAAGCAGGAGCGGATAGGCGAAGAAAAACATCATGATGCGGAGATCGGAGCTGGGATGGCTGCCGATAGCGCTCGCAAGAGTCTTCCAAAAATGAAAGAAACAGCAGAGGGGCTACAGAAACTGATCGATGCGATGGTCTCCTAAACAAAACCACTTGCGGTTGATGTTGACTCGCCCCAGGTCACGGGGAATTCCCCGATACCTCAGAGTCATCGGGAATTCCCGCCGACCCTCGCAACTCACCTTCTTTCGCAAGGCTCTTTTCTCCAAACCACTCTCGCGCCAGGTCCTGAGTGATCAGCCGCCCGTCAGGCAGTTTCACGCTCCTGTAGTTACTAAAGATCTTGGCCGGACTGTTGCCAGCTTCCAGAGCTACCCTGGCAACGTCGCCTGTCGCGGCTACGCGGTAGGAGATCCATGAATGACGGCCGGCGTTGGAAGGCCACTTCAATTTTGCCTTGGCACAGATGCGGCGCAGTGACTTATAGATGGTGACCAGTTGCACGTTGAGTATCGGGCCTGTCTTCTCTTTCACGGCTTCCAGGATAGTTTTCAGGCGCGGGTTTACCGGTACCAGGCGCCGGGCAGCGGTCTTTGCCTTGGCGGCTGGCACCTCAATGAGATCCGCCTGCAGTTGGACATCGGCCCATGTCAAACGGTCGAGTTCCGCAGCGCGAATCCCGGTTAGTGCGGACATCGCACAAAAGCGGTACACGTTGGCGTTGCCTTTGGTAGCAAGAAGGAAGGTATCGAGCTCTTCCGGAGAGAGTACGGAGAGACGGGTTTCCACCGTCTTGATCACCTCGATCTCGTCCGCTGCCGTTGGCTCATTCTTCGGCAGCATGCCTCCCTTGTTTTTGCACCAGTTCAGAAAAATGACCAGGACGCCGCGGCAATTGTTCTTCGATCGGTCGGACACTTCTTGCCTGTGCAGATACTTGGCCAACTCGGAGCTCTTCAAGTCCTCGATGATCCGCTCGCCAAACTTCTTTTCCCAGAAGTTGAGGTGAAACTCGATCGATGCCGTATAGGCTCTGGAAACCTTGGCAGTCTGCTTGGCGGCCTTAAACTCAATCGCTGCGGCGGCAAAGGTAACCCGCCTCAGGCTGCCGCGTTTCTTGTGGTCCACGTAGTGCCGCACGGCGTCCAGCAGATCCAGATTGCCCAGCAGCTTCATGGCCTCCTGATAATCTCGCGCCTCTTTCAGGCTCAGGGTAAGTCGCTGGCTGGTGTCGCCCATCTTGGCCATGAGTTTCGGAATAGCCTCTTCCACACCCTCCTTCGTTTTCCTGTTGGCCATATACTCCTTACCCCCTACCCTGGCATAAACCTTCCAATTACCCCGTCCATCCGGATAAACTCGCCATTCGATGCCACCCTTTTTTACGATTTCAACATGGGGATTGTGGGCTGGTTTTCTCGGCATGCCTCCATATCCGCATATCCGTAAATATGGTGTCAATCTTTCCGTGTTTTTCGACAAGGCCCCCTCTGGAGGGCTCCCATATACCCATCGTTTCGACCCCCACTATCCCCACTTTTTTCAGAAGCGTTTCAAGCGTTTTGGCACATACTGGCTAAAGATTCTGAAAACCATAGCCCCTAAGTCTGCGTGGGTCAGACCCTTCTCAAATGAATCAGCTTGGCGCGGGGCGAAACATCTCTGTTTCCAATGGTTGTGATGCATTTCACTCTATACTAATCACGACCTCCCCGCCATCACCTCCACCAAGTCCACTTCCTCGGCATCTTCACCTGCGCGGGTCAGGATGGCACGGGCCAGGGACGCGGATCTTACGGATTCGGCTTGTTGAGGTGTGGCTCCGTGATCCTGGCCGGGGTTGAGGATTCCTTCGGATTGCGCTTTTTTCAGGCCGAGTGTCTGGATGATGACGGGATCGCTGCCGCCGCCGGCGTAAAGGTAGACTGCCGTTACCGGATTGGACTGGCCGTCGCGGTTGAGGCGGCCGATGCATTGTTCATGCACCTGGGGGCTCCAGTCCAGCTCACCGAAGACAATGATGCTGGCTTTATGCTGGAGACCGTTGAGACCTTCGCCGCTGCGCAGGGATAGTATGAAGACCCGGGCGGTGCCGTTAATGAAATCGCTGGCGGCCAGCGCCTTCATGGCGGGCGTCTCGCTGCCGGTGTAGAGCCGCGACTGGATCCCTTTCTCCTGGAACATCTTTTGCCAGACGACGTAGACCTCGCGGTGCCATCCGGCGAGGATAACGCTTTCCCCGGCTTCGACGAGTTGCTGGACGAACTCCGCGACGTAAGGCGCTTTGGCCAGACCGGTTTGCTGGCGCATGAGCGCATCGAGTTCCAGGGACGCTTTGCCGCGCTCCTCCCACGTGCCGCGCAGAATGGTTTTGGCAAGCTGCAGGGCGGTGCCTTCCATGGCCAGAAGGCGCTTTTCGTCGTACTGAACTTCGTCCACTATTTTGGTAACGGGCGGAAGTTCGCGGCCAACTTCGGCGCGGCGGCGGCGCAGGAAGAGGTGGTTCTCTGCCAAATGACTGCCAAGCGCGTCGGGATCGTTCACCTTATAGTGATTGCCCATGGGCGTGCACCACTCCGCCAGAAACTCGGTGTGAGTGCCGAGGGATTTGGGCGCCAGCAAGTTGATCAGCGAGAAGATTTCATCGCCGTAATTGTAAACGGGAGTCGCCGTCAGCCCGAGGCGATGGGCAGAGTTCCTGGCCAGATGCTTCGCCGCGCTGTATTTATCGGTGCCGCTGCGTCGCAGTTCCTGGGCTTCATCGAAGGCAATCAACTGGTAGCCTTTGAGCGTTTCCGCCCAGCCGGCCAGCTTGCTGTAAGTGATGATCAACAGGTTATGATCCGGCAGGCTGTAAGGCTTCATCTTTTTGACGATATGCGCCTTAACGCCGAACAGGAATTTCTCCGCTTCAGCCTTCCACTGAAGCTGCAGATGCGTTTTGCATACGACAATGGCGGGCTGAAGTCCGGCCGCAATCCCGCCCAGCGCTACGCAGGTTTTGCCAAGGCCCAGGTCGTCGCCTACCAGCAGAGAGGTCCGGATCTTCAGTAGTTCTATGGCCAGCAGCTGATAAGGCCTCAGTGGAATCAACGTACAAACATCTGCGGGAGTTCCCCCGCGGATGAGTACATCTCCCCTCACCCGCTTCTCCCGTGCTGCGATGGTCACTCCGTCCAGCACCTTTTTGTCACGGCTGGTGATCTCCAGCGGGTAGCGCATCATGAGCCACTCCAGGAGTTCCGCGTTTGCTTCGGTGTTGGAGATTTTGAGCGTACCGTACTGTCTTTGCAGACCGGTAAAGACACGCTTTACCATCATCATCACATGCGGTTCGGCGGTGATGTTCCAGGTCTGTCCTCGCAGTTCGGCGGCTCCGTAGGTACGGCTCATATAAAATTTCTCCACAGCTCGATGACGAAGACCGGCTTGTTCCCTTCAGGCGTTTCCACTTCGGTGATGGGAAGCTTTATCGCCTTTGTTGTTACAAGAATAAGGGAAGTAAACTGTGGATCCTGTAAATAACGTATGAGTTGTCGCGCAATATCAATACTTCCACCTTTAATCTTAATCTCCATCGCAATATCGCCAATAACAAAATCAACTGTACCCCTATTCGTTTTCACTTCGCGCCTGTGTACAATACCTTGTGCGGTCAGCAGCTTCGATATTGTCTCGTGAAGCTCCAGTTCGCTGCGCGGCTGCATGGTAATAGCACTTAGCGCTTTGTAAATCCGCTGTTTCATAGGCTGCCGCCAGGCTGGTCAGTCTTGGGGATAGGAAAATAAATCGTTATTGCAATACGAGTTGCCGTAGATATGATAGCCTGTCATGGCGACTGGAATGTCACGAAGGGTAAACACTTTGTTTCTGCGCACAGGCCTGTTTGGCTGGCTGATGGCAGCATTATGCTGGGGAATGCAATTAGCATCGGCGCAAGGTGTTCCATTGGCGTTCGAGAATCTGGAGCTTATTGAGGAAATTGATACCACGGCGCCGGCTTCGGAGAGTAAAGAGCGCTTTAAGGAGTTTCCCGAAGGGATCAGCAGGGTGGAATCCATGCTGGGCGGAAAAGCGCGGGTCCTGCCCAATGATGTGCCGGGAGTGAAGTATTATGGGTATCTTCTGGGCAAAGGGAAGCAGTTGCGCGCAAATGAAAGCTATGTGCTGGAGGTGGAGTACCCAGAGGATAAGCCGCGCAGTATTATAATCAACAACCGTGGGTGCGAAACCATCCGTGGTTTCTATACATCGAACACCGTGGGCGATGCTCTGAAAGCGAAGTACGTCAGCGGGAATCCCGAATCGCTGGAGATCCCCCTTTCCCAGCGCTTTGAGCGCAGCCAGATGCTGATGACACTGCAGGCGCGCACCTCGGAGATCAGCTGGAAGAGGATGGCGGAGCTGCCCCTGGATGCGATGGGGGAAAGAACGCTGCGTCCGCAGGATGGTTTCTGGGTCTATATTTCGCAGTTCGATCCGCAGCAGGATCCCCTGTCGCAGGGAGCAGCCGTCTCGAAGATCAGGCTATACAAAGCGCCGGCCTTTGAGACCTGTGCGCTTAAGGTAAACTACCCGCCAAGTGGGCTGCCCAGGCGGCATCTGTTCTTCCGCGAGGAGATGGCAGACGACGTTGTGGGAAGCGGCAAGAAGGAGAAGAATGGATTTGATGACGCGATTGACTGGTATGTGGGCAAGGCGAAGCTGTTGCGTTTTCTGGGGATGAATGTGCTGGCGAAGGATCTGCTGGAGTTCGGCGCGAATCAGGGATGGGATTCCACGAAGTTTGGCAGCAACGCCTGGGTCTACCAGACTCCCTATCCGGACCGCTGGGGACGCATTGTGGATACGGCCCGCAAGTATGAGCTGGGTGTACTGCCCTACTATGAATACTCGGGCAGTAAGGGCGAGCGAGGGCTGGGACCGCAGCGCCGCGCTATTCCGCTGAGCGGCGGTGATTACACACACATCTCCTGGGGAGAATCTGCGCGGGCAGACCTGACGGACCCGGATACGTTCGAGGATTTCCGCAAAATGCTGGAGATCACGGTAATCGACATGAAGAACCGTGCGGACTTTGTCGGTATCTGGCTGCGCCCGCGGGGTAGTCAGCTTCCCATCAGCTTTGCGGATTCAGCGCTGAAACTCTTTGCGGAAGACACGAAGCAGCAAGGTGCCGTAACGCGCGATGAGTTGAAGCGCAACAAGAAGATGTACGGCGAGTACATCACGTGGTGGTTCGGCAAGCGCCGGGACTTTCTGGTAAAGATACGGGATTATCTGCGCACGGCAGGCGCACCAGGGCTGAAGGAAGCGCTGGTTCTGTACACAGCGGATCCCTCCGAGCCCGGGGCTGCACAGCCGGGCGGCGCCAAACAGGGAATCGTGGCGGAGAATCCCAATGCGTGGTCGCAGGTGAAAGAGAAACGCGACGGACCGCCTGCCAAAGCCCCCATTTCCCTCACCCAGGCGCTACGCGACCGCTGGAGTTTTGAAGCGCAGACCCAGCCGCACAGCACCTGGGACAAATGGGAGTGGCAGCATGCGGTGCCACGTCAGGATCCCGAAGCCTACCGCAATGTGCCGGGCGTGATGCCGACCTACTCGTTTAATCGAGCCTACACGGTGGGCGATCCGCCGGCACTGGCCGCTTTCGAGACGCCATCGGGAATGGCAATGATCCGGCACTATCCTCTCAATGAAGACATGATGCGAATTGAGAAGGGCAAAAATGGAAAGGACTTTGATTCGCTGGGCTATTTTACCGCCGATATGGACCGCGCGGGTCCCTTCATCATGCTGGCGGAAGCACGTGCTATGGCAAACGGCAATCCGACCGAGCTGGGTTATCTTTCCGGCAATAACTTCAACCGCGCTTTCCCTGAGTATGTGCGGCGCTTTAACGCAGCGTTCCTCTCGCTGCCCGCGCTCCCCAGCAAAGTGGTAGAGCGGGCGGCATCGCACCCCGAGGTGGTGGTCCGCAGAATTGATGGCGGCGCAGACGGACGCTACGGCGTGTGGCTGGCCGTGGTCAATACCGGCTACTCAGAGCGGAAACGCGTTGCGATTCAGCTGCCAGTGCCTGTGCCGGCGGGCGGTCGCGTTGTGAACGCCGCGACAGGCGAAGCTGTCTCCGCAATCGGCGGTGTGGTGACCGTGGATATGTACCCCTGTCAGCTGATCTCCCTGCATATACAGCCGCGCATGTAGCCGCCCTCAGGCTATTCGTTTTTGCGATTCCACTCGTCCGTACTATAGCGGGTGGATTGCAGGCTAAAGGCGGCCATCATCTCATCGGCGGTCAGAGTCCCGGGTGCCGGGGCAAAGCCCAGTGCTCCGCCAAGCGCGGCGGGCAACGCGCGACGCAGAGCGGCGTTCAGTGCGGGATCGGCCGAAGGAGGAAGCAGAACGCTTCCCTGGTGCAGGAAACCTTCGCGCGAGCGGCGCTGGGCAGCACCCGCCAGCTTCAGATCGCCGCACTTTACGTCGAATTTCACTGCTTTCTGAAAGCATGCCGTGGACTCGATCTCATCGCAGCAGGGCACAACGATAGACTGGATACCAACAGCGGCCAGCGCGTCGCGAACGCCAATATGGATAAGCTCATAGCTGGCTGTTGTGGAAAGCTGCGCAACCCGGTGCTCGCGCGGCAACACGATCGTGTAAGTGACATCGCGCTCGTGATCTACCAGTCCGCCGCCGGTATAGCGTCGCACAAAGGGACGCGGAGCCGGCACAACGCTGGTCGGCTGAAAATACCCGATGCTGACCGAGGGCAGAAGCTCGCCTGAAGATGCACTACCAGATCCTGTGCTGGTCGATTTGGCCGGCTTCCACTCGTAGATGCGAAGTACTGGTGCCGTCGCATGACGTAGCAGCGCTTCGTCCACCGCCATATTCCAGGCAGGCGAACCGGCGCCGTCGATCAACATGCGCCAGTTTTCCACGGAAGCGGCACTTTCGGGCGATGCGTCTGACATTTCAGACGCGGGTAATACTTCGCTGCTCATCTCGTCTTTCACTTACTTCTTGGAGCCGTTGCCGTTGCTTTGCAGGGTCTTGATC
>JBGGNE010000080.1:0-4849 GCA_041287705.1 Methylacidiphilales bacterium | reverse complement strand
CCAACTGGTGCTGATCAGTGGCAAGGGGCTGGAGGGTTATCTGACGAAGTTCAAGCAGGCGGCGGGAGGCAAAGCCGTGTGGCTGGATGCCGGGGCCGTTATCCCGACGATTACTCCGCCGGAGCACGACCATGATCATGATCACGACGATGGGGATCATGATCATCACCATCACGACGCGGACCCG
Source organism: Methylacidiphilales bacterium (assembly GCA_041287705.1). Lineage (GTDB taxonomy): Bacteria > Verrucomicrobiota > Verrucomicrobiia > Methylacidiphilales > UBA1321 > LW23. The sequence goes on along the minus strand of JBGGNE010000080.1, from coordinate 4,662 downwards.
CACTGGTGGCACAGCGTGGCCAATGTAAAGCTGGCAACCGTAGCCGTGCGCGATGCCCTGTCGGCAATTGCGCCCGCTGATAAGGCATTTTTTGCCCAGCGTGCCACGGATTATCTGGCTAAACTGGATACACTGGAAAAGGAGCTGCGTGTTGAACTGGCCGCCCTGCCTCGCGATTCCCGCAAACTGGTGACCAGCCACGACGCATTTCAGTACTTTGCGAAAGAGTACGGCTTCACCATCATCAGCATCTCGGGAATCAGCACAAAGGATCAGCCTTCCTCCAGGAAGATCACGCGCATTATGGAGGAGATCAAAAAGCACAAGGTGAAGGCCGTGTTCTACGAGAGCATTGAGAACCCCAAGGTTATTGAGGAAATTACGAAGGAAACCGGCGCAAAGGTTGGCGGCAGCCTCTACGCAGACGGTCTTGGTGAAGGCGACGCCTCGACTTACATCGGCATGATGAAGGCGAATGTGGCGACTGTGGTCAAGGGGCTTAAGTAGTCAGACACGAGCCGGACGCGCAGGGCAATCTTCATCCCCCAGGTTGCGTGCAACCTATGCGCCACGATAATGGACGGGGATGAGGGTTGCGGCGCGCGCCGCTGGCCGCTATGATGTTTGCCCTCGCATGAATATTCTTGTTACCGGCGCGGCCGGCTTTATAGGCTCGCATCTCGCAGAGCGGCTCGCCGGACTGGGCCACGCCGTTACCGGCATTGATAGCTTTACGGATTATTATTCCCGCCCGCTGAAGCAGGCGAACACAGAGCGGTTCGCGGAAATGGGCATCCGCCTCATTGAGGCCGATCTGGCGGAGATGGATCTGCTTCCCCTGGCCGCGACGACTGAAGCGGTGTTTCATCTGGCCGCGCAGCCCGGTATTTCCGCCACCACGACTTTTCAGACTTATCTGCGCAACAACATTGTGGCCACCCAGCGCCTTCTGGAAGCAGCACGCGCGGCGGGCGGCGGTGTGGCGGCGGGCGGTCCGCTGCGGCTTTTTGTTAATATTGCCACATCCTCGGTTTACGGCTTCGATGCTTCATGTGAAGAGACGGCGGAGCCCCGTCCTGCCTCGCACTATGGCGTTACCAAGCTGGCCGCGGAGCAACTTGCCATGGCCACCCATCGTGATGGCGGCCTGCCGGTGTGTTCGGCTCGTCTGTTCAGCGTCTACGGTCCGCGCGAGCGCCCGGAGAAGCTGTACCCGCGTATTATTCACAGCATACTCTCTGGCGGCGAGTTTCCTATTTACGAGGGCAGCGAGGCGCACGAGCGCAGCTTCACCTTTGTCTCGGACATCATAGATGGTCTGGTGGCGATTCTGGATCATGTACCCCAGGCAACGGGCCAGATCTTCAATATTGGCACCGAAGCCACGCTGACCACAGGCGAAGGCATTGCCATTGTGGAAGATATCATGGGCAAAAAGGCGCGCCTGCGTCGCATGCCCAAGCGTCCCGGTGATCAGCTAAAGACTCACGCCCGTATCGCCAAAGCACGCAACTTACTGGGTTATAACCCCACGACTACAGTACGCGCCGGCATGGAGAAAGAAGTGGCCTGGTATACCGACAGCATTTTTGCGCGGGGAATCTGCTGATGTGGAATCCCGGCGACGATGATGACGAGCCTATAATTCACCGTCCCTTCCATGCCATCCTGGCCATGGATGAGGACCGTGTTATTGGCAAGGACGGCTACCTTCCCTGGAAGGTGAAAGAAGATCTGCGCTGGTTTCGAAAGACAACCACCGGCAATACCATCGTGATGGGCAGCACCACATGGAGAGGTATTCTGGCTAAACATGGCCCTGCTTTTCCGGGCCGCCACGTAGTGGTGCTGACGCGAGGTAAGGGCGATCCATCATGGGGCGAAGCCGATGTCGTGCACAGCATTGACGAACTGTTGGAGTCAACTCGCCGCGGAGCCTTCCCTGGTCAGGTCATCATCGCCGGTGGAGTCCAGGTGTTTACGGAGGCCATGCCGCATATTGAGAAGATGTACCTGACTCAGATAGTCGGCCATCACCCCGGCGATATCTGGATGCCTGCGTTTGAGTCCGAGTTTCCCTGCGTCGAAACTCTGGAAGAGCACCCGACCTGCACCATGAAGCTGCTGTCGCGTGCGCCTGCAACTCCGTAGCGGTCCTTAGACCAATTCGCATGGTTTAGTTGGGAGGAATTCCCTTAACATCAGCGGAGAGATTGGACTATACTGATCTTTCGCCCATTTGCCTATGCAGACCGCTTCCCCGCTTGACGTGCTCCGTAAAGTCTACGGTTACCCGAATTTTCGGGGGCTGCAGGGCGACGTCATTGAGCATGTTACCGGGGGAGGCAGCGCGTTTGTGCTTATGCCGACAGGCGCCGGCAAGTCGCTGTGCTACCAGATTCCCGCGCTGTGCCGCCACGGGGTAGGCGTTATTGTGTCGCCGCTGATTGCGCTGATGCAGGATCAGGTGGACGCGCTGACTCAGCTCGGAATTCGGGCCGCCGCTGTTAACTCTAACATCGATGCCGGCGCCATTGCCCGCACCCGGCGCGAGATACGCAACGGCGAAATCGATCTGGTGTACGTGGCACCCGAGCGCCTGCTGATGGAAAGCTTTCTTTCCCTGTTGCAGGAATCTCCGATCGCCCTGTTTGCTATTGATGAAGCGCACTGCGTCTCGCAGTGGGGCCACGATTTCCGGCCACATTATGCGGAGCTGGCCGTACTGGCGGAGAAGTTTCCAAACGTGCCGCGCATAGCATTAACGGCAACGGCGGATGCCCCTACGCGTAAAGATATTGTAGAACGTCTGCATCTGGACGAAGGGCGCCAGTTTGTTTCGGGCTTTGATCGGCCTAACATTCATTACAGCATTATTGTTAAAGACAACCCCAGACAACAGATTCTGCAGTTCATCAAGGCAAATCATCAGGGGGATAGCGGTATTATCTACTGTATCTCCCGCAATGCGGTAGATGAAACAGCGGAATGGATGTGCGGGCAGGGTTACAAAGCGCTGCCTTATCACGCGGGTCTGCCGCCCGAGGTGCGCGCTCAGAATCAGCAGCGTTTTCTTCGCGAGGACAACATCATTATGGTGGCGACCATTGCGTTCGGTATGGGCATCGATAAGCCCGACGTCCGCTTTGTGGCGCACATGAGCATCCCCAAAAATATCGAGGCGTATTATCAGGAGACAGGCCGCGCGGGTCGCGATGGTCTGCCCGCCAGCGCCGTCATGGTCTACGGAATGAACGATGCCGCCATGCAGCGCAACTTCATTGATGGAGGCGGCGCGCCGGATAATCAGAAGCGCATCGAACATCAAAAGCTGAACGCGCTGCTGGGACTGTGCGAGGCGGCGGGTTGTCGCCGCCAGGTGCTGCTGAAATACTTCGGGGATAACTGCGAGCGCTGCAACAACTGCGACACGTGCCTGAATCCGCCGGAAACATTTGATGGCACCGTGGCGGCGCAAAAGGCGATGTCCTGTGTGTTTCGTACGGGACAGATGTTCGGGGTGAACTACCTCATCGATAATCTGCTGGGCAAAGCGGACGATCGTATGCGCAACTTCGGCCATGACCGCGTCTCCACATTTGGGATCGGAACGGAATTCGGCAAGCCCGAGTGGCAGGGCATTTACCGGCAACTGGTGGCCGCCGACCTCCTGATGGTCGACATCTCCGAGCACGGCGGCATTAAACTGACCGGTGCCGGCAATGCGTTTCTGAAGCAGCGCGAAACGATCGCGCTGCGCAAGTACTCTGGCCGCGCCAAGAAAGCGATTCGCACCTGGCGCAGTCCGTCGCCTGCGGGCTCAGGCGGCTCGAACACTGAGAGCAGCTTTGAAAGTAATCCCGGCGATCAGGCTCTGTTCGAGGCGCTGAAGACCGTGCGTACGGGCCTTGCCCGGGCGCAAAATGTACCGCCGTATGTTATCTTTCACGATAAGACGTTGCGCGAGCTGGCCGCAGTGCGCCCCTCCACGCTGGAGGAAATGGCACAGGTAAGCGGTGTGGGCGTCGTCAAAATCGAGCGCTATGGACAGGTCTTCCTCAACGCCATTTTGCGCGATCCGACCTCGACAGAATAGGGAGTCCGGATGGCGGCGAGGGGAGGGAATCCGGGCCCGGCAGCAATGTCGCGCCGAGCCTTCTGTACTTCGTGCTAATCCTGGGGTGCGATTGATAGTGGTGCAGATGGTCAACTTTCCAAACGCACAAGCTAAGGGATTCCCATCCGAAACCTGGTGTCTTCGTGTCTTGGTGGTGAAAAAATCCTCATCCCAAGCGTGTAAAGGGGAATTCGCTATTTCCCTTTTGTCCTTTCCCCCATCGCGACGTTAAATAGGGAACTCGTAGAGCAACCCGTTGAGGTGTGGCGATGTGAGGAACTTTTTTAACGCAACGTTCGCTACGGCGCGACGACCGCGACGCGGGAGGGGAATAGACAGGAAAGCAGGAAACGGAGGAAGAAGATCAGGCTTTCTTAACCACAAAGACTCCAGGACACCAGGTTTCTAATTCTAATTCGCTTTCAAGATGAGGTGAAGATGCGCAGTTTTTTTGTCAATAGCGAGGCGCGAGGAGGGAGCCTATTAGAATAATAGGTGACCGACGAGCAACGCGGTTATTGACAAAAAGGACAAGCATATTCGGC
>JBGGNE010000079.1:0-2922 GCA_041287705.1 Methylacidiphilales bacterium | reverse complement strand
TTGTGGTTGCTGATTTTGAGATGAGGGCAAGGCGAGATGGAGGGAGTGCATTAAGATAATGCATGACCGAAATCTCAACGCCGCCATCGCTCAAAAGCAGCACCTCAAGTTGTGTCAGTTATTTTGCGGAGACTCCTAAGGATTGATCTGCCTATCATACTGCTTCCTATAGTCTCCGGGGCGTGATCCAGAGTGGCGACGAAACCAGATCACAAAGTGGGAATCTGAACGGAAGCCGAGTCGGCAGGCGATCTCCTTCATTGGCATTCGGCTGGTTTCCAGGCATTGGTGTGCGAATTCCAGACGGCGCTGATCCCAGTACTTTCGAGTTGTCAGGCCGAACTCAAAGAGGAAAAGCTGATTTAGGTGCATCAGTCCCAGGCCGGTCTCACGCTGAAGCGATACCCGGGGAAACGGCGCGTCCAAAGGCACGAGGTTGAGGTGGCGGGCCGCGTGGAATGGCCGGTCGTCGCCAGAAGAAAGGCGTGTCAGTCGAGCGCCGTTCTCCAGCTCCACTCGAACCCACACGGCCAGCCATTGTAGGAAAAGCGCCTGCGAGGTAAAGAAATCGTCGCATGATGCGGACTTGCGGCTGTAGATATGCTGTCCCGCCCCGCGCTCGGGAAACTGTCTTGCCAAATGTCGCAGTAATTTTCTGGCCAGACTCTCCAGCCGGGGATACCGCGCGGCATCCAGGCTTATTCCCTCCCGGCAGGTGAGAAGGCTTTCGCCCGAGGGCCAGTCACAGAGGAAGTGAATGGACAGGATGTGTGCGCCCGGGGAGAAAGAGACAGACTGCGCATTTCGAATCGGCATTGTCCAGCTTCCGGCTGGGATAGTATACTCATGGGTAAGGGTTTTAGTCGTGACGGAACCCGTTCGGATCAGCCAGACACGGTTTCCCTTCAACTCCGGACCTTTACTCGCTCCGGGGTCGGAAACATTCCAGTTCCACATTACCGGATGTACTGGGCGATCGTAGATCCAGATAAGCTCGGCCTTCAGGGACGACCACTCATGCTGAGGCAGCATCGTAACCGGCGTCTCTGTTGATCGGGAGCAGGATGAGGACTTCATCCAAAAAATATGAAATAAAAACCAATAATTACAAAGATCTGTTTCCTTGGAAATCACGGCTTCGGGACAGATAGTTGTATTCGTGAAGCACTACTCTTTTCCTGCTCATTCCATTCCGTTAAACGACAGTTATGATGTCATAGTCGTAGGTGGAGGTCCGGCTGGTTGCACTGCCGCAGCGGCCTCCGCCCGCCAGGGAGCCCGCACGCTGCTTATTGAGGGAACGGGCTCCCTTGGCGGTATGGGGACTTCGGCGCTGGTCCCTGCGTGGACTCCGTTAAGCGACCAAAAGCAGATCATTTATCGCGGTCTGGCAGAAAAATCTTTGTCACGCTTCGCTCGGGGATGCCCCACATCGATCAGAACCGGTTGGACTGGGTGCCGATTGATCCCGAGCAGCTCAAGCGCATTTACGACGACGTCGTCATCACATGCGGAGCCACGATTCTCTTCAACACGCATCTCAGCGCCGTGAAGAGGGATGGCGACGGGATCGATGCCATTATTGTCACCAACAAAGCCGGACTGACGGCCTACCGCGCCACCACCTACGTTGATTGCACCGGCGACGCTGACCTGTGCGCCTGGGGTGGAGCCTCCTTCCAGAAGGGCAACGCCCAGGGTGCCTGCCTGATGCCCGCCACGCATTGCTTCGTGCTCAGCAACGTCGATGAAGAAGCTCTAAAAGCGGGTCCGGGCATCCCCGCGGCCTGGCCCGATAGCCCCATCTACAAGATTCGCGACAGCGGCAAGTATCCGCTTATCCCCGACTGCCACATCTGCATAGCTAAGCTGGGCCCGGGCACCTACGGATTCAATGCCGGCCACGTGTGGGATGTTGATAACACGCGGCCCGAGACGGTATCGACCGCGCTGGTGCTGGGGCGCAAGATGGCAATTTCCTACCGCAATTCCCTGGCAGAGTTTTTCCCGTCTGCTTTTGGTAACTGTTTTCTTGTGAATACCGGCTCCCTGCTCGGTATCCGAGAAACGCGGCGCGTGATTGGTGACTATGTACTGACACTGGTTGACTATCTCCAGCGCAGATCGTTTGAGGATGAGATTTGCCGTAATTGCTATTTCATCGACGTTCACCCCACCAAACTGGAGATCGCAAACAATCCCGAAGAGTACCGCGATTCCTGCGAGAAGGGAGTCCACTACGGACCGGGAGAGTCGCACGGAATTCCGTACCGCAGCCTGATACCCCGCGGATTGGAAAATGTTCTCGTCGCAGGCCGCTCAATCTCCTGCGAACAAATTGTTCAGGGAAGCGTCAGGGTAATGCCCGTCTGCCTGGCCATGGGCGAAGCCGCCGGACTCGCTGCCGCCATCGCTTCAACTTCCCATAAGGGCCGCGTTCGGGATGTAGATGCGAGCTCTCTGCGACAGCAACTTCGTCAGTATGGCGCCTATTTGCCGGAAGTCGAGGAAATGGCGGAAGCAGTCGCAGGGTAACAGCGGTCATCCTTAACACAGCAGCCGAACTTTTCCATCATGGTCATGAAAACTCCTTTTTGCACATATTTTGGTATTTCCAGCTGTTTTGTGACGAGCTTGGGGCGCCGTGATTTTTCCCGCAGCGCACTCAGCTCCCGCAGGGGTGCGGCGCTGTTGATTGCCCTGTGCGCGGTGGTTTTGCTGACAGGCGTCGTCCTTGCGTTTTTCTCGCAGGCCAGTCTCAATCGGCAAATCTCCGCGTCTTCGACGCAATACTCGCGCGCGGATTTTTTCGCTCGAAGCGCTGCGGAAGATATTCTCGGCGAGATGCGTCGCGAAATCATCGAGAGCTCAGACGAGTATCGTGGAGATCCATCCAGCCCCAATCCCGATTATCCGCCGGTT
>JBGGNE010000078.1:0-24215 GCA_041287705.1 Methylacidiphilales bacterium | reverse complement strand
CGTACCCGATTACATGCAGCCTTCTCTAAACCTTCCCCATTTCGTGCTTTTTGACTGCTTTTCGTGCCTTCCGTGCTGATTCGCGTCGCCCTTCTCGAATCATGTGAGAGATCGAGCAATTCGCTTACGCGCTGCGTATTTACACGTAACGCACGAAAAGCAGTCAAAAGCACGAAAATAGAATCACCATTTGCCGTATTCCCCCCACAAAAAAACTCACGCGCCCAACGGCAACAGCCGTGGAACGCGTGAGTGATGGGGAAACCCGGACTGCGTCGGACTGAACGTGAGGTTAAGTCCGGACGATCGTGGAGGTAACGGAGCCGATTAGGGCTGCGGTACGGTGGCGATCGTCTGCAGGATGCGGCTGGCGATCTTGTATGGGTCGCCGGCGGAATTCGGGCGGCGATCTTCCAGGTAGCCCTTGTAGCCGTTGTTCACGAAGCTATGGGGAACGCGGATGGAGGCGCCACGATTGGCTACGCCGTAGTTAAACTTGTCAATGGACTGCGTCTCGTGCAGACCGGTCAGGCGGAGGTGGTTATCCGGGCCGTAGACGGCGATGTGCTCATTGCGGTACTTGTTGAAGGCTTCCATCAGGGATTCGAAATAGGCTTTGCCGCCGACTTCGCGCATATACTCCGTGGAGAAGTTGCTGTGGAAACCAGAGCCGTTCCAGTCACCCTTGATGGGTTTGCAATGGAATTCGACATCGATACCGTAAGCTTCGCACAGGCGGAGGAGCAGGTAGCGGGCAACCCACACTTCGTCGGCGGCCTTCTTGGAGCCCTTGCCGAAGATCTGGAATTCCCACTGACCCTTGGCCACTTCGGCGTTGATACCTTCGTGGTTAATGCCGGCATCCAGGCAGAGGTCCAGGTGCGTGTCTACGATTTCGCGGGCGACATCGCCAACATTGGAGTAGCCAACGCCGGTGTAGTACGGGCCCTGGGGGGCGGGAAAGCCTTCCGTGGGGAAGCCGAGGGGACGGCCATCCTTGTACAGGAAGTATTCCTGCTCGAAGCCGAACCAGGTGCCGGGATCATCCAGGATGGTGGCACGGGCGTTGGTGGAGTGCGGGGTGCCATCGGCCAGGTACACTTCGGAGAGAACGATAACACCGTTCTTCTTGGTGGAATCGGGATACACGGCAACCGGCTTCAGGATACAGTCGGAGCTGTGACCTTCGGCCTGCTGGGTGGAGCTGCCGTCAAAACCCCAGTTCGGGAGCTGTTCCAGCGTGGGAAAGCTATCGAATTCCTTGATGAGGGTCTTTCCGCGGATGTTGGCAATGGGTTTGTAACCGTCGAGCCAGATATATTCCAGTTTGTACTTTGCCATTTGGGTCAGGGTTAGTTTGATCGGACAGCGTCGAGTAGTTAGTCGTATCGACACGCGCATCGCCAACGAATCGGCGTGCGGAATTTTGTGAAAGACTTTAAGCAAATCGCAGGCCAACTGTCACGCTGCCCTTAGTTTTTGCGAAGAAACGGCGAACTTCCTGAGAAAGTTCACAGCATTCGCTCGTCTTCTCCTTTTGGGCTGATAAGAACTAAACCAATCGGTCAAAAATAGCCACAGCGGTCATTCCAGCATTGGTTCCTCACCTCTCCGCTTTCCTCGTGCCCGCGCTTGCTCTCCGGGCCAAAGTAGGGCAGAGTGTAGGCATCATGTTCGAGGAAAAGGATACGGGAAGAGCCAAGGTTCGCATCAGCTACGAGGGTAAAGTTTACAAAACTTTTCGTGGTCCGAAAGCTCAGGAGCGCTTTGATAACGAAGTGCGTGTCCTTAAGTATCTGGAAGAAAAGAAGTGCGACTTTGTGCCGCGCCTTCTGAGCTCGGATCCCGAGACGCTTACCATCGTTACCAGCAACTGTGGCACCCGAGTCGAACACCTGGACGAAGAACGCACCCGGGAACTTTTTGCCGAGCTGGAGCCTTTTGGTGTCCGTCATGAAGATGCTGAAATGCGCAATGTGACGTACAGCCAGCAAAAAGGTCGCTTCTGCCTCATTGATTTCGAGTTCGCCACCATTCTGGATGAAGAGAAGGCTGCTGCATCTGCATCTCCTGCATCCACAAACGCAAGTGTGTAGACCCGGGGTGCTTTTGTGACCGGAGGCGGTAACGACGGGCTCTGTTCTACAGTGAAGATTTTCAGCCATTATTTGCTGCGGTATTTTTACTGCATTGTAACGTTGCTGAAAATCCCTATAATGATGAAGCTGGCCGTCGTGCGCTGTTTCCCCTTAGAGCTTGTGGCGGCCCGCTATTACTTCCCCTTCTCCCGCCCGCCCAACATGAATTCCGTAAGAGTAGAGTCTGTCTCCGAACGCCTTCGCTGGTTTGGCCACACCGACAGAGGCAAGATCCGCACGAACAACGAGGACTCCTTCCTGGCACTGCTTTTTGATGCCAATGAGACTCATTACCTGGGTAAGATCGGCGAGGCCTATACGGGGCAGAAAGACTTTGTGTTTGCCGTTAGTGATGGCATGGGCGGCGCCGCAGCCGGTGAACTGGCCAGCCGCATTGCGGTTGAGCGCATCACGCGTCTGCTGCCCAAGGCGTTCAAGCAGACCGCCGTGGGTATGGAAGCTGGCTTCGCCGACGTGATGGAAGAGCTTTTCGACCAGATTCACCGCGCGCTGACTTTTGTTGGCGAAGGCTATACGGAAACCAAAGGTATGGGCGCTACGCTCACGCTTTGCTGGTTTACACCCGGCTGGATGTTCTTTGGCCATATTGGCGACAGCCGCCTCTATTACTTTCCCAAGCGCGAGCCCAGCACGATGAAGCAGCTCAGCCACGATGACACCTATGTGGGCTGGCTGTTTCGCACCGGGCAGATTAACGAGCGCGAGGCGCGATATCATCCAAGGCGCAATGTGCTGCAGAAAGCGCTGGGCGCCGGGCACCAGTTTGTGGATCCGCAGGTCGGCGCGGTAGGTTACGAAAAGGGCGACATCTTCCTGCTGTGTACCGACGGCATCATCGACGGCCTGCATGACGCGGATCTGCTGGATGTGCTTCGTACCGGCACCAATGCGCTGAGCCGCGAGGAAGCGCAAAACCCCGCCAAGAAGCTCGTCGCCAACTCCATTGCGCAGTCCGGCAAGGACAACACCACAGCTCTGGTCATCGAGGTGCTGTAAGGCGCGGACTCGCCGCCAGTGCGAACGCCGTTTCTCGCAAATCGAACTATTAGTGTTGCCCGGTCAGCATCCACCCAGATAATGGATTCAGACGGGCACTGCTTTTTGCTTGTCATTCGCCTCGCCATTTTGGACCTTATACGTCAGCCGACACAAAGAGCACACAGCCACACCACTATGAGCCAGCCCACCACCACCGCACCAGCCGCCGCTTTCGATCCCCATAATATCCCGGTTGCCGAAAACACGCCCATCGTGCCCCTGCCCGGCGAGCCCCCTGTCAGCGTCGTGGTGGCCGCTCTGGTTATTAAGGGCGTGCTCGGTCTCGGCGTTGTACTCTTCGTCCTGTTTCTGATGTACGTTTACAATTGGAACCTGCTGGAGTGGTGGACGTAATACACGCCCTTGGCGCCTTGTGCCTGTAACTGCGATTCAACAGGCCGTCAGGTTGGTAAACAAGTTTGCACATACCTCAGTGTCAGGCAGTTACACCAAGAAATCAGAGGCGCCATTGATTTACCGGCAACCTGCCCTTAAAGTCTGTACAACAATCCTATGACTCGACTTTTTCTGCGGCATTACATCATTGTTCTCCTGGCCCTGGCCGGCGCATGCGGCACCAGTCTGCTCGCCCCCGCGGCGGCTCACGCCCAGTCTTCGCCGATGGACCCGAAATCGGCGCCCACCAAAGAGCAGGTCACCAAAGCCATCTCCGACTTTGTCAAAGAACCGCTGAGCCCGGAAGGAATTGAGGCAGCGGAAGTTATCGCGAAATACGCCAAAGACAGCCCTGATTGCTGGCTGAATCTTACCCAGCCCATCCTGGCCTTTGCTGGCAGTGACGAAGGCGATGCAGATCCCCTGATGCAGTACCGCCGCCTCCTGTTTGTCGCCTTCCTGGCAGGCAATATTCAGCCCCAGGTACAAAAGGGCACGGTGAAGGATCACAGCTACGACGGTGTCCTGCAGGTAATCAAGACCTACGACCAACTGCGCGCGCAGAATCCCAAGCTGGAAATCAAACTGATTGAGGAGTTCCGCACAAAGGAAAAAGGCGGCCAGCTGAAGCAATGGGTGGAAGACACCGTTGCCAAGGAAACCGCCAAGGGCGGATCTCAAATCTAACTATCGCCGGCGTCAGCAAGTGAGGCGCCGGGTCACTTTTGGGAGCGCTGATTGCAGCCTCTTTTCGGAGTTGTTCGGTTTCAATATGTCGGAGTTGCGCAGCCAGCGGGGGAAAATACTGTCGATGCATTCACCTACACTGTTATCTTTTGTCAACGTGCGTAAATGTCTCACGGCGATGGCAAGCGGGCTTGTGCTGGTATCCCTGGCCGGCTGCGAAAGCAGCAGGAACTCCGTAAAGCGCTCCGATATCGACTCTGACTTTGCGTACACGCCCACGGAGAAGGAGAAGCGCCAGCTGCGTACTCCTTCCGGTTATGATACCCCAACTCCAACTCCTACCAGCACCTCCACGGTCGCAAATCGCCCGCCGCCCGCGCCGGTTCCCGGCGGCCCCGCCGCGCCCCATCTGATCAAACCCACGGCGTACCAGCCCGAAAAGCCGGGCAGCCCTCCTCCTCTGCCCGCTTCTCAGCAGGCGCGTGCCGAAGAAAAGCTTAAGGCGCTGAATGCCGCCGCTAAGTCTCCGTCCTCGCCCACGGCCACGATGAAGACGGAAAAGACCGCGACCATCGCGACGCTGAAGCCCTCCGAGAAGGACAAAGAAAAAGAGAAAGAGCGGAGCCGTGAGAAGGAGAAAGATAAAGAGAAGTCCCGTCTGGACAATAATCCGTTGCCTCCTCTGCCGGGCACGGTGAAGAAGAGGGAAAGCGATCCGAATCTCGGCACCAGCGTCGCCATTGAGCCCGATCAGCCGCAATCCAAGCCCAGGCCCAAGGTTGATGTGCCAGAACGTCGCGAAGAACCGCCGCCACGCACAACTTCCACCGGTTCGTCCAATCCCGATGATCGTCTGCCTACAGCACGCCCGGTACCCGGCAAGCGCGGTTTCGTATTTAGTCCCTACGTTAGCGGCGTCGGTCCAGTGGATATTCGGGGCTTCGCCTCCGGCACTAAAGTGCAATGCCCCTACACACGTAAGGTGTTTCTGGTTCCCTGACCAAATCCTTACGCATGAGACTGTACATTCCGCTTGCCACCGCACTCCTCCTCGTCTTGAGCTTTGTTGCTTTTCCGCGCTGTGCCTATAGCGACGATAAGATAGTAGCAGCCGAATGCGAGGTAACATCCAACACAGATGAAGGCGGTATTGTCACAAGAGTTATCAGGAACAAAAACGGCGATACGCTCACCGAAAAGCTGGTAAAGGGAAAGGTCGTTGCCCGCACTCTGCCCACGGGAGCAAAGGATGAGATTACCTACGATAACGCGGGACGGGAGATCAAGTGCACAAGGACGCAGAGCGAAAAGACAGATGTATTTGAAAACTTATTCGACAGTCAGGGTAACTGCTATGGCTTTAGGCACGATGGACGAATAGCGTGGCTTCTGGTTAAGGATAAGAAGGGACATAACGCCCTTACTTACTATACCCCGATGGGAAAGTTATCGGAAATTGAGTATTTGGATATCGAACCCAAACGTATCATTGGCGCTGAACTCCAGAAGTTCATGGAGGGTGAAGGCAAAGACCTCGGTCTTCCAAACGAACTCGGCATTGATGCCGAAGTGCACCCTCCCAAGCTAAAACCAGGTGAGGTTCTGCCTCCGTCCGCCAATGGCACGCCTCTCTGCCCCAACCATATCCAGGGGACGACGTTCGGTTCTCCCTCTTTTTCCTACACGGTGACGTTTGGCACTGACAGAGTGGAGCCCGCCAAAACAGCCACGACCGCCCTTCCGTGGATCTTTCAGTCCGAGGAAGTCGTCTGGACTTACCCGGAACTTGCCGCAGTGCCCACTGGCAGCACCCTCACGATCAGTACAGGCAAACCCGCCTTCGTTAAAGTAAAGGCCACGCGGATCCAGAAATACAAAGACCAGAAGGGCGTGGAAGGAAAGTCCGAAACTCACTCCACCACACAGGAAGTATGCGTGCTGAAAATAGAGTTTGAACAGGCCAACTGATGCGGCCTCATTTGGAAAGCTCCCAGGATTAAAGCCCCGCGAGATACGTCCGGGCTTCCACCAGAGAGGGGAAAATGCGGTGTGTCAGCGCGGCGACTTCCGGAGTGGGAGAGACGAGATCGGGGATCATAATGGGGATTGCCCCGGCAGCATGGGCGCCTGTGATACCTGCCAGGCTGTCTTCCAGAATGACGCAGTGCTGCGGCGGCATGCCCAGCTTTTCGGCTGCACGCAGGAAGATCTCCGGATTGGGTTTGCCTGCGCTGACTTCATCGCCGCAAACGCTGGCCTGAAAGTATGGCCACAGCCCTGCCAGCATCAGACGCGGTTCGGCGTGAAAACGCGCTGTGGAGGTAGCAACCGCGAGCGGAATACCCGCGCGCTTAAGGTGCTCCAGAAGCTCAACGATGCCGGGCTTCTTCGGCACACCGTGCTCACCGACATATGCGCGGATCCACTTCTCACAATCCACCCGGACATCCAGCAAAGGGAAATCCGGGCCGTATTCCGCCAGCAGCATGCGCTCGGAATCCACTGCGGTACGGCCGATCATCCGAACAAAGATATCGTCGCCCATAGCCTGGCCGTGCAGCTTAAGGGCATGCATCCAGCCGCGCTTGAACAGCATCTCGGTGTCCAGCATCAGGCCGTCCATATCGAAAATGGCGGCCTTGATCTTGGGGACCTGGGTGGCGTGCACGGCTAGTCGTCTTCTCCCAGGGAGTCTTTGGCTGGAGGATCCAACAGATAGAACTCGATACTGGAGATTCCCTGCAGACCTTCCTTCAGGTTGGTCGTTTTCGATTCGTCCAGGATCTCCATGACGAGCGGAGCCAGACTGGAGGTATGGACGACAATGCTGCCGTCATCCATGATAAGCTCGACATCTTCACGCGTCAGCACGGCCCGATAGATCTCGGACTTGCGGTACAGGAAGATGCGTTGAGGGTCATCGCTGAAGATGACATGAATCCAGCCAGCCATTGCGCCAGGGGTCGTGGTGGGGACGGGTGCGGTTGTTGGCACGGGATTATTAGGGCTTCTTCCCTGCCAGAGCAGCGGCCTGTTCGCCGGAAGTTTCCAGGATCAGGTTACCACCGCGATCCAGGAACAGCAGAAAGCCTTCGCTTTCCACTTTGCCTTCCAGGAGTGTACGCAGCATGTTGGCGCTCAGCTTTTCTTCCTTGCCGTTCTGCACCACGTTAACGATTCCGCCTTCGGTCTTCTTGAAAATGACGGACTGTCCCTGAACAATCGTGGGCACTTCCTGGCCGGGAATGATCTTCTCGCCAATGGAAGGCAGCAGAATCATGCCGAAGTGGAACATCTTGGGCTTCACCCACTTGGCGGACCAGACACCGGTCTTGTTGTCGTAATTGGTATAGGCGGTTTCCAGCAGCTTCTTGTCAGAGGCGATGGAGGCCATCATGCCGGGGCCGGCTGGGGGTGCGTAACCGGGATTAGGAACAGAGCCAGGGGCAACTGTCGTGGCGCCAGGAGCAACAGGCGAGGCGGGAGCGGCCGTGGGGATGCTGGCTTCGTTGATAGTCTTTTCCACCGTCTTCGGGCGGGTGGGGCGGGGAGCGCGGGTCTTGTCAGGATTGGTTTCGCCCAGGGCGGATTCGACTGCCATGTCGGTGGCGGGAAGGCTAGGCATGGAGAGACGGCCCATGGTGGGGGCAACCGTCAGGCGCATGCTGGGGCTGGCGGACATGGGCTTGCCCAGTTGATCGCGAGGAGAAGAATGAGCGGGAGCGGAAGGAGCAGGAGCAGCGGGCTTGGCGGGGGCGGGAGACTCCAGGTCAACGGTATCGTTGTTCTTGATTGCAAGAGGCTTCGGCTTGGTCTTGGGATCGGGCTTCACGGCAGCGCCCTTGTCGGCTGCAGGCGTCGTGGTCTTGGCCTTATCGGGCTTGGCGCGGCCACCACCGGCGGCCATGGCGATATCAGCGATATCGAGTGCGGCTGCATCGGCATCCGCCAGGGCTTTCTTGGAGGGCTTGGCGTTCTTGATCGCCTGGGGATCGTTGCTGGGAAGCTCTTTCTCTTTGTCTTTACCCTGAGCTTCGCGAGCCAGGATTTCCTTAACAGTGACGGAACCGCCGGTCAGCTCAATGACAGCCTGAGGCGTAGCGGTGGACTGAGGCGTGGCAGAGGTGGTCTCCTCGCTGTAACCATCGGCCACAGGTGCTGTTACTACAGCGGCAGTGGTGGTGGTACTGTTACCCGTGGGAAGAGGAGCGTTGACGGCCAGATAGTCGCTGTCCGATGCAGAAAGTGCGAGCTGCGAGACGCGGCCTGCCTGGATAACCCACGCGCAAAGGCCCAGCAGGGCGACAGCCATAATGGCCGGCATGGATTCATGAAGCTTGAAGGTAGGGCAGAAGTGCATATGAAAATTTGTTGCGAAAGGATTTTCCAGAGGAGTAGTAGCGCGGAAAATTCCAGGTTCCAAGCAATGATTAGGTTCAGTCTGTGACACGTTGTTCTTCCCCCATATGTAGAAGGAGAAGCCGTGGATTTACCATCGCCGCAACAGGCCGGCACCCTTAAATGGCACGGGGACTATACCACGAATCTGAAAAGTGTGTATTCATTTGTAGCACCCCCAAATGGATTGTTTAGTGTCGGATGTTTGGCCGGGGTGCGCGCCTTAATCTCGCTGATACAAGCTTCTTGATTGGGATTTTACGTTTTTTAATGTAAAATACAATAAAAAGATGACTGCAATTTTTTTCATCGGCGTGTGATGTCGATGAATAAGGGATAAGATCACCTCCGGCTGGACTGAAGCGCAGGAATACGGCTTTTGGACAGTTTCCCATTGCGTTCCGGGCGCGGTACTTTCATTGTGTCGGGCGGCTTTCGCTATGACCATGCCGCCGCGCTTTTCTTTTATCCCGAACCGTTGCCACTCCCTTATGCTCGGGTTTGTCTTTTGCGTGGCTGCCTTGTCGGCCGTCATGGCACAGACACCGCCCGCTGCGCCTGCGCCGGCTCCCCCAGCTGTGCCTGCCTCCGGTTCTCCCGTTGCGCCAACGCCTGCCATGCTGGCGGCGCTGGAGAAGCAGGCTTCGGATTTATTTGCAGAACGTTCCTTCGCCCAGGCAGCCCAGACCTGGCAGCAACTGCTGATGACGGAGATTCCGCCCGCCGGCTCCCCGCGTCAGCGTGAGCTGCTCTATCGGATCAATGATTCGAACTGGCGCGCCCGGTCGGCAAGTGCAGGCAGCAGCTCCGGCGAACTGACGCCTTACCTGCAGGTGCTGCGCGATCTGACGGCGCTGGAATCCGGCGATCGCTGGGCGGCCCTCGCGTCGGAATCTCTCGGCGACCACGATCTGGCTATCTCTCCTCAGCCTTCGATCGAAACCGCGCTCGCACACTATATAAAGGCGCTGGGAATCTGGGCATCGCTGGACGCCAGCGACTCGACGCGACAGAACTACCTACGCGTACTGCTGAAACCATTTGTGGCAGATCCGGAACGCCTGCTTCCGCAATGGGAACTGGACAGTGTATTGCTGGACAAGAGCCTCGGCCTTCCCCTCACCCCCAGCGAGAGCGCCCAGGTCCGCTTTCTGCTGGCGCTGAGCCTGATGCATAAAGCGGCGCCCGCCACACCCGCCACGTGGACGCGCATTACCGAGAACCTTAGCCCGCTGCTGGGTAACCGCGTGGAAGGCCCATGGCTGGACGACGCACTGATGCTGGCCGCCCGCTGGACGGAACGCTACGGCACACTGGTGGAAGATGAAAGCAACGAGACAGGTGCAGGCGCCGCCGGGTACATACCGTCGCCGGATCTGCCCGGGGCGCTGCCCTATTACCGGCGGATCTCGGACAATTACACCAAGGATAACTCCAAATACTTTGCGGCAGCGCGAGCCGCGGCGAATGAGATTACCACACCTTCGCTGACTCTTTCCGCCACGCGTCAGGTCATGCCGGACGTTCCGGTGCCTTACGTTATTAACGTGGCCAACGTGAAGGAGATCGAAGTCCAGATCTCCAAATACGACCTGCCCCAGGGTTTTCAGCCCGATGGCACTCCAGACGCGCGCAATGTTCCGCGGCTATGGAGTGAGATGGGTATTGGGCCGCTGGTGCGTTCGTGGAAAGTGACAGCAGGCCATGGCAAAGAGTTCTTTAAGGATCGCCTGGAGCTTTCGACCGAGCCGCTGGCGCCGGGCGCTTACTGGATGCGCGTCTCGTCGCCGGGTAACCTGCATGATGGCGCGTTGCTTCTGGTAAGCCGCGGCGTTGTGCAGTTCTCTGAAGCGGACGGCAAGGTGAATGCATGGGTAGTCGACGCCACGACCGGCCTTCCCTTTGCCAATGCGCGCACCACTCTGTACAGCTTCAAACGCCACGCCGGTGGAACCCAGACGCGCAAACCACGGGTCGAGACGACAATGCTGCAGGCGCTTACGAACGTGGATGGTCTGGCCACCTTTACCCTGCCTGCCCAGCCGGATCCTTCGAAGGTAGTGGCGCGCATGGCCTATCAGGCTCTCGCCGCAAAAGACAGTCTGCCGGAAGGTGATGCCCTGGCGATTATAGCCATGGTCGGCGACAGTCCTGCCATTGCAGTCAGCAATTTTCTTAAGCCCACCAACTACAGCATGCTGGGCAGGGAATTGCAAATCTGCGCGATTACGGACAGCCCCGCCTATCGCCCCGGTGACGAACTGCAGTTCCGGCTCATCTGCCGCGAGCGCCTGCCAACCGGGTTGAAGACTCCTGCCGGTCTCTCCATCAACGTCACGGTTCGCGACCCGGACAAGAAGCCGGTGCTGGAGAAAACTTACACGCTCAATGATTTCGGAAGCGTGGCTGACAAGCTGCAGCTCTCGGATGACATGCCGCTTGGCCAGTACCACATCGAAGTGAAGCGCACGGATAACCCGATCGAAACCGCCGCGTCTCAGTCCGGCACCTTCTTTACCCTCGACAGCCTGCGCCTGCCTGAGTACCGCGTGGAGATACTGGCGCCGCAGCGTGAGGACGGCACGCCGGTCGGTGTCTCGCCCGGTTCGCGGCTGCGCCCTCGCGTCCGCGTCACGTATTATGGCGGGGGTCCGGTGCCCGATGCCAAGGTAGAGTACAGCGCGCGCCTCGACCGCATGTATGTCGAGAATCCGTTTGCCAATCCCAAGGACTGGCTGTATCAGGACCTGAATCTGGGCGAAAACGGAAAGTTCTCGCCGTGGCTGGAGTTTCCAACCCTGCAGACCGACTCCGGCTCACACTCCCCTACTATCGCCAACGGCACCACGACGACAGACGCCAAGGGTGAGGCAGTGCTCGATATCCCCATTCCTGAATATGTGGCGCAGTCCGGGCTCATTCTGAACGCACGCGTGATGGACTCCAGCCGCCGCGTGGTGGAAGGTAGCCAGAACATCACGATCAGCAAACGCCCGTTTCTGATGAAGGCACAGCTGCGCTCGCGCATTCTTACCCCTGGCGAACCGGTGGAGATTGATATCGCGACCATGGATCCGGTGCGTATCGAAGGAGAAAACGCTCCGACTCCCGGCAGCGGCATCGCCATCGTCACGCGCGAGCGCTTTATCCGGCGCATCCTTCGCAACAAGCGAACAGGAGCCGAGAAGGTCGTCTTTCAGGGTTACGAAGCGGTGGAAGTGCTGCGCCAGCCGATAGCCACTCTGGCCGCAACGGGCCGCACTCTGCTGAATTTCCCGGCGCCCGCCGAGGGTTACTACCGCGTCCGCATCGTGCCGGAGAGCATCGCCCGAAACATTATCCAGCCCCAGGCAGGCGGCACCCCGCCCCCCGCTATAACGGCACCCGCGCCGGTGCCCCCTAAATCCGGACGCACCAGTGGCAGTGGGAAGAAATACTCGGGCCAGACCGCCGGCACCGCGAAAAAGCGCGCCAGGGAAGGCTCTGAACCCGAGCCGATCACGGTATCCCAGCTTAAGGACGTCGATATTCTGGCCGAAGCGGAGTTTTTCTCCTGCACGGCGCGTACCCGCGATCTGGGCTATCGTCCGTCCAACCTGCAAATCATCTCGGACAAAGCCCAGTACGCGGTTGGCGATACGGCGCGCATCCTGATCATACCGCCGACCGAAACCGGCACGAATGTGTGGCTGACGCTGCGCGGCAAATCGCTTCTCAGCAACCAGGTGCTGCGCATTGAAGGCGCGGCGCGCCGCCTGGATATCCCCGTAACAAGTGACTGGCAACCCAACGCGGAGCTCCAGGCGAATTACCTCTCCGCGCGGCAATTCCAGTCCACGCCGCTTAACATCCTTGTACCGCGGCCGGATCGAAACCTGAACGTGGAGCTGATGCCGGATTCCGAAACTCCCCGTCCCGGCGAAAAGACAAAGTGGCAGATCTCCGTGCGCGATATCCGTGGGCTTCCCGTCCGTGCGGAAGTCTCGCTGGGCGTGGTAGACGCGTCGGTGTTCACCCTGACCGAAGCGCAGCCTTCCGTTGAGGCAACGTTCTTCGATCGCAACAGCTTCATCGGGCGCGATTCCATGAGCCTCAGTATCCCTTTCCACCAGGAAGGCGATGAATCCTCATTCCCCGCCAGCGATACGGAGGAGATTATCCGCACCGATTCACCGCGCGGTGTCATTGAGGTCGACTCCATTTCGTCGGATAGTCGCGAGCAGTCCGGGCGCTCCAAGCCCAAAGGTCCGCCGGCCCCGCCGCCATCCGAAGGTGAGCCGCCGGATCTGATGCATATCATCGAGGATAACGGCAACTACGCGGCGCCAAGCGGCATTACGGTGCGCTCCAATTTCAAGCTCTCCTCCTGCTGGGAGCCCCATGTCCTTACGGACGAAAAGGGCATGGCCCAGGTTGAATTCACCTACCCGGACAATCTGACCGAGTGGCAGGCAACAGCACGCGTGGTGACGACCGGACAGCAGTTCGGCGACACCAACAAGTGGGTCAGCACCACCCGCCCCGCCACCGTGCGTCTGCAGATGCCCCGTTTTGTGGTGGAAGGCGACCGCGTCACCCTCACCGCCGTTGCGCAGAATCTGACCAGCCGTATCGCCAACTTTACCGCGGATAT
The DNA here is from genome assembly GCA_041287705.1 of Methylacidiphilales bacterium. Lineage (GTDB taxonomy): Bacteria > Verrucomicrobiota > Verrucomicrobiia > Methylacidiphilales > UBA1321 > LW23. The sequence goes on along the minus strand of JBGGNE010000078.1, from coordinate 10,904 downwards.
CCTCAGCTCATCGGAACTGGTGAAGCTGGGGCAGCCGGTCGGCCCCAACGGCAACACCGGCACCATGACGCTGGATCCCAACGGAGTGGCCCGCACCGACGTGCCCTTCGAAGTGCGTGCGCACGGCGGCGAAGCCCAGGTAACCGCAACGCTTCTTCGCTCCGATGGTGAAGGCGACTCCATGCGCAGCTCCCTGCCGATCGTCGAGCATGGAATCGAGCGGCTGGTCTCCACCTCCTTTATGGTGGAAGCCGGCAGCGCCAGCCGCCCCGGTGAACGCTGGGTCGATTTCAATCTGAACCTGCCGGAAGTGCGCGATCGCTCCGGTCTGTCGCTGGAGATTCAGCTGACGCCTTCCCTGGCCTCCACATGCCTGGATGCCCTGCCCTACCTGGCCCGGTTCCCCTACGGCTGCACGGAGCAGACCATCAGTCGCTACCTGCCCGCCGCAGTCGCCGCCCAGACACTGCGCGAACTGAAGCAGGATCCCGCCGCCATTGCCGGACGTCTTTCGGAAAGCGGCGAAATCACCGTATTCCCCGGCGGTCTGCGACTTCAGCGCGGCAAGGTTACCCTGATCGAAGACATGGTCCGCCAGGGCAACGATCTCCTGATCGAAGGTCAGAACCAGAACGGCGGCTGGGGCTGGTGGAAGGGCGATCCCTCCAACGACTACATGACGGCCTACGTGCTGCAGGGTCTTTCCCTGGCCACGCGCGCTTCGCTGCCTACTGAAGGCGGTATGGCCCGCCGCGCGGCCGATTATCTGCGCACCCGGCTCATCAATTACGATAATGATCCGGAAATGCTGGCATGGATCCTCTACTCACTCGCGATTTCCGATACCGACTGGACGCAAAACTGTGACGCCGCCGCTGACAAAGCGTGGGCAAACCGCGAGAAGCTTACCCCATGCTCCCGCGCCCTGCTGGCTCTGGCCTTCCATCACCGCGAAATCGAGCAGCCGCAGTATTCCGAATACGCGCTGACCCTGGTGCGTAATCTGGAGAACGGCGTACGCGAAGAGCGCTCGTCCGCAGTCGCATCAACCTCCACAGCTTCCGCATCGCCGCACCTGGGCGCGGATGGCAAACCCATAGCGCAGCCGCAACCACCCGCCGATTCCTGCTTCTGGGGCGTGGACGGACCGGTTCACCGCTGGACAGACGGCCCCGTGGAAGCAACCGCCTACGCCCTGCGCGCCATGCTGGCGATCGATCCACTCAACCCTCGCGTGGAGATGGCCGCGCGCTGGCTGACCAATCACCGCATCGCCAGTCGCTGGTCCAACACGCGAGATACCGCCGTCGTTGTCCTGACATTGCTGGAGTACATGCGCATTACCCAGGAACTGACGCCCGACTTTAAGGCCGAGCTGCTGATCAACGGGCAATCCATCCAGCACGTCTCCTGCACGCGCGATCAGGTGCTGGGTACGCTCATCGTGAGCGTGCCGGAGGCGCAGCTAAAACCCGGCAATAATCCCATCCAGATCCGCATGTCAGGCAAAGGCCGTCTCTATACTTCCGCCCGGCTGCGCTATTTCTCCAAGGAATCACCCATCCCGGCCAGCGGAACTGATATCACCATCAAGCGCGAATACTTCCGCGAACGCACTGTCCCTCTCCTGCTCGGTGGCACCCGCGTCGAGCGCGATCAGCTCAAGGATGGCGAAGAAATTTCCGTGGGCGAAAATCTGTTGGTACGCCTTGTCCTGGAAGCCAAAGCGCCCGCCGATTACCTGCTCATCGAAGACCGCAAACCCGCCGGCTGCGAACCGGTCGGCCTCACCAGCGGCGAGCACATAGAAGCCCGCGCCGCCAGCGCCAATGGCACCTTCCCCAGCACAGCCCCGCTTCAGGATGATCGCCGCGAAACACCCGTGCTGACCGAGCTGCGTTCCGGCGAATGGGTCGCCATGTTCATCACCTCCCTGCCGCAGGGCAAACACGAAATCACCTATCACCTCCGCGCCGAAACGCCCGGTATCTTCCACGCCCTCCCCTGCACCGTACAAGGCATGTACTCGCCACTGCTGCGCGCCAACTCCACCGAGCAGAAGATACGGATAGCGGATCCGAAGAGGTAGGCGTGGCACCCATCAACTGCCAGATTAACTGGCATGGTGACCTGGGAGGCAATCCAGGTTGCTTTTGGGCACGTTACGAAATGAGCTAATAAGAATACCAGGGTTCTTTTCCCAGAAGGCAGCTCGCAATAAACTCATCAAACGTCTGAGTTGCGATAGCGGGATAGCCGAAACCTTTACCGTCCGTGTAAATAATGCCTTTACTGTCCGTTAGAAAAAACGCATGCAGGCCAATGATATAGCCCAGAGGATATAACTCGGGACGCACGAAACGGCCGAATGGAGCTCTTGTACTTCCCATCTTCAGATACTCGATACCCGCTTTGTAGGAATCCATTACCAGCATCAGATCGCGCGGATCAAAGAAATTTTTGAATGCTATCTGCAAACCCTCGAACTCCTGCAAAACTCGCTGGGCGGCGGGAAAAAGACGGTAACCTTCCGGCACTCGAGGCTGCAACATTTCGTCCAGTTTTCCAGACCACCCGGCCTCCTTCAGCGTGTTCGTTACAATTTCAGGAAAGCGATGGCCCTGTATTCTGGCTATCCAATACTCTTTCTTGAAGCCCAGTGTTCCAAGTGCTTCGTAAAAATCATACGCTACCAGACTCAACTTCTCTTTACCATACAAATAAATAACCCCCTTTTCATCTGCAAGTACGACACCTCTATACTGGTCCAGATATCCTAATGGAAATAATCTGGATCCATCATGTAGATTTCGTAGTGGACCATTATACATCGATGCGGCTTCAACTGCATGCATCGCCAGAACATCAAAATCAGACAGATTGCACCGCATACCTCCAAATTCCCTGATGATAACGCGGGCCTGTGCGAATAAAGGATACTCTTTCGGAAGAGGAATTCGGACTGTTTCAACAGGTTCTTCCATCCAGCCTTCTCTCGGAAGAGTATCGTTCATATACCACAGATGGTCAATCCTCCACCAGGGAAGTCGTAGGAGAATTCTGATTACGGCTTCATCAAATGAAGGAGCCAGAGTACTTATTCCTGCTGGGCTTTCACTATAAATAATACCATTTTCATCTATAAATATAATAACATATTCAGACTCGCTATAACCCAGAGGATATATTCTTAACCCCTCCATTACGAGGTAATTAATCTCTCCTAGCTCCTCTCCCGATTCTTTCGGCTTCATCTCCAACTCACGTCCCCCATCAGGTCGGCGCTTCCAGCGGAAACCCATATACAGACCTAAAAACTCCCTGAGTACTTTTTCTGCGGCGGGAAAAAGCGTAAATTCCTCTGCCAGCGCGGCATGGTCCAGATCACGAGATTTTCCATTCCATCCCGCAGCCAGAAGGATCTGTTTTACTTTCTCCGGAAATCGGCGGATCTGAAGCCGCGGTTTCCATTTGGTAACATTAAAATACAAATCCTGAAGTGCAGCATCAAATGAACGCGCAAGATATCTTAGCTTCCCACCGCATTCGTAATAGATACTCCCTTTCACTCCTATCCACACAATTACTGTGTGATGCAATAGCCCCAGGGGATATAAAGCAGAACCATCTGACAATGTTCGCTGCGCATAATTGCAAAGTTCTGCTGCTGCCTCCGGCTCAATTTTAAGTCTGTACGATGCTGCAATATCCAGAATAAGCCCTCCGAATTCGAGTAACACTTTCTCGGCAGAGGAGGAAAGAGTATAATTTTGTGGTAACGAGACGGTTATCGAATCAGCAATTTCGCCCGTCCATCTTGATACACGAAGCATTTCCTCAATACTTTCGTGAATTCTAACCTTCTTCCAGTACTTGATTCCCAAAAGCAGTTTGGAAAGAGCTTCGTCAAAAGTTGAAGCAATGCATGTAAGAAAATTTCTATCCCGACAGTATGTTACTCCTTTAGAGTCCATGACCAGAAGATGCCATCCATAGCTATGGTATGGTCCGTTAATCCGACCCAGAGGATAAAGCTCGGATCCATCGGGAGCCGTGAGATGACACACCTTGGTAAAGGTCAGCTCCCTAAAGCGCGCTTCCGACTTTGCTGGCTCCAGCCAAACGTGATTAGCACCGTGTATACTTAAATTCCCAAACTCTCGCAGCACCGCCTCCGCTGCAGGAAACAGCACGTAGTCCGAAGGCAGCTCCAATGTAATCTTATCCGTCAACGCTCCAGTCCAGCCGGCGGAACGAAGCACTTTCTCTACCATTGTGGAGAAACGAGAGGTAGCCATAGATCCACTATGCCACAGACAGGATCAGCAGGAAAACAAGAAAAGCGCAGCCCAAAGGATTTGCTCCTTCGGACTGCGCTTTAAATGGTGAATTCGGCCACCAGAGATGGCCGGAGATAAGCGGGGGCGTCAGGTATTATCCTGCCGCTGCTTACTTGATCTTCAGCGTCTCGCGGATTTCATCAAGCGTGCCGGCGCTGCCGAGCTTGGCGTTCTTCGCGGCGATGAACTTGGCGTATTCGTCCATGAAGATCAGGCCGGGGGGGCGGAAGTCGAACTGGCCGGGGTTATCGCGGAAGAACTCGCGGTGAACGCGGGTCCAGACCAGGCGACCGTCGGTGTCGATGTTCACCTTGGTGACGCCGAGCTTGGCGGCGGGCAGGTATTCGTTCTCGTCGACGCCGCAGGCGCTGGGGTCGAGCGTTCCGCCTGCCGCGTTAATGCGCAGCACTTCTTCCTTGGGCACGCTGCTGGAGCCGTGCATGACGATGGGGAGGCCGGGGGAGAGCTTCTGGATGTCTTCGATGACATTGAAGTGCAGCGACTGGCGGCCCTTGAACTTATAGGCGCCGTGGCTGGTGCCGATGGCGGCGGCCAGGGAGTCGCAGCCGGACTGCTTTACGAACTCAACGGCTTCAATCGGATCCGTCAGGCAGGCGTTCTTTTCGTCGACCTGGATGTCTTCTTCCACGCCGCCCAGCATGCCGATTTCGGCTTCCACGCTGATGCCCTTGGCATGGGCGCGATCGACAACGCGCTTGGTAATCGCCACGTTTTCTTCGAACGGATCGTGTGAAGCGTCGATCATGACGGAGCTGTAGAACCCGGAGTCGATACAGTCGTAGCAGGTCGCCTCATCGCCGTGATCAAGATGCACCGCAAAGACGGCCTCGGGGAAAATCTCCGATGCGGCCCGGATCATGGCTTCCATCATCCGCTTGTCGGAATATTTGCGAGCGCCTTTGCTGATCTGGATAATAAAGGGGGCCTTCGACATGATACAGCCCCGGAACAGACCCATGATCTGCTCGGCATTATTGATGTTGTAGGCGCCTATGGCGAACTTGCCGTACGCGATTTTGAAGAGGTCGGATGTGGTGACGATCATTCGGTTCTCGTTGCTGGGCCAGCTTGTCGCTGGACTCATTTAGGGGATGTGATTAACGGCGTGAATGCCAATGCATCGGTGGAAGGCCGGGTTGCTTCATCTCACCACAGCCATCAGTTGGATGCACCCCAAAAAACAGCGAATGGGCTGCCTTTGGGTTGAAAGTATTAACTAAGCTTAGAGCGTGCCAGTTTTGGGTTCCCAGACGGAAATGCATTCAATTTGCGCTGTCCTCGGGAACATGTCCACTGGCTGCACCACTTTCAGCGTGTACTGATCGCTCAGCTTTGCGGCATCTCGCGCCAGGGTGGCGGGGTTGCAGGAGATGTAAATGAAGCCGGCGAAAGTCTGCCGCAGGATATCGGTGAGCACCTGCGAGGAAAGGCCCTCGCGAGGCGGATCCGCGATCAGCAGCGTTTCGGACGGGATCAGCGGCGGCCCGGTTAGGCCGTCTGATCCGCGGGTATCCAGCGTATCAGCATCGCTACTGAACAGCAGGTTTCCCAGCATATCCTCCACGGAACCTTCCAGAACGCTTACGTTCGGCATCTTCTTGCGGCGAGCGTCCAGAACAAGGCGTCCATCCTGCTCAATGGCCCAGATGTGCTCGAAGCGGCGATGCGGCGGGACGGGAGTACCTGCTATGACGGATATCTCTGTGTCAGTAAGCGAGGCAATTCTTTCCGTAAAAAATCCGCCGCCGCTGTATAATTCGAGGCAGTAACGGGCCGCTTTCGCTCTACTCTGTCCGGACGCGGCGGCCTGTGGCAGCAGGGCCAGCACCTGATCGGAAAAGCTGTCGAGCAGAAGCCGGTTGGACTGATGGAAGGCGCTGCGCGGGATATCACTGGACCGCAGGGAGAAATGGCCGTGCTGGGGGCGGCGTTTCCGCAGCGTCTCCAGAGACTGATTCACCTCGGGCGCGGCCAGCAGACACCTGGCGATATCCACAAGCCTCCGCCCGTCCGTGGAGCGGAAGCCGACGCGGCCGCCTTCGGCATGGACTGTGATGCGGTTGCGGTAGCCGTAGGGTTCGGGGCTCGGCAGGATATCGAGGACGTTGGCCTCTTTTATTTTGGCAATACGCGTAAAGGTTTCGCGCACCTGCTGAGTTTTCAGTCGCAGCTCTTCAGCATACGACATGTGCTGATACTGGCAGCCTCCGCACTGGGTATAGTACGGGCACGGCGCGGTTTCCCGGGCCGGTGATGGTGTGACGACGCGCACATTGCCGGCCTTGGCGTGGCGGGGATGCACCTCCGTTACCTTCGCATCCACCGTATCCCCCACAGCGGTAAAGGGGATAAAGATGACACGGCCATCCAGCCTTCCTACGCCATCGCCGCCAAAGGCCACGCTGGCTATGTCCACCCGGATGGTGGAGCCATAACTCAGCGGGGCTGCAGCAGTAGCAGGGGTAGATTGAGACGCAGGCATGGGTGGCTTAGAGATATCCAGCCTTCTTCAGGTCTTCGTTCATCTCTTCGACTTCCTCTTTCAGGTCATCGTATTCTTCCTTAGCGGCAGGAAGCAGTTCCTTTAACGCTGCAAGATGCTTTTCGGCCAGGGCCTTATATTCCAGTACTTTGGCTTTATCCTTAGCCTTATAGGCTTTCTCAGCCAGCTCTACATAAGCTTCGCCAATGTATTCATGCGCGGGGGCGAGCTTAGGGTTCAGCTTCAGAGCTGTGGTGTAGCTGGCGACAGCTTCGTCGTACTTCTTCTGCTTGCGCAGGCAATAACCCAGATTGCTGTGCGCTTCGGCATAAGTGGGATCCTGCTTGACGATGGCTGCGTATTTTTCGGCGGCGGGGACGTACTGATCTTTTTTCTGTAACGCAAGAGCTTCAGCAAAGGCGGCTGCGGTAGCTTCTTTGGACGGAGCCGGATCGGGCTCGGAAGGCGCAGCGGCCAGATCACCGGAAGACCCTGCGATCCAGAGGGTTACAGCAAGGAGAAGTGCAATTTTCTTAAGCATAATAGGACGTGAGGAAATTAACTTTGCAAAGAAGAACAGCAAATACCGGATGACGAACGTCTACCATAGAAGCACCAGTGCGACACAATATCAAGCATAACCCACCGTACCCCATTTCTGGCCAATGAAGGTTACATCCTCAACCGGCCCGAACGTTACTGTGATGGTTTTTGCTTTAACAAAAGTGATTCATTGTGAATGATCGGATACGCCCATTAACTATGACCACAGAGCCTTCTGCCCATCTGGCAATTCCCGACCAGGACGCGCTCCCGCCGCAGCCTCAGTTGCAGCCACTGCCCGAAGGGGAAGAGCCGGTGCAATCGCACCCTCACAAGCCGACCGCCACCCTGCGAAAGCCGACGCGCAGCACTATCGGCAAGCAGCTGAGCACCGCGTTCTCCATTATTGGTCTGCTGGCCACGCTGGCGATGGCCGCGACAGCTTACTTCAGCGCGGAATCCGCCATGAAGGTGGCGTCGTTTGATCAGCTGAGCTCCGTGCGAGTGCTGCTGAAGGACAGCGTTGAAAATTATTTTAGTCAGGTGCGTAATGATCTGGCATCGCAGGCACAGTCCATGACGGTCATTACCGCGCTGCAACAGTTCACTGAGGCGCGCCGCGCTCTGGCGCAGGATATGGCATCGCAGAGCTTTGTGATAGATGACACCAACATGAAGCCGGTGAAGGAAAAGCTGCGCGGTTATTACACCAACGTACTTATCGCCAACCTTAACAAGGTAAACTTTAGCGCCGGAACTGCGGAATCCTATATCATTCGCGGCAACGATGCTCAGCTTCTACAATACATCTTTACGGTCGCCAATCCTGCTGCTGTAGGAAGTAAAGATGAAAGCTCGATGTCAACCTACATACGCAGCTATGCGGATGCAGATCCCGGCCTGCTGCTGGCATTTGCCGGCACTAAGTACGTAGCGGCGCACGATCGCTTTCATCCGCAATTTCAGGACCTGCGCCGCCGTCAGGGCTACTACGATATCTTTCTGGTCGATACCGACGGCAACGTAGTTTACACGAACATGAAGGAGCTGGACTTTCAGGGCAACCTGAAGGAAGGCCCGGTGGCGGACACCGGTCTGGGCCAGGCCTACCGTGCGGCGATGTCCACCACGCTGGCAACGCCCGTGCTGGAGCGCCAGCGTATTACCGACATGGCTCCCTACACGCGCTCGTACAATGCGCCCGCCATGTTTATCGCCTCGCCCGTCTATGATGGCGGCGGCAAAGCTCTGGGTGCCCTGATCTTCCAGCTTCCTGTAGATCGCATTAATAAGCTGACAACCTTCCAGGGTCGCGAACAGGAGATTAAACTGGGCAACACCGGTGAAGCCTATCTGGTGGGCCAGGACATGAAGCAGCGCACAAACAGCCGCTTTCTCACCTCGCTGAAGGATGGAACGCAACGCATCCACACCATGCAGGCGGACGGTCTGCGCACGACGGAAACCACCATCGGCGTGCTTGATGTCTCCACAGATGCCGCGCGCAGTGCTTTGGCGGGCAACATCGGCCAGCAGGCCTATGCCAATTATCGCGGCAGCCAGGTACTGGGCTCCTGGGCTCCGCTCGTTATTCCCATCCAGTCCACCAGCGGCAAGGGTCCGCTGAACTGGGCCATTCTGGTCGAGAAGGAACGCCAGGAAGCGTACTCACCCGTGACAGACGTGCTCCTGAACGTGATTATCGCAGGCGCGGTCGTTGTTGCACTGGTGCTCATGGGTTCCTACCTGGTTTCGGATCGACTGGCCGCGCCAATCGTGTCGCTTCAATCCACCATGCAACGGGTGGCAAAGGGCGAAGAAAATCTGCGGGCCGAGGTGTTGAGCAGCAACGAAATCGGTGAACTGGCCACGACGTTCAACGAGCTGGTAACGGAACGTAACGCCGCCAAGAACAAGATCGTGGAAGAAAACAAACGTCTGCAGGCCAATATTCAGGATCTGCTGATGGTGGTGGCCGATGCGTCCGACGGCAACCTGGGCATTCGCGCGAAGGTGACAGAGGGTGCTCTGGGCAACATGGCGGACGCTCTCAACCTGATGCTGGAGAACGTGGGCGAACTGATGGCCAACGCCAAGAAGGCCAGTGCCCGCGTAGCGGAAGCATCCAGAAGCATCTCCTCGGCCTCGCGCGAACTGGCCGATGGCGCGATGCAGCAGAGCAATAAGATCATCCAGACGACCGACGGCGCAAAAGCGCTGAACGCAGAATCGGCGCGCGTGCTGGAGGTTTGCCGCGAAGCAGGCCAGGCAGCTCGCGAGGCGCAGGAATCCGCTGAACGCGGCGCCGCAGCCGTGCGCGGGGTGATGACCGGTATGGCGAAGATTCGCGAAAACACCCAGGGCAACGCCCGCAAGATCAAGCGCCTGGGCGAGCGCTCCATGGAAATCTCGGGCATCGTGCGATCCATCTCCGACATCTCGGCCCAGACCGACATGCTGGCGCTGAACGCCTCCATTGAAGCAGCTCGCGCCGGTGAACAGGGCAAAGGCTTCACGGTCGTCGCCGATCAGGTGCGCGCTCTGGCCGAACGCACCAAGGCTGCCACGCTGGAAATCGAGCGCCTGGTGCTGGGTATCCAGAGCGAAACCTCCGAAGCCGTCAGCCAGATGGAAGCGCAGACGCAGGAAGTGGAAGCCGGCTCCGGCAAGGTAGAGCAGGCCGGCTCGGCGCTGGAGGATATTGTGGAGAGCTCCACGCAGTCCTCGCGTCTGGTCGCGCAGATCTCCCAGTCCGCCACGCAGCAGGCCACGCGCGTGGAAGAAATGCTGCGAACGGTGGCCAGCGTGCAGGATATTACGAAGGCGTCGCAGATCAAGGTGCTGGAGACCCGCAAATCCAGCGAGCAGATGGCGACGCTTTCCCAGGAACTCACCAAGGAACTGGCGCAGTTCAACCTGGACTAATATTCTTTTACCGTCAGCCGAATCACATCCTCACCACCTTCAGTCGCAGCCGCAACATTTTCTGAACCCGCTGACATCATGACGTTTACCATTGATGACATACGGGAAGTCTTTGTCCAGGACATGGAGCGGTTTCTGCTGGAAACCACCGTCTTTCTGCAGACCGCCCGGCATGTACCGCCGACAGCGGAACGCCTGAGCCACGCTCTGCTGCAGGCGCACTCCATGAAAGGTGTGTGCGCCATGGTCTCGGCCTGGGGCCTCTGCTGGTGGGCGCAGGATATGGAGCACCTGCTGGAGTGCCGCATGAAGGAACTGACGTCCGCGGGTGCGGGTATCCCCGCGGAGCCCGGTGCAGACGCGGAAAGCCGCCCGCCCGCCAGCGTTGCGCCAGGCGCGCCAGTGCTCACTCTGGAGGAAGTGCAGGAAAAAGCGCTCGTCATCTACACCGCCATGCACGGGCAGATACCGGCGTGGCAGTGCATGCTGCAGATCTCGCTGGAAGGCAAGCTGAGCGAAGCCGAAGCACTGTACGGGGCCATGCGTGGTGAACTCACCACGAAATGCCCGCGCGCCGGTGCTGAACTTCAGGC
>JBGGNE010000077.1:0-6118 GCA_041287705.1 Methylacidiphilales bacterium | reverse complement strand
GAACCAGTAGAGCAGTAGCGGCGGACGCCGAAGTCCCAGATGCGCAGGGCGACGAGAAGGAACAGGGGGCCGGCAAGGGGAGCCAGCCAGATGTGAAGAATGCCATACCCCATTTGCTGGTTCTTGCCCAGCAGGCCGAGGACGGGGATGTAGGCGACGCAGGCAAGGGGCACTACGTAGAAGAAGAGCTTTTGCAGCCAGTCCTGGTAAATGGTGATGGGGTACTGGGCGGTGAAGACGCCGCCGTAGGTCAGGACGTTCATCATTTCGATGGATTCGACTGTCCAGAAGCAGATGGTGGCCTGGATGATGAGGATACCGAGGAAGAGGCAGACTCCGGTGGCGACGGTCCACGTAAAGAGCGCAACGTTGGATGCGGTGGCCGTGTGAGGAAGGGCGGCGACACCGATACCGAGCACCACCATGGCCTGGATGAACCGACCTGCACGGCGCAGGGTAAGCTCCTGCCCCAGCAGTTGAAGAACCGTGGAGCGCGGGCGCAGCAGCAGGCGATCGAATTCGCCGGAACGCACCATGTTGCCGAACTGATCGAACCCTCGGCTGATGGCGTCGGCAATAGCGAACGTGGCGTTGACGGTGCCGTAGAAGAAGCAGACTTCCGCCAGAGTCCACCCTTTAATGTGGCCGAAGCGATTGAGCAAGGCCCATACCGCGACAAACTCCATCCAAGTGACCACAAACTGCCCAAGAGTCTGCAGAATAAAACTGGTGCGATACGCCAGTTGGCTGCGCAGACTGAAGCGGATCAGGCGCAGATAGAGTTGCAGATTATTCATGATGGTGACGGCGATGGTTGAAGGCAGGAGCCTGCGGCAGAGTTAACGCGACGGCCCCAATGGCGCAATGGTGGACAACGCGGCGGTTCAGCTTCATGCGGATCAGCCGCCCTGGACAACCAGGCGGCGGGTGCCGCGGTGCACCATCCAGTGACCTATGGCCAGGATGACGGCGCACCAGGCGAACTGGCCGGCGATCTCCAGCAGGGCGCGATCGGGCGAGAGCGAGCCGGTGTAGATACGCGACGGGACATCCAGCAGGCCGCGGAACGGTTGCCAGGCCATGAAAGGCTGCATCCATGCCGGGTAAAACAGCAACGGAATATTCTGGCCGGAGAGCGTCATGACGATGGCCGGCATGAGCATGGTGATGCCTTCGCCGCTCATGGTCCAGAAGAGGCTGCTGTTGAGCACTACAGTGATGGCCGAAGAGAGCAGCAGCGCGGCGGTTAGCGATACCACGTACAGCACCGCCGCCTCCGGACTGGCCGGCAACTGCATGCCAAAGAAGAGCATGGCCACGGCCACCAGCGGCACCGAGCGCAGCAGCGTGGGCGCGGAGCGCATCGCTATGGCTCGCGCCACCCACAGCCAGAAGAGCGAGCATGGCCGCGTCAGTTCGTACGCCACTGATCCCGTGCGGATCATCTGGCGTACCTCGGGATCCGGCTGCCAGGGCTGCATGGCAAAGAGCGCCTGGTTAAGCCACAGGTAAGTCACCACTTGCGAGAGTTCCATTGGAGCACCCTCCGCCGCCCCGTCGCCTTCATACAGCACCCGGTAGACCATCACGAACATCAGCCCAAAGAACACCTGCGTGATGAAACCACCCAGCGCCGCGCCGCGATACCGCAGCAGCATGCGAAATCGCGCGCGAGTCACCGCCCACAGCGGTTTCAATCCCGCCGGACGCGGTTCTCTGGCCGGGGCGCTATGCGCCGGTTTTGACAAAGCCGCAGCGCCGCCTTCTTCCGCAGATTCCCCACCGTTCATACCGCGCCCTCCGCTGGTACCACCGATGCCGACGAAGCGGCCTGATGCTTCGTGTAGAGCTGCGCCACGATTTCCTCGATCGGCGTGAACTCGATGAACAGATCGGTCACCTCGCAGCGCTCGGTAATCCGCCGCAGCAGTTCCGTGGGCGGGATCGTATCCGGATCAAACCGCAGCACCACTCGCCCGCCTTCGCGCGACACGATACGCACAGGCAGGCCCGCCAGATTCGTGGCCGCAGCTTCCGCAGCCGCCGCATCGCGCAGATCCATGCGCAGCACGCGCTCGTCGCTTACCTGCCGGCGCAGGTTCTCCACGGAGCCATCCGACAGCACGCGCCCTTCGCCGATTACCATGACACGGCGGCACAGCGTCTCGATATCGTCCAGATCGTGCGTCGTCAGGATGACCGTGAGCCCTTCGTCGCGGTTCAGTTCCATCAGAAACTTCCGAACGGCCAGCTTGGAGACCGCATCCAGCCCGATCGTCGGTTCATCCAGAAACAGCAGCCCCGGCCGGTGCACCAGCGATGCCGCCAGATCCGCGCGCATACGCTGGCCCAGGCTGAGCTGGCGCACGGGCTGCTGGAGGAAGGAGCCGATATCCAGGCGCTCGATCAGCACGTCGCGCCACGGGCGGTACTCCGCCTGGGACAGGCCGTACATATCGCGCAGCAGATCCAGGCTTTCGATGACCGGCAGATCCCACCAGAGCTGCGTGCGCTGGCCAAAGACGACGCCGATGCGCGCCACGTGGGCAATACGGTCGCTCCACGGCACCCGGCCATCGACACGGCACTCCCCCGAGTCCGGCACAAGAATGCCGGACAGGATCTTGACGGTGGTCGATTTGCCCGCGCCGTTCGGGCCGATATAGCCCAGAAGTTCTCCTCGCTCGATGCGAAAGGAGACATCTTTTAGCGCATACACCTTGCGCGTCCGCATCGAAAACAGCCCTGATAACCCACCCCCGCGCTCCGGTACATCGTAACTCTTCACAAGATGCTCCGCCACAATCTGCGACACAACGACCTCCTGGAAAAAGGTTTCCTGCCTGACGAAAAAGGGTGCCAATCCTGCCGCAACGCGTGCTACTGCGTCAACGTAAATGCGTGACATTGCGATATGCGAGGGATGCGATTCAAAGTGAAGCAAAGGAGCGAGAATATCAGAAATATCAATCCGATGTTCCGCCTCTTCTTGGTCCCCCCTTGGTATCCTCTTCCTACCTTCGTGGTAAATTTCCCTTTCCCAGTCGCAAACGATCCAGAATTGGAAAGACGGGATTTCACCACGAAGGTAGAAGAGGATACCAAGGGGGACCAAGAAGAGGGAGGAAACGGGGGGATTCGTGCTATTGGTTGATCAAACCCACGTTTGTTTCAAAAACGAAAACGGTAATGCTTTGGCCGCAAATATGGGCTACATTGTGCGTCTCATCATTCAGACCTTTCCCACCTGCACTTCACCTTGCACTCTCCTGCCATGAACGCGCTCCAGTTCCACCGCCACCTGCGGAAGCTCGTTGCCATTACCCTTGCTGCCCTTACAGTATTGGCTACGGTGGTTATTATCAGCCCTGACGCGAATGCGGCTGATCCCGCCACTCCCAAAAAGAAAGCGCGCGGCTCCGCCTCTGCCCATGCGTCAGAACGCACCGGCAACGGCATCGTCCGCATCATCAGTCCCGATACGGAGCAGACTTTCGCCCAGTTCGAGATCGTCTCTCAGCGCCTCTACTGGAGCCGGCACAGTCAGCAGCTTACGGCGGATATCACCTTCAGCAATCTCCTTTACTCCAGCCGCAACCTGCGCCGCGAGGACGAGCTCTACAACTTCCGCCTTCCCGGCGCCGTGCTGGATCCCGCCACGGGGCTAATCACCGCGCGCGCTTCCAACGGCAACCGCGTTGTCATCGCCCGCTATGTGAAGCAGGTGCTCGGCGGCAGCATCCGGTTTGCGCCTTATGCGTATGTTACCATCTTCAACAATCACGGCCGGGTGAGTGTGGAACTGGTGGCTAACTCCGGTGGCGCCCCCGTGGATCTGCACTGGCAGGTGCGCGGCCGCGAGCTCCGCTTCCGTAATCTGCTGGATTAAGCGGACCGGCCCCTTTTTTAGGTTGAAATCAGAGAGCGGTGTGAGATGGTGAGCACGCATGCTGACGCCGTATCCGCCGCTCCGCATTCCTTTCGCGGATTCTCTCCATTTTCTGCTCTTTTCCTGACGCATCCATACGCAGACGCGCGCGCTAGCTATCTACTTTACGCCATGGCCAACCTCTCCTTCCTCAAGCGATTCCGCTGGAGGCGTCGTGCTTCCTCTCCCGCCGCCGAAACACAGGTAAGCACGGAACGCAAAAGTCTTGCCGGCCCGGGCGCGGCCTCATCACCGATAGCAGCCGGTCAGACGCCGCCCGCGCCGCTGCCGGAGCCCACACCGCCCGTGTTTGATGTCTTTGTGATCGACAGCGGCTGGAACGTGCCGGCGCATCACGTGCTAAAGGCCGAGCGTGTCCTTTTCAGCCAGTTCCTGAAACAGCATAACCTGTATGTGCTGGATAAAGAGCAGTCCCAGGCATTTCTGCGTGAGCATCCCAACCTGATCGGCAAGGACCCGATCGTGGCCATTGTCGATAAGGAATCGATGGAAAAGGGCAACTCGGCCGGCTTCGGCGCCCGCCTGGAGCTGGGTCTGGTGAAGGACCGCGACCGTGTGGTGTGGCTGCTGAAGATGATCCTGCGCATCGTAAATAATCGCCGCGCCTGCCTTAATCTCACCCGTACTATCCGCGCCGCCACCCACAAAGAGGGTTTCAAGGGCGCCGTGGAAATCATTATGGAGAGCATCGGCCAGCACGGCCCAGGCGGAGGCGGCGGACACTAACGATAGATTTCAGCCCTGCTCCTGATCAGAAGCAGGCTTACATCCCGGAGCACTCTTTAAAAGAGGCTCCGGGCTTTGTTTTGTCTGTACGCGGCTGTTCCCTGCTCAATATTCCCGTGCACGCAGCAGGTGTTCTGGCCGGCGTTCGCGGGCGATGATGACGGAGAGGTGCACAAGATCTTCTTCGGTAACATCAACTAAACGCGGTTCTTCCTCTTCCTTTATATCCAGCCAGGCTGGACTTCGTTTTCGTGGTCGATCTGGTGCTTGCGGGCGGTGAGAATTCCTTTGCGCGTCAGGATGCCCAGCAGTTGCCGGGGATTGTCCCGAGATACAACGGGCAGTTGGCCAATGTCGAACTCCAGCATCTTCTCCACCGCATCCTGAACCACGTCGTCCGGGTAGATAACGACAACATCGGTGGTGGCGACAGTCAGTACAGACGCTTCGGCATTCCCAAACTCCACGGCTGCCAGAAGATCCCCGCGCGAAATAACGCCGCACAGGTCGCCGGCCGCATTCTGGATGAAGTGCGTGGATGGCAGCGCATAGCTGGGGTCGCGGCCTGCCATGCGATCCGCCAGCTCGCCGATGGTGAGCGTGTCGGGGATCATACGGGCAGGCTGGTCGGCGGCATTCCGGACCGGGACGTGATGAAACGGATCGGTATCGTAGTGCACGGGCACACGGATGCCGCGACGCACGATCTTCTCCGTCATGATGGAGTGCCGCATGAGAAGCTGCGAGACGAGGGATGCGGCGGCGCAGCCGGCCAGCAGCGCTCCCAGAGCGTCGGGCTGATGGGTGATCTCCAGGCCAAAAATGACCGAGGCGAGCAGGGCGCGGGAGGCGCCAGCGAAGAGCGCCGTCATTCCCACCAGTGCGGCCAGGCCGGGCTGGACGTGCAAATCCGGAAAAAGCGCCAGCGCTGCCGTGCCCATGACCGCGCCTACCGCGCCACCCAGTGTCAGCAGCGGCGCCAGGGTTCCGCCTGATGTGCCGCTGCCCAGAGAAATCGCCCAGCTCAGGAACTTGGTAATAGCCAGGATGGCAACAACCTGCACCGCCAGTCGATTGTTGATGAGATCATCAATATTGCCATAGCCGACGCCCAGAGTTCGGGGTGCCATCCAGCCGATAAATCCCACCGCAACGCCCCCGAGCGCAGGCCACCACATCCAGTGGATCGGCAGCAGCTCAAACCAGTCCTCTACGGCATAGATGGCCTTGGTGACACCTACCGAAAGCAGCCCCATAAAGGCGCCGATAACCAGATAGATGGCCAGAGCACCAGGCGAGGGCGTGCCTTCCAGCGCCATGGGAAACACCGCGCCTGCCTCCCCACACCACGCGCGAATGCCAATGGAGGACACGCATGCGAGCGAGACAGGGATGATCGACCTCGCCCGAAATTCGAACAGCAGCAATTCTATAGCGAGAATG
>JBGGNE010000076.1:0-5456 GCA_041287705.1 Methylacidiphilales bacterium | reverse complement strand
TGCGGCAATTCCAGATGCATCGCTTCTACCCACATTGATTCCCCGTTTGTTCCCGCACTTTTTTCCACTACATGACCTGGAATCACCAGCGCACATACTTATAATTCACGCGTCTCTGGCTTACATTGGTCATGGTCAGGTCTGTATCGAAAGAACCGTAGACCTCGATGCTTGTGGCCGTAGCATGTTCCGGAGAAACGGCTGCAGGGCGATGAGGATCTGGACCAGAATTCCGCAGCGGGAGACCGTGGCAAAGAACGCAATCACCGCAATTACCAACAGCTTCCGGTAACCCGGCTGCATGCTGAAGGGGAAAGCTACGCTCATTGCGACAGGCACAAGGGCATGTTGACGGGCAACAATGCGATTCTATTTGCTGTACTAGAATAAAATACAGAACCTTACTGCTCTTTCTACCTTAATAAGGAACTCGTAAAGGCTAAGAGTTGTTGCTTATTTATAATGCGACCTGATCATTTAATGTACAGTTTTTGGTGCTTTCCATGCATCCAGATATCTGCTTACACTATTATCTAGTAGGACTTTCCACTTTTGTGCTGGGAAGAAACAGGATATCTTGTACTGTCATGATTGGCAATCGTGACGCAACCTGTTCTTACCCTGCGCGCCGCACCACTTTTTCTACTTTTCCTTTTTTTCAACTGCGCCCGCTGCCGAATCTGAATTCGAATAACACTGCCATGTCCAACCAGCATGCCCCCACCTCCCGCCGCTCCAGCCTGAGCGGAAATCTCGTCAGGTGCACCTTTGCCGCTGCTCTGCTTGCGTTCCTGCCTGGCATAGATATGGCGCGCGCGCAAGTACAGCCCGATGCTACCGGCGTCATCGTTTACTCCAAAGCTGTCGGCGTTGAGGCCAAACCGCGGGAGTTCCGCAGCCTCGGCACCCGCGTCGGCCTGAACCAGCCGATCAGCTTTGCCGGCGGCGGCGACGAAACTCTTAACTATGGCAACATCCGCGTCATTGTCCTGTACAGTGCCAGCGTACTGCCCACCATCCGGACGGATGCTGAAGCAACCCGCGCACGAACGGAGTTGAAGCGCCTGGAAGATACCGCGGCACGCTACCCCACCGTCCAGCCCTATCTGGCCAAAGCAATCTCCACACTCAAGTCCGACGTAGAGCGCTTTGACGGCGGCAGCCGCAAGGTTGAAGGCAAATGGCTGACGGCAGCCGAATACCAGCAGTCGCTGACCGAACGCACGACCACCAGCCGCAATAACGACCGCCAGTACTTCAGCTTCACTGCCAAGGACAAGAAGAAGCACGAGAATATTTACGTCTCCCGTGTCGATGAAGATTCCATCGTCGTCACCAGCGATTTCGGAGCTTCCCGCGTCCGCTGGGAACTGCTTCCCGACGATCTCTCCAGCTTTCCGCAGGATGTGCAGGATCGCCGCGCCAACCTCATTCGTGAGCGTACCCGCCAGATGCGCGACATGCGCAACCGCCTGACCCAGAGCACGGAGCGTCTGCGTTCTCAGAATCTGAGCCTGATCAGCTGGGGCGACATGAAAGCGCCTGAAGACCTCGTGCAGGTCGTGGATGTTGGTATCGGCCGCACCCACGGCGTCGCTGTGCATAAGGACGGCACGCTGACCACCTGGGGAGTGGAAACCGTCGCCACCGTGCCCGAGCCGGTAACGGACGCGGCCAAGGTATCCGTGGGCGAAATGCATTCCATAGTACTTCGCAAGAATGGCACCGTCTATTGCTGGGGCAACAGTGGTGATGGTCGCTGCACGCCTCCCACAGGTCTCCGCAATGTTGTCGCTGTAGCCGCCGGCGGCCGCCACTCACTGGCGCTTACGTCCGAAGGCAAAGTGTATGCCTGGGGCAGCAATGTCAGCGGCCAGTGCAACGTGCCGATTGGTCTGGAATATGTAGTGGCTATTGCCGCTGGAGCCAATCACAGCGTGGCCCTTACCGCGGAGGGCAATATTATCGCCTGGGGCGACGGCGCCCGTGGTCAGATCACCGTCCCGAAGTCCGTGCGCGATGTCGGCACAATTGCCGTGGGCAACAACCACAATGTCGCCATGCTGAATAATGGCACGGTGGTAGCGTGGGGCGATAATTCGGTGAAACAGTGCGTCCTGCCCATGGACATGAAGAGCGTCTCCATGATTGCCGCAGGTGGCGATTCCTCACTCGCCCTGACTCCCGAGCGCATTATTGGCTGGGGAGATAACTCCCACCAGCAGGCCATGCCGAATATTGCGGTGAAGCCGGTATTTGTTGCCGTTGGGCCCGTAAGCGGCGTGGCGATGTACCCTGCACCTGAACGCCTGCAGGCGCTCAATACGGTAAAGCCGACTCCGCCCGCGCCGGCCCCGACGCCTGCTCCCGTCACAGCCCCCGCCCCTACAAACGCGGGCGGCACCACCAATCCCGCGCCGACTACCTCCACAACAACACCTGCGCCCAAGACAGACGCACCCCCCAAATAAGCAGGCTGTCTTTCCAGACTAGTTTCATTCTTCCCCCGTCGTGGCCCAGCGCTCACGGCGGGGGATTTTTTTTGCGCTTCAGGAGTCTCCTCAAACCGACGCCCCTTATCCGGATCTGCACGAGCGCATTTTATTCAAGCCATTGTCTCCGTTTGGTGTACAATGGCTTACGATGCCTGCTGTCGCTGCAACGGAAAACCAGTGGCTGGAGATGGGTTTTATTGCTCTGCTGGCGTTGTTCTGCGCGCTTTTCTTCTGGACGGTGGTGAGCTTCTGGAGATTTCGGGATCCATCGCCTGACAAGCCTCCATTACCCAAGGACCCCAGACCGCCGCTGAAGTTTGCTTCCGTCTACGATTACCTGCAGCGCGCGCACTTTGTTCCTCTGCTTTTCAGCATCAACATTGCCATCATTGTTATCGCAGTGGCGATGGAAACCCGGGGTGCGGGAAACGGCATACGGCTCAGCATAATGCCGTTTATCGTTCTGACCTATCTTACGGATTATCTGCAGCAGAAAAGTTTCTGGAACGGCAACACAGTCATTTCCCTGGCCGATTCACCGGAGCTTTACGGAACGAGAGTCAGACAGTTATTTGGACTTTATCTCTTCTCCACACTCCTGATGGGTGTCCTGTCGTTCTATCATCCTTTTCGTTAATTTCCCGGAGTTCAACCTTATCCCTATGTGCTGCCATGAACTTTAAACAGGCCCTGCTTCGCTTTCTTACCGACCTGGATGCCATTGCCGAAAAGCACCCGGAAATTACTGATATCATGGTGAAGGAGCAAATCTCCGAATCCGTTATCTACTACGTCGTTCATCGCCAGGAGAACGGGCTGCGTCCCATTCAGTATGGTATGGTTTCCAAGGAGGCAAATGAAGCTGTGGCCCGAAGTGTGAACCGCTTCGCCGAGACAGCCTGGAATGATGCACACTATAAGCTTCTGGCCGCATCAGAGCGGCTGGAACTGCTGCAGGATTTCTCAGTACAAACCGATAACGGCAGCACCGTCACCGACTACCTCATCCTGAACGATACCGACGCCGATGCGATTAACTCGATACCCGAGCAGCGCTTTAAGGATCTCGACGCAACAGGCTTTGCAGAGCTGACCGGCAAACCCTCAAAGCCTCGCTACAATATCCGGGTACTCTATGCTTCCCTGGTTATCACGCTGCTGATTATCGCGGGCATCATCTACATGGTCCTGACCTTCTCAAACAAGAGCTGAAACCAATGCGGCGCTTTGAGTGCCGGGAAGTGATCTGGCCGTACTACTTCGCGGCACGCGCCTTCGCCAGCACATCGGCGTAGCGGACGGAAGCAGAGCGCTGCCAATCCAGAATAAGCTCGTTGCGGCGGATGGGGCTGTCCCAGGCGCTTTTGGGCTTCTCGCCGGGTTTGGGTTTTGCGGGGGGGATTTTCCGGGCCAGTGCCTGGGCGTCTTCTTCAGAGATCGGGGGGCGCAGCAGTTCTGCGCTTAGCTGAGCTTTCAGCTCGGCGCGCTCAGGAGGCAGGGCATTCACGGCGATCCAGGCCGCTTTCAGCTCGGAATGCAGGTCAATTATATACGCCCCAAGCAGGCCCGCCAGAACTCCGCGACGCTCGGCGGCTTTATCGCTTTTGAAGTCAAAACCGAGGTACTGCGCAAAGGGATTGACCTTAATGGGCGAGACCGCGCCGACTTCCGTATAGAGGGCCGGACGCACACCCATGCGGTTGATATCGTAACGAACCGCGCCGCCCGGGGCGCCCTTGGGCAGGGCAACCAGCAACTGCCCCTCGCGGGAGAGCACGAACTCAACAAAACGTCTGGCCAGCACGGGCTGCGCCGCCTGCTTCAGAATGCCGATCGCGTCCGCGCTGAATACTGTAGCTTCCTTAGGCAGCACAAAGCGCGAGCTTTCCGGTCCCAGATAAGTCACCTGGCTCAGCCCGTACTGATCAATGCCCAGCGCAAAGGCGACCTCGCCAAAAGTGGCTTCCTTTATGGAGGAACTGGCGCTTTTCAGGAAAGAGCGCACATTGCCGCTCATCGCCAGGATGACCGCCCAGCCTTTCTCCCAGCCATACTTCTGCACAATAATCTCGTACATCTGGTGGATGCTGCCGCTTTGTCGAGGGTCGCCGCTGCTTACCCAGCTTTGCAGGACTGGATTCGTCAGGTCCTCCCAGGTATTGGCCTCTGGCAAATGCATCCAGTTGCGCACCTTTTCGTTGGAGAGAATTCCAAAGCTGGAGACATAGGTGCCGAACCAGAACCCTTCCTTGTCCCGCAGCGGCATCCCAAAGAGATCGGCCGGAATAGCTTCCGCCGTCTCCGCAGGCAGATCCACGTGCTGCAACATCCCCTCCTTCTTCAGCCCGATACAGGGATCCGTGCCGCCGCCGAAAATGATGTCGATACCGGCCACCATCTGCTTGTTGTTGGTGAGGTAGCGCACAATGCTGCTGCCACCCCCGATATCCAGGTAGCGTACATGCACGGGCGTGCCGTACTTCTTCTCATGCCACTCACTGAACGCGCGGGAAATCTCCCACCTCAGCCCCTCCCAGTGCGGCGACACTATGGTGAGTTCCGACCCCACCACCTCGGTCTGCGCTGGTTCTGGCACAGGCCTTGGCTCCGTCCCCGCAGACGCATCCGCCGCTCGCAAAAGATCCGGGCGACCTGCCGTAGCAGTCAGCATCAGCAGAAAAGCAAGGGCGCGCAGAATCGCTCTCATTGCGGTGATGCTAACGGGTTTCCGGGAGGCGCGCCACTAGAATAAAGGCGGGCGTGCGGAGAGCATGCGGGATCGGATTTCAGCACTGCCCACGCTATGGGCAATTAACGCTGGGAAATGGTCTGAAACCGGCCCTTTATCATTTCCGCTGAAATTTGCGGGCTGGCTATTGCGATAGTGAGAAGGTTGCCCCCTATTTACCCGTGAGAACCCCCGCCTTTTTTGTCGCTGTCGTTTATGCCATAATTCTGTGC
>JBGGNE010000075.1:0-10774 GCA_041287705.1 Methylacidiphilales bacterium | reverse complement strand
ACTGCCTGTGCGCAAATAAATTCAAAAATAATGCATTTCTTCATTGCGTTTGAAGCGGCATATCGTATCCTCCATTTAGTGATCGGGCGCACAGTGGCTACATGATCAAAGAAATCCGATGTACAGCGCTCGTTGGTTCGCTATTGGCTCCATATAACTCTTGCTTCCTGCCCTTAACTTCTTTCTCCCTTCCACGCCATGCAACTCCTCTCCGACCCCGCCGAAGTGCTTAACCCAGCCGTAGATACGGACATTCCCGATTCTCCCGCCGTTTTGCCTTTAGCTGCGGGAACGAAAACGCTATCCTCCACAAAATCTATGGCCGCCAAAGCTGATACCAAAGAACCCAAGTCCGACAGAGTCGAAAGCAAGTCCTCCGGTGCTGAACCCAGAGCTTCCACCGCAACACGCGATCGTAATCTTGAACTGGCCATCCAGTCGATTGCCAAGGAGTACGGCGAAGGCTCCATCATGCGGCTGGGCGACGACGGCTCCAAGCTGCGTGTCGAAGCGATTCCCACGGGTTGCATCAGCATCGACCATGCGCTCGGAGTGGGCGGCTTCCCCAAGGGTCGTATCATCGAAGTCTTTGGCCCGGAATCTTCCGGTAAAACAACTCTTACCCTAACGGTCCTGGCGCAGGCCCAGGCCATGGGCGGCGTAGGCGCTTTCGTTGACGTAGAACACGCTCTTGACCCGGCATACGCCAAGCGACTCGGCGTCAACATGAACGAGCTGCTGGTTTCCCAGCCCGACAGCGGTGAAGAAGCGCTGACTATCGTGGAGATGCTCATCAAATCCAACGCCGTAGATGTTGTGGTGCTCGACTCCGTTGCCGCACTCATCACCAAGGCTGAACTGGAAGGCAACATGGGTGACGCCACAGTGGGTGCTCAGGCTCGCCTGATGAGCCAGGCCATGCGCAAGCTTACCAGCGCCATCAGCAAGGCCAAAACGGTCTGCATTTTCACCAACCAGATCCGCGAAAAAATCGGCGTGATGTTCGGTAACCCGGAAACGACGCCCGGCGGTAAAGCGCTCAAGTTCTACTCTTCCGTCCGAATCGATATCCGCCGTACCGCCGCTATCAAGCAGCCCGACGGCGCCGTTCTTGGCAATCGCACCAAGATCAAGGTTGTGAAGAACAAGGTGGCCGCACCGTTCCGCGAAGCGGAGTTCGATATCATGTACAACGAGGGCATCAGCAGCGAGAGCAGCCTGCTGGAGCTTGCCACTGAGCATAACGTCATCGACAAGAAGGGCGCATGGCTCTACTTCGAAGGCGCCCAGGTGGCCAATGGCCGCGACGCCGCCAAGGAAGAGCTGAAGAAAAATCGCGAACTTTATAATCGCATTCTGGAGGCAACAAAGGCCAAGCTGTCACCCGTCGCACAACCTACTGCCCGGGAATAGGCCGCACACCGATAGCTGGCAGGGGACGTTGCGAATTGCCTATGATGGGTCTAACCATTATTTAGAACCGACTAACGCCCCCTCCCCTCTCGGCCCTATGTCCCGTACGCCCCGCACCGATGGCCCTGCCGGCCCAGATCACCCCTATGTTCCCGATCAGCACGACGCAGTTCCCAGTACAGGGGTTGCCGGCAAGCCCGTCCCGGACGCGGCAGTAGTTAAAGAGACAACTTCAGTCACTGCCACAGCCGGCACCAAAGCAACGGGGACGGAGTTGGCGGTAGTTGCGGGCAATGCGGTGCTTCCGCCTCAGGAACGCGCCGACGGCATCCGCGCCATGTTTGGCCGTATCGCCGGCGGCTACGATCTGATGAATCACGTCATGTCGGGCGGCCTGGACTTTTACTGGCGCCGCATTCTGGCCCAGCGCGTCGCCGAACGCTCTCCCTCTGCAGTCCTGGATCTGGCCACGGGCAGCGGAGATTCCGCACTTGCGCTCACCAGGCACAAAGCCTACACCCGCCTTTGCGTGGGCGCGGATTTCTGTCTGCCCATGTTGCGTGTCGCGCAAAAGAAGGGTGTTACCCCTCTCTGCGTCGCCGACGGTCTGCGCCTCCCATTCCGCTCCGCCTCGTTTGACGCGGTAACGATCGCATTTGGCTGGCGCAACATAGTCGACCGTACCGCGGGCTACCGCGAACTTCGCCGCGTCCTGCGACCTGGCGGTCAGCTCTACATACTGGAGCTCTCCACTCCCTGGTCCACGCTGGCGCCCGGCTACTTCTGGTGGCTGCGCAACATCATGCCCCTCTACAGCGCACTCCTCACCAAGGAAAAGGACGCTTACCAGTATCTGGCAGCCAGCATCCAGGCTTTCCCTAAAGCCCCGGAGCTAGCCAAGGAAATGGAACAAGGCGGCTTCCGCGAGGTTAAGCACTGGCAACTAAGCACCGGCATTGTCGCCCTTCACCGGGGCTCAGTGTAGAGACATTCCTGAGCCAAATCCGGCGCCGTGAGATAGGTTAACTGTCTGAACCTGACACAATACTTATGCCAACACTGGATCAACTAAAGCACTCCCTTATTTCTGCAATTCGCGGTGCGCGTGAAGAGTTGCGTGAACTGGATCCTCTCGCAGGCTTTGCGCTGGCCACAGATGACGAAGTCACCACACTCTACCACGTCGCGTGCTCCAAGGCATGGGTCGAGGAAAACCATAAGCAGTACAAGGAAATAGGAGATATTTTTGTTGAATGGCAGGAATCTGCCGACGACGAGCTATTTCGTGTTATTAGCAAAGCGCTTAGAGAAAAAAAAGAAAATACGCCCACCGGCAACTTTGCAAAGGCTCGCAACGCCCGCTTCAACATGCTTGTAAAAGCGCTTGCAGACTGTCGCCAGGCCGGGCTCTTTGATGCGGATACACTGCTGTGCGTTGGAAGCACGGATCCAGGCGAGCATATGGAGGACCTGGACAAAAAGGCTGCCTACCGCCTCAATGCAAAACCAGTGGCTGACCGTTACGCCAAATCTCGCTGCTGGAAATAGCTGTCAGTACTGCATTCAGCGCTTCGACCTACAGAAAATCTTAAAGGAAAAAGAGTTCGGCACACTGCGTTGTAGATAGGAGAAATGGTCTTACTCTGATTCGCTTTCAAGATGAGCCTCGTTATTCGACGTGAGAATCCACTTTTTAGGAATCAAGTTGAAAGCGAACTGGAATTAGACCAATCGCAGGCGTTAATTGGTCTTACTCCTCCACACGCAAGGAGCTGAAGAATGGCTTTGTGATGTTGCCATCGCCGTTGTTTATCACTTCGCACTGGCGGAGCGCACCGCCGGCTCCCCAGTCGGCTTTGACGCCGGCTCCAAGGTTTTCGCGGATGACGCAGCGCTCGGCCTGAAGGGTGGTGCGGCCGGCGAGATAGACACCGCAGCCTTGATTGCCGGTGATCTCTACCACGCTAAGCGCCAGCACCGCCGCATTGCCGGCGACTCCGTGGCCGCCCTGGCCGGAAATGCGGCAGCTCACGGCCGTTACTTCCGATTCGTCCTCGGCATAGATGCCTTCACCATCGCCTTCGTTAATGCGGGAACGCTCGGCACCGGCCTTGCAGCCACGGGCCAGCAGCAGAGAGACGCCGGAGTTGCGCATAAGGGCACTGTCACGCAGGACCAGCGTGCTTTCCTGATGCGCCGAAAGTCCGCCGCCCTTATTCTCCACTACCGTGCTGTCTTGCAGCTCGGCGCGGCTGGAGCTGTAAATGGCCACACCTGCGCGGCCATTCTGGCCGATAGTGCAGGCATTGAGTTCGATCTCCGATTTCTCAGCGGCGTAAATCCCGTAAAGCGTCTGGCCCTGTACGGTGCAGCGCACCAGTCCTGCCGCGCTGCGTCCGCTGGCAATGATGCCTTCTTCGCGGTTCTCCAGCACTTTGGAGTTGGTGGCGTCGAGGCGCGCGCCCATGGTGAGGGAAATGCCAGCCTGTTTGCACTCGCTTACTGTAGTGCTTTCCAGCGTAACGGGAGAGCCAACGACGTGAAGACCGAAGGCCTGACCGGAGCCAAGCTGGCATGCCTCGAACTGGGCGGAACCGGAGCGATTCAGAAAAACGCAGGAGCGGGCATGGCCCGTGACTTCACACTCGGAAGCGGCCACAATGGCTTCAGCTTCGGCGCAAATGCCATAGTGGGCTGCCTTCTCCAGGCGGCAGTGGGAAAGGGTGACGCGGGCGCGCGGCTCGAGATACATGGCGCTTTCGCCGCTGCGCTGAATGCGGCAGCCTTCCAGCGTGGCGCCGCCGTCGGATTTAATCCGGACGCCCATGCCGCTGCTTTTATAGACTTCGCAGACTTCCATGCTGAGAAACGCGCCGCCAGACACCTCTACTACCGATGAGGAAGGGCCGCCCATGGTGCAGGCGATGAGCCGGCTGTTGCCGCGCTGCATGCGCACGACGGGCTGCGGTCCATCAGAGCCTTCGGCGATGGAGGAAAAAGTAAAACCGCTGATGGCGACGTCGGCCTGAACATCCAGGCAGGTTCCATCGCTGTTGACGATCACTTGTCCGCCGGAGAGATCTGCCACCAGGGTAAGGCTGCGCCGAAGCACGACGGTCTCGTTATAGACGCCGGCCTGTACCAGGATTACATTGCCGGGAAGGGCGGCAGTAACCGCTGCCTCAATATTATCGAAATCGCCCAAACCGCTTTTGCTAACCACGATGTCGTAGTCGCCAGGGCCGCGACGGTTCACGATCGGCGGAACGACGGGTGCGGGGGTCACGCCGATGCCGCCCTGCAACGGCGAAACGGGCGCCGCGGGCACAGGGAGGGGCGATGCAGCCCGAAGGATGGTGCCGCCAGGACCGATATTACCCGGAGGTGCAGGTGCGTCCGGAGGCAGAGTACGTGCGCCACTGCCTGGCACTACCATAGGGCCACTGGGTGGCGAGCGGAATGGAGAAAGTGCTACACGTCCCGTGCCAGTGCCCGTTGCCTTAACGACATTGGGCAGTCGCCCGGTTGCCAGACGGTTATTCGTGGCTGCCTGCGCTGCGGCGGCGACATTTGGGATAAAGCTGGCTTCCGGCGACATCACGGCGGGCGGGCGCGGCGCAAGCTGGCCGGGAGGGCGAGGAATGCCGCTGTTTGGCGGGGGATTCACCATGCCGGGAGGGCGTGGCGGGCCGGTGACTGGCTTAGGCGCGGCAGAGGAAGGGGTCTCGTCGTAGCTGACGCTGTTCGGCGGAACGAGTTCCAGGGCTTCCGCCCAGGCCAGGAGAGCCCAGCGGGCTGCTGCTGGGGCCACCATCAGGTTGGTTTCCATGCGTTTGCCCAGACGGCTCAGCAGTACGGGAAGCTCGGATGGATCACGAAGGGACGAAACCATGTCCATGACCAGCCGCTCGCGCACCACGCTGACCAGCAGATAATTCTCACCCCGATGTTCGCCACAATAATCCGTGAGGAGGGCCTGGCACAGACGCGCGTCTTCCCCCACCTTTTTGCCATGGCGGGCAAGAATCTCGCGCAGCTTTTCTCGCGGAATATCGTTCATATGCAGAATATTGCGGGAGCGTGGATCCCGCTGCGGCGAGTCTGCTTTGCAGTGCCGTTAAAGGCCGCTGCGCCACAGGACGCCCCTTTACTTATACGAAGCACTTTAGCATTTTTCCAGCCAAGAGCACCGTTGCGCATGAAACTGACACTTTTTGTTGGGAAACAAAAGATTCTTCTTTGGCAGTGATATTTAATGTCCCGGGTTTGTAACTGCTTCGTTGACAGGCGGTGTCACGCAAACGTCTGAAACGGCAACTCTCTGTTGGCGGCGACTAAGCCCAGCCGAAGTAAAATACATATTTATCGTTCACGATACGAAGAAAGAGATGGAAGATGAAGTCGCCGAAGGGCCATGGGATATCGGGCCACCCGACTTTGCCGTCCACACCGGGTTCGGCAAAATCACCCGGGCCGGGCGGGCTGAGCTGCAGAAGATGGGTGCAGCCACTGACTAGCAGGGACTGGGCGGGATCGGCCAGGCTCGACTTGAAGTAGTGGAACTTCGGCAGGCCGCCCACCTTGTGGTGGCGATAGATGGCAAACTGATCGTCTATTTCGTCTGCCGCAACTTCGCCATACTCCAGGCGCGATGTGGGCAGCAGATAGGGCGCCTCGGAATCCACGTTTCGCCCGGTCGCGTCGTGAACGGCGACATAGACGAGATCCTGACCTTCCGGAGACGCCGCATCGAACATCTGGTATTTGTTCTGCATCAGGATGTCGAAATGCTCATCCTTATGGCTGACGCTGAAGTTGAGAAACAGGGAAAACTCGATGTGCGGCTCAATGGAGTACTGCAGCGTCAGAAGATAAAGAAAGGGCTCGAAAGGCGGCGTCACACCTTCGGGCGGCTTGCCTCCGAAACGGCATCCCCAGGCGCTGTCGCCCCCCGGTAATGCAAAGGGCAGGTACGTACGAGGGACATACGAATCGTGGGCAAGGATCTCATGCATGGCGGTGGCGCAAATCGGAGGAATCGATGGGATATCGCTGTTTTTGTCAGCGACACAGCGTCAAACAGCACAAAAATAACTATCTTTTAATCATTATGGCGTAATTATTGCTTGTAGCAAGCATTCTATCCTGTGAGCGAAAGGTTTTTAATCCATGCCTCGGCATTCGCCGATCTACCGCTGCAATGTCTTGCGGGCGAAGTACATGGCAAATGAAAAAAAGACTCCGGTAAGTACCAGCACGGGCGCAACGAGTACCGCCGCTACGTAGAGACAGAAGTAGCCGCCTGAGTAAAACATGAACGCCAGGGAGTTATCCGGGTTGTTGAGGTGGCTGCCGGAACTGCTGGTGCCGCGGAGCAACTCGGGCATGGTATCGCGGGCTCCGCAGACTTCGAGAATGAGGTACGAGAGCCAGATGACCGCCGCGGCTCCGAAGAATGCGGCCAGAATACGCAGCGTAATCATGACATCGGCAGGAAGGCGTGGGTTCATGGCGTGGGCGCAAAGGTGGCAGCGGGTTCGGCTGTGCTGGTGGTTGTAGCTGGAGGTGTAGTCGAAGCGGGAAGAGGTAGAGGCGAGGCCGAGGAGGCGGCAGCTGCGGGTGCCGGTGCCGGCGATTCAGTTGGCGGTAACGCCGGCGGCGCGAGCGGATGATGCTCGGGTGGAACGGGGGGCTTGGGCGGGGTGGCCGGAGGGCGCACTGTGGCTTTCAGCTTTTCCCAGAGAGGGCCCTGAACCAATGCGTAGAGAATAACGGCATCGCCCGTGGTGTTACTGGAGATATAATGCATGCGCTCTCTGGCGGTACGGAATCCCAGGAACTCCAGCGACGTGATGAGCTGGCGCATCCAGCGCGTATCGCCGAAGGTCTGGGCCGCTACCAGCGCTCGCCCGCTGCTGCCCGGGCTGGCTTGCAGGAAGGGGACGAGCCCATCCATTTCGACTTCGAGCTGTTGCTGCTGGGGTGAGCGCGCGTAATCGCTGGCAGAGGGGCGCGCACGTGAATAGCCGAACGCCAGGAAGTTGGTGCGCAGTTGCCTGGCGGCGTTGTCATACTGTTCCTGGGCGAACCCTTGGTCCACCACGCTGAGAAAGTGCGCTGTGGTCCAGATACTTACGCCTTCCGGGCCTTCCAGCACCACTGGTCTGCCGGTGAAATCGAAGCGGGACACCAGCATGTTTGCCTTTTTGTCGACCAGCGTTGTGCGGGCCTTCCCTACCCATAAATTGATAAATCCGGAGTAGTCCGTGCCATCCAAAGCGTTGCTGATACGCAGTGTGGCCATGGCCAGTGCGCAGTCGACCAGGCGGCATTCGTTGGGATACGTTTCGCCGCACAGCAACGGACCTTCGCGCATTTCCTGAACAATCAGGCGCGTGCGCTGCTGCATCTCCTCGCCCCACGTTGCGTTCTCCTCTACCAGACGACGGGCGCCCAGCATCATGGCGATTTGCCCGTCGATAAAGACGCTGCGGCGGGATGAGTTAAGAAAATCCGAGCGGCGTCCCTTCTGGCTCACGGCGAAGAAGACTTCCTGCCCGTGCCTGCGCTCCTGATCCAGCGTTTCGGTAATGATCGTGTCGATGACACTGAGCGCCGCAGGCTTGAGCAGGGTATCGCGCAACGCCACGTTGGCCAGCGCCAGAACCAGAAAGGTGCGGGACGTGAATTCCCATTCGGGATTGGACTGGCGCATCCTGCTTATCTGCGCATTGCGCGTGGCGGGCTCGATCCACAGCGACATCTGCGCTTTGGCCAGGGCCAGGGGAATCTGCGGCAGACCCGGGCCGGGGGACAGTTCGCGGTTAGGGCTGGTGATGCGGTCGCGCGCCCGTTCGTTTTCGCGGGCCTTTTCCTTATCTTTATCCCAGATGTAGTTCTCCATGCGCGGCTGAAGAAGGAGGGAGACGATGAAGGCCCAGACTACGCAGGCCAGAAGAAAAGACGCGCCGAGCAGACAGGCTTTCTGTAGTCCGGTAATCTCTCGTGGGGGGATGCGGTTATAGCCGCCTGCGCCGCGTACGGCGTTGCGACGCAGCGTGCGCATTTCTTCGCCCACCGCATTATAAGCGGGCTCCGCCATTCGACGGCGGATGTTCCGCTGCGGCGAGAGCATCGGCAGGAAGTAGGACTGCAGCCAGAGCACGCACGATGTCATCAGCAAAATGGTGGGCAG
The DNA here is from genome assembly GCA_041287705.1 of Methylacidiphilales bacterium. GTDB lineage: Bacteria > Verrucomicrobiota > Verrucomicrobiia > Methylacidiphilales > UBA1321 > LW23. Next base: position 2,166 of record JBGGNE010000075.1, on the reverse strand, counting down.
CAATACCAGCGGAGGCACCACCCGCGCAATGGGCGAAAGGGTGTTCGGCATCAGTATTGACAGGAACAGCAGCACGAACCCGGAAACCACCGCCGCCAGCATAAAGCGCGCTGCACCGGATGGGGAATCATGATTGGCAGAGGGGAAAGTCACCCCGCCATCCTAGCATCACATGATTGCGGATTCCACTGCGTTACGCGGAATCCTTGTGCGGTGGCAGAGCTATTACGGCGGCTCCCGGATTGCGGCCAAACCGACCTGAACGGCACCCCAATATTCCCGCTTTCCCTTCCGCCCGCAATATGGTCAGATGTATCTTTTCCGGCTGGGGCGTGCCATGCCTTCCGAGCCGGATACCGACCCATAGCTGCGCACCCGCTTACTTTGCGCGGCACCATGATCCTACGACAAAGACACACTTCCCTTTTCCCTCTACCTTCCCCTTTCCACTACTTCCCCTCGCATGCAAGATATCCTGAAAGTCCTGAGGTTCGGAATGCCCTACATATCCCGGTACTGGTTCCGGTTTTCGCTGGGCGTTTTCTTAGGCGTTCTGTTCGGCCTCTCCAACGCGCTCTTTATCAGTGCCACCACGCTGATCATCAATCGTCTGGGCGGTAACGCAGAGGTTTACCACGTCTCCACGCAAACCGCCAGACTGGGTGCCAAGGCTCTGCGTCCCCCCACCTCTGCGGACCACGTCTTCGCTTCCATCCGCAAGTACACGGATCCCATTGGCGCGGCTATGGAGAAGGCGACCAATGATTACATCCCTATTTCAGGCAGCCCCGTTACCATCTGGCAGATCGTCGGCGGCATTATGTTTCTGCCGGCGCTATCGTTCATGCGAGGCATGCTGGGGTATTTCTCCAGCTACTGTATGGCGTGGACCAGTCGAATGGTCATGATCGACCTGAAAAACGATGTCTTTCGCAAGCTGAACTCGCTCTCCTTCGATTATCACGACAAAACCAGCACCGGCGATCATCTGCTCCGCGTCAATGGAGACACGGGCGCACTCTACGGTTGCCTGAGCCTCGGTTTGTCGGATCTGATTAAAGAGCCCATTACCCTGCTCAGCGTATTTGTCACGCTGTGGTTTATGGACTGGAAGCTGACCGTGATCTCGCTGGTGTTCCTGCCCATGTGCCTGCTGCCCACCATTATGCTGGGCCGTAAGGTACGCCGTATCGCCAAAGAAGGCGCTCGCGGCGGCGTGATGCAGGCCGACGTTCTGGTGCAGAACTTCGCCAATATCCGCATTGTTAAGGCGTTCGGCCTGGAGAAACGTCAGGAAAAGATCTTCTACGATACGGTGAAGTTCGAAAGCCGCCAGAGCATGCGCGCCATTCAGCAGAAGGAAATGCTCAACCCTATCATCGAGACGCTCTCCTCCATGGGTATTGGTGTGGTGTTGATCTACGTGTTTATGGCCCAGCAATCAGCAGGCAACCTGGTCGGCTTCCTTACCGGTCTGGCTATTTTTTACGCGCCGCTGAAGAAGCTGGCCGGCATTCACATGGTCTTCCAGCAGTGCTCCGCTGGCATCGACCGACTTCTGGAAATCAACCGCATTCAGCCCACCGTGGTGGATGCTCCTGACGCGAAATCGCTGGATGTCTTTAAACACAGCATTGAGTTCAAGAATGTGACTTTCGGTTACAGCAGCCATTCATCCCAGCAGATGCTGGATGCGGGTTCGACTTTGCTGCCCGACGTCACGCACAAGCTGGTGCACAAGAATCTTAGCTTCACAGTTCCGAAGGGTACCAAGATCGGCATTGCGGGCGAAACTGGAGCGGGCAAAACCACGCTGCTGAACCAGATCTTCCGCTTCTACGATGTTACCGCAGGCGCCATTGAGATCGATGGCGTGGATATCCGCAAATACAAGATTGCCGATCTGCGCAAACAACTGGCTCTGGTAACCCAGGACATTCAGCTTTTCGACACGACAATCGCCCACAACATCTCGTCCGGTCGCCCAGGCTGCACCCAGGAAGAGATTGTGGAAGCGGCCAAAAATGCTTCTGCGCACGAGTTCATCATGCAGCAGCCTAACGGCTACGATACGATGATCGGCGAACGCGGCACGCGTCTGTCAGGCGGTCAGAAGCAGCGTGTTTCCATTGCACGTGCCTTCATCCGCAATGCACCTATCCTCAT
>JBGGNE010000074.1:0-34347 GCA_041287705.1 Methylacidiphilales bacterium | reverse complement strand
CTGGAAAAGCGCAAGGGCGTCGCTCATGCTCTTCAGGTGCTGGAAACGCTGGCCGATCTGGGCGGCGACGCGCTGCGCAGCAAATGGGAACTGCTTCGCGTGGGCCGGTCGGAGGAAGGCGACGAACCGCCGCGCGGCTGGAAATCCCGGGACCTGGGACTTATTCCCGCGGATAAGATGCCTGCCGTTTATCGTGTGTCATCCGCCATGATCTTTACGCCGCTGGAGGATAACCTGCCCAACATGGTGCTCGAGGCCATGGGTGCGGGCGTCCCCGTCATTGGCAGCAAGGCCGGCGGCATTCTGGACATGATTGAGCATGGCGCCAATGGCTTCCTTGTCGATGTGCCTAAAGGCGAAGTAGATGCGCAGGTACTCGTTGAGGCGATGCTGAGCGAGGAGAAGCTCGCGGCCATCAGCGCAAAGGCGGTAGAAGTGGCGCGCACGCGTTATCCGCTGCATGTGCAGGCCGGCGCGATGGCATCTCTGTACGCGGAGGCACTCCAGAACAAGATCACGCCTCCGGCATCATTCACCGAAACTTCCAGTGGCGAGATCCCGTCTTACCTGTGGCCCTGGCTGGATAAGGCGATCATAAGCCTGTACGAAAGGCATCGTGTTAAATGCCTGGCTTATGAGAAGGATATCGACTTAAATCGTGTTCTTACCAAGGTAAGTGAAGAACAGCGCGATTATATTGGCTGGCTGGAAGGCAATAAGACGCATCTGGAAAAAGAAATTGAACTTCGTCAACAGCATATTGATGCTTTGATGGAAGGTAAGGCAGCTATGGAGAAAGCACTGGAAGAAGTGCGCCTGGCGAAAGAAGAAAAGCTAAAAAACAAGAACTGGTGGAAGCAGGTTATTCCCTTTAGCAAGAAGGCGGAGAAGAAGTAATTACGATGAAAATCAGCATTGTCACCCCCAGTTACAATCAGGCGGAATACCTGGAAGCTACCATACAAAGTGTGCTGCAGCAGGGCGGCGATACCGAGTACATCGTGGTAGACGGAGGCTCCACCGACGGCAGCGCGGACATCATCGCACGCTATTCGGACAAGCTGGCGTGGTGGTGCAGCGAGCGCGATGCAGGCCAGTATGCCGCTGTGAATAAAGGCTTTGAGAAGTCCACTGGGGAAATCATGGCCTGGCTCAACTCGTCGGATCTCTACCTGCCATGGACGCTGCAGGTGGTACGCGACATCTTTACGAAGTACCCCGAGGTGGCGTGGATCTCCTCGACGGTAAAGACCTGCGTTCAGGATGGCGGAACCTTTGCGGGCAATGACAGCGTACCGGGGTTCTCGCGGCGCGCATTCTGGGTGGGCAAACATGGCAGCCGCACCAATCGCTCCTTTATTCAGCAGGAGAGCTGCTTCTGGCGCCGCTCCCTGTGGGATAAGATAGGTGGAAAAATCCCCGATACATACAGATATGCCGCGGATTTTCATCTGTGGGCATTGTTCTTTAATCATTCACCATTAGTGGGTGTAGGTATAGGCGTTCCTCTGGCGGTATTCCGCTATCATGGGGAGCAGCGCAGCACACATACGGGTTATATTGATGAAATTGAGCAGATTCTAAAGGAAGGACCAGGGACTTCCAATGTCCCCGCCTTCCATCAGCAAATGCATGTGATCGGCACCACCTACGGCAAGCCGGCCGAAGGCGGCGAGGAGGTGCGCTCCTTTACGCTGGAAGTGCATGATACCGATGAAGATGTGGACACGAACCAGGAGCTGGCGCATGTGAACCGCAAGCTGGTGGCCCTTAACAAAGAGCTGACCAAAGCGGCCGATCATCAGGATGCGATGCTGAAAGATATGTCGCGAGAGATCAACGAACTGAAGGCCGAAGTGGTGCGCCTGGAGCATCATATCAAGTACGCGATGCCTCAGCCGGGCGATGGCGACAAAAAGAAAAAGAAACGCAACTGGCTTTCGCGCCTTTTTAAGGGATCTCCGAAAAACTGATGGCCAGCACAGCGCGCTTCTGCTTGTTTAAGTGCTCCCTGACCGACCGAACGCATCCATGAAGATAAGCATCGTCACCCCCAGCTATAACCAGGCCGATTACCTCCAGGCCACGTTTGACAGCGTGTTTCAACAGCCTGGGCCGATAGAGTATGTGGTGGTCGATGGCGGCTCGAAGGACCACAGCAAGGCAGTAATCGAGCGCAACGCCGATCGCATCGCCTGGTGGTGCAGCGAGAAGGACAAGGGTCAGTATGACGCTATCAACAAAGGGTTTAGCAAGACGACCGGCGAAGTAATGGCGTGGCTGAACTCCAGCGACATGTACCTGCCGTGGACCCTGCAGGTCGTACGCGAAATCTTTGAGCAATACCCGCAGGTGGACTGGATTTCATCCACCATGAAGACCTGCATCAGCGATGGCACGGGCTTCGCCGGCATGCAGAAGGTGGCCGGTTTCTCCCGACGCGCGCTCTGGGCGGGCCGGCATGGAAGCCGCACCAACCGCTCGTTCATTCAGCAGGAAAGCTGCTTCTGGCGGCGCAGTTTGTGGGAGAAAATTGGCGGCTCGATTCCCCTCACCTACCGTCATGCGGCGGATATGCATCTGTGGGCCCTGTTTTTTGAGCACTCGCCGCTTACAGGCGTGGATGCGCCTCTGGCAGCATTCCGCTTTCATGGCGACCAGCGCAGCACGCATACCGGATATCTGGATGACGTCGATAAGCTGCTGGCAGCCGGCCCCTCGGGTGACGGTGGTGCCGCGCCGGAGCCCGCTACGGTTCCCCAGTGGAATCGTGAGATCCACGGGCTCATCCCCGTCGTGGCCGACAGACCTTCCGCGGACGGTTCGCAGCAGTATACGCTTCGTATCCGGCCGACGGACGAAGTGATCGATGAATCGGACGAACTGGATAATGCCCTGAGCCGCAAGGAGAAGCTGATTCGCGATCTGGACAAGGACAACCGCTGGCTGCGCCAGAAAGGCGCCGACGACAAGGTGCGCATGGAGAACCACGTGGTGGAGCAGAAGCAGCATCTGGAAGATCTTCGGGCGGAACTGAACTCGCATCCGCTGCTGGTGGCGAAGCGCTTCCTGCGCAAAATACGCGGCAAAAAGGAATCTAAATAAGCGCATGAAGATCAGCATCGTAACGCCTTGCCTTAATAATGTTGAGCATCTGCAGGCCGCGCTGGAGAGCGTGCTGCAGCAGCCCGGGCCCACCGAATACATCATCGCTGATCGCGGCTCCGTGGATGGAAGCCTGGATGTCATCAAGCGCTATGAGTCGCGTCTCGCGTCATGGACAACCGAACCGGACGGCGCGGAGTATGAAGCACTGAATCGCGCCTTCGCGGCTTCCACCGGCGAAATCATAGGGTGGCTGCCGGCAACCGATATCTACCTGCCCTGGACACTTCAGGTGGCGCGGGAAATCTTTACGAAGTTCCCGGACGTCAGTTGGATTGGCGCGGGCCATAAGACGTGCATCAATGTATCAGGCAGCTTTGCGGAAATGCAGCGGGCAGCAGGGTTCTCCCGGCGCGCTTTCTGGGCCGGCAAACACGGCGGTCGCGAGAATCGCTCATGGATTCAGCCGGAAGTGTGCTTCTGGCGCCGCAGCCTGTGGGATAAGATCGGCGGAGTCGTGCCGAGTAAATATCATCACGGTACTGATTTCCACCTCTGGTCCCTCATGTGGGATCACGCTCCGCTGACGAGCGTGGAAGTTCCACTGGCCGGCTTCCGCTTCCAGTTGGATCACCGCATTACAGACAGCATTTATCTGAATGATGTTGACCATATTTTAGAGCAGGGCCCCGTCAATACAGAAGCTCCCTCGTATCATCGCGAGATGCATGTTATCGAGCCTACATTTGATGTAGATCCCGAAGCCGGAGCGAGCCAGACCTATGCGTTGAACGTGTACGCCACGGACGAGTTTATCGATGAATCCGATGATCTGGAAAACTCTGTCGCGCAGAAGGATGCCGTTATTAAGGTACTGGATGATGCGAACAAGGATCTGCGCGCACAGGTAGAGGCTCAGCGCGCGAATATACAAGGCACGATCGACGCGCATCAAACTAAGATTGATGAACTGGAAGGCCGCCTTCGCATTCTGCGTTACACGCACCCCGGTTACCTGTTTAAGAGTGCCATGAAGCTTCTGGGACGCGGCAAGTCCAAAGACAAGGCAAAGACGGAAGCCATCAAGTAGAATTCACTCCTTGTCGACAGTGTCTTTACTCGGCGGGACTGAGGGGAAACGCTTCTCGAAATCTGCGGCAAAGCGGTCGGCGAAATCGAGCGCTTCCTTATAGACTTCCGGAAAGTTTTCCTGGACCCATGTATCGGCGCTGGCGAGTGCTGGCACTGTGGGTGCGAGAACCGCCGCTCCCAGTATCAAAAGAGGGAAACCCGGAATGCCCGGCAACACGACCCCGGCCACGCCACCCGCAATAAGCGCGACGCCGGCACCGTAGCTGAGCGGAATGCGGCGCCTGGGTTTGGCCGGAGCGCCTTCTGCGGAACTGGCGATTTCACCACCAGCGCTGGCAAGAATATCCTCCACTGAAACTGGTCTATGAGGAGAATGCGAGTCAGAAACGGAGGGTGACGGAGCAACAGGTGTCTCAGCTTGCTCAATAGTCGGAGGGACGTGCTCAGGGTGCTCGCGGTAGAACTTCTCGTGCAGGGCTGCGGCGATGTCCGTAACCGGCGTAGGGGAATGGCTGGTATTGGAATTAGCGCTCATGTCAGGGAAGGCAGCAGTAGTTTGGCGCGAAGGATTGCGGAGAAGGTAAATCTCTCTTGATGGAAAGGCAACACCAAAGAATAACGCCCATAGTTCAATTCGGCATTTACCTTATCGCATTGGCTACTCTCAAACTATGCGGTAAATAGTGGGGTATGGCAAATGACGTTAGAGTAACAAATGTGTGCCCCTGCAGCGGCAATCAGACAGTTACTTGGCATTACAAACAGATATTCGAGCTTATCATTATACGTACAGGTTTCCATATGGTAATGCATTGCCTTTAACGCTTCTGATGGTAGCCTTAAAGAGTTCGCCTTATCCTTTACAACTATGTCTATTTCTTGTGTCGCAGCATTGCGTTGCAGATGGGTTGCGGTTTTGACCTGTGGCTTCCTTATGGCTCTGCCTTTTCATCCTGTTTCCCTGAATGCGGCTGAACCCGCAAAGCTGGACGAGGTTCTGAAACCCTATCTGGCGGAGTATGGCATGCCGGCCATTGGCGCCGCCGTAGTGCGCAAGGGCGAAATCGTGGCGCTTGGCGTAGCGGGAACGCGTCGCATCGGGGCGGATATCCCGGTGCAATCCGGTGATCGCTGGCACCTTGGTTCTGATGGCAAAGCTTTCACTTCCCTGCTTATCGCTATACAGGTGGAAAAGGGCACACTGAAGTGGACCAGCACGCCGGGCGAAATCTTTCCGGAGTTAAAGGCGAAGATGGATCCAGGCTTCGCCGCCATGACGCTGCGACAGTTGCTCTCCCACACAACCGGGCTTGCCAGCGACAAGGATGAGTTCTGGCAATTGCTTGTCGAAGCTCAGAAGGTGGACGCCAATCTGGATGCGGCGCGCTTCTATATTGTGCAGAAGACATGCGACAAGCCGCTGGATCACGCCCCCGACGCACAGTTCGCTTACTCCAACCTGGGCTACGTTGTTGCCGGCGCCATGCTGGAGCGCGTGACGGGCCGCACCTGGGAAGAGCTTCTTCAGGAACAGATCTTTGCGCCGCTGGATCTTAAATCGGCGGGAATCGGGCCGCAAAGTTCGGTGGGCAAAGTGGATGCACCGCTGGGTCATGCCGAGGTAAACGGCAAACTTCAGGCCTATCTGGCCGGACCACAGGCGGACAATCCTCCCTCCGTGGGACCCGCAGGAACAGCGCACATGTCCCTGGCAGATTTCGCACGTTGGGCGAGTTGGAATGCCGCCGAAGGCAAGCGCGAGCCGAAGCTGGTTTCCCCCGAGACCATTCGCCTGATGCACACTCCCGTCATCATGATGGACAATCCCAACGCAGCCCCCGGAACGCCTCGCACGGGTGGTTACGGTCTGGGCTGGGGACAGCTGCAGCCGGAGTGGGCCGGCGGCCATAAGATTCTTCAGCACGGCGGCAGCAATACAAAGAACCTGGCCATCATCTATGTAGATACAGAAGCTGATACCGCTATCGTCCTGGTAACCAATATATCCAACAAGAAGGCCAACGAGGGATTCGCAAAGTTGGTTACTGTTCTTTATAAGGACTACATAGCTTCGACAAAGTAAGAACAGGGGAGCACAAAAGGAGTGCGGACGCAGGTAATTCAGAGAGTCATTTTGAGCAGAGAGTAAGCCGCCGAAGCGCTTGCCTTTCGGCTTTACTTCCTATGTCGCCAGAGCTATTATTGACCCTTTAGGCCACTTCCGGCCCTCACCTCCGTCCCCTCTCGTTCTTACTACATTCCCCTTCCCGTATGCGTGTTGCCATCAGTTCGGATCATGCCGGCTTCGATTTGAAGCAGGCCCTCATCACCCACATGGGCAACACGGGGCACGATGTGCTGGATCTTGGCACAAACAGCACGGTGCCCGTGGATTATCCCGATTGCGCGGAGTCCCTGTGCGATGCGATTCGTGATGGCCAGGCCGAGCGCGGCGTACTGCTGTGCGGCAGCGGCGTGGGAGCTTCGGTGGCAGCCAACAAGGCACCGGGAATTCGCGCGGCCATCTGCCACGATACGTATTCGGCTCACCAGGGTGTGGAGCACGATGACATGAACGTGCTGGTGATTGGTGCTCGCATCATCGGACCCGCGCTAGCTCGCGATCTCGTGGATGCGTACCTGAGTGCCGAATACACGGCCGAAGAACGCCACGAACGCCGCCTCTCCAAAGTATGCGCTCTGGAGAAAAAGTATGCGCCCCAACCGGCGACCGCCTCCGCCTGAGCCGGCTTGCTATAAAAGTTCTGCGGATCCGTCGATTCTTTAGCCAGTATGCTGATAGTCAACGATGTAGCTTCTCAGGGCCGACCGTAAGGTCCGGTGCCTCGCAGGGGACGCCGGTATAAAAATTTCTGTTTCCGGGGTTGCTCCCCGTTCGGATTTATGCAAAGTAGGTCGCCGTGAAAGCCATACGTTTACTCGTAGTTCTATTTGCAGCCCTGAATTTGTCCGGGTGTTTCTTTGGCCTGTTTGGAGACGACAAAAAGCAGGCTGCCCAGGAACCGCCACCAAGCCCTTACGCCCCTCCGGGCCAGGGAGCAGGCCGCCTCCCGCCCAAGAAGGGCGCAGACAGCCCTACTGTGGCAAACAATCCGCCACCGTACACCCCTCCCCAGCCCGGTGCGGATACGCCTCCTCCCGCCCCGCCGCCAACACCCCCTACTCCTACTGGTGCGCCCAAATATCCCTCGGGCCATCCTATCCCCGACAAGAAGGGTTATGTACGTAGCCCGTACGCCCCTGACGCCGGCCTGGTTGACGTGCGCGGCTTCAATTCCGGCACGGAAGTGCGCTGCCCCTACACCCAGAAGATTTTCGTCGTGCCGTAACCTTCTGGGCGAATGCGGGCCGGTCCATCACTTTTAGTCGTAAGAGTTCACGTAGGACACAAGGAAGCAATCCGTCTGACAAAGGCGGGTTGCTTCCTTTTTTAATTCTCCGGAGACTCCTTATGAATAGGATTTAGAGTGACGGTTCGGAGATGAGTACAAGTCGGAATGAAGAGAGTGCATTAGAATAAGGCGCTGACCTGAATTCCAACGCAGCTCTCGCTCAAAAGCGGCAGCTCAAGTTGCACAGGTTATTTTCCGGAGGCTCCTAAGACAGCCCTTTTGTGTCCGCTGTGCTTGGGCTATCCGCCCGCCGCAATTCGGAGGAATTCGACGCGATCGTTTTCCTGCAAGGGGCGAGTTTGCCATTCGTTTCGTTGAAGAGCTTCTTCATTCACCTCCGCAATGATGGTTCGGGGGTCCAACTCAAGGCGACGGACAACTTCGCCAAGCGTGGAATGTGCTGGGATCTCCATGGCATTACCGTTTGTAAAGATGATCATGAGGCAAGGAAATAAAAGGAAACAGAAAGCTAAAGGACGACAAGGAGTTACCAAGGAGTTACTAGGTGCGCGGTATTTATCCGTATGGCACTAGGATTAAACAGCAAATATGGCCGTTAAGTATTGCTGATTTTTGCCGATATCACCCAAGAGGGCGTATCCTCAGAAATATACGTCTCCTCTAATCAGGGCTCTCCATAATTTATCTGTTAATGAAATTAGCCCCTCGGTAAGAAACAGCCCGCTTTTGTGTCTTCCTCCTCCTTGTAAGGAATTTTGACGGACGCGGATTTTCAACGGTAGTACGGCTAAAGAATTGCAAAAAAGTCCAATGATTTATTGACCCCGGTTGATAAAAAGTAGTTAAATCGTGTGAGCTTCTGAGCTTACTTCGACATGTTAAGCCAAGCGAGCGATTACCCCGGTTAAGCATTTCCATTTAATCAATCCACACACCGCGAAAGCCAGCCTTTCAGGATCATTTTTTTCATCTTAATTTTCATCTACTTAGGAGTCTCGGGAAAATATACTGTGCAACTTGAGTCGTCGATTTTGAGATGAGAGCAAGACGGAATGGAGTGAGTGCATTAGACTAAGGCGCTGACCGGAATTCCAACGTTACTCTCGCTCAAAGCGACGACTCAAGTTGCACAGTATATTTTCCGGAGACTCCTTAGCGCCGCAGCACTCACCATCTTCCCCCACCCGGCGGTTACGGCTGGAGCAGACGGAAGGACGCAACTATGAGCACTGACTTGACCAGAGAAGATATTCTTGAGTTGATTGAAGATCAACCCTTAAGCCCCGCACCCTGGCGTCAGATGCTTACCCTGTGCCACGCCCGCAAGGACTTCTTCCGCGCCAAAGCTATCTCCATTCTGATCGACGGCCTTGAACGCCGCCGGAATTCAGGCTCCTCCAGCGAAGGTCTTCTGAAGACGAGCGATTCCGCGATGCTGCTTCGGCTCCCTGTAGCGCGCGATATCATGCCGCTGCTTCGCGAGCTTGCCCGGTTTTTCCTGAACGAAGTGGGCGACACCCGCACCGCATTGCGCTTTTGTGAGCAGGTGCTGGAAACCGGCATGCCGGATGAAGACTGTCAGGCGATGCTGAAAGAGTGTGAGCGCGAACTGACCGCCCAGGCCGAAGCAGCGCGCCCTCCTTCGCCCTCAGCACGCTCTGCCACGCCCAACGCCAGCACTCCAGAATCCACAACCACTGCTGCCCCTGGCTCCAATAACGGACGCGGTCGCAGCGCTTCCACACCGCCGGTTGCGCAGCCCGCCGGCGCTCAGAATAATTCTTCAGCCGCCTCCAAAGGCAAGAGCTTCTTCGCACCCTCGGCCAAGCCGCCTGCGGCCTCGCGCGCACTGGCGCAAAACGCAGCGGAAGCCCTGGCGCGCATGCAAAAGCAGGCGCTGGATGAGATGGAAGTCAATCCCCCTGGCAACGAGGTCTATCCCGAGACCGGAGACGAGCCTGTCGAGGGATTGCTGGAACCCGATGCGCCCACTGCGCACTCCATCAATCGCGCCGAACCGGAACCACCTCCTGCCGCCGGCAGACAGCCACAGGCTTCATCGCGCCCACCACTTTCACGCGGCCCATCGGGCGGCAGCACGGCCTCCGCCGGCTCAGTGCTGGCGCCGATGTTCCCGCCGTTGCCTGGCTCCACTAATTCCTCTTCCGTCAAACCCACAAGCGCTCATGCCCAACGGCTACCCAAGACGGGTACCAAGAAAGAAGAATCTGAAGCGCGGGCAAGGCAGCAGCGGGCAAAGTCTCAGCCGGTCCTCGCTGAAACCAACACGCCGCCCTCAGCCTCCTCGTTTCAGGACTCTCAGGATACACGCGGCTCTTCGTCCCAGCCTTCTCTGGAAGCTGCGCGCGAAGCAGCCAAACGTGCCGAACCGCCCCCGCGCCTCAAAGGTGAAAGCGGCAAAGTGCCCACGCCGTTGCGTCCTCCCAAGGCTCCTCGCTCGTCCGGCCCGCTGCCGCGACGCCCCCAGAGCCAGAAGCTGGAGAATGCGGATCTGCGTCCGCCGCCATCGATCAGATCGATCTGGAGCGCCAAGACACAGTCCATGCCCGGCTCAGGCGATTCATCTTCTGTAGCTGCGGAGAACACCGAACCCACACAGACGCCCGTTCAGCAACCTCCTCTGGAAGCTCAGCCCACCAGCCTCGGCGAGAATGATCCTGCCATGGAGGGCATTGAACAGCCCAAGCATGTTACGGAGACAAAGCACTACAAGCCGCAGGTTTCCAAGCTGATTGTCAAGACCGGCAAGGTAAGCCTGATCGCCGCTATGGCCGCCGCCATGGAGGCCGAAGCCCAGGAAAAAGCCGCCCGTACCTCTCGCCATGAAGATGATGCGCCCCCCATCGGACCGGGCTCGGCGGGCAGTGCCGCAAGACTGAAACCCGAGAGCCAGACACCGGCGACCTCCGGCACCACCAACCTGACACTCCAGGCTCATCAGGCCGCGTATAAGGCGCAGAAGGAAGCGAACAGCCGCAGCGGACACACAAAGCCACTGCCTGCATTCCCGCGCCGTCCGGTCGGTCCGCCCCCGCTGCCGCCTTCCGCGCCTCTGCCTCCCCAGCCGGCGCAGAAAACTCCTGCGGAACTGCTGGACGGCGCCATGCAGTTGCTGACGGATAATGAACCGGAAGCCGCCGAAAAGCTCATCAAGGAAGCCAGCGCGCTTAACCCCGACACCAGCCAGGCTTTTGAAGTCTGGACCATGCTCGGCCATCTGCACTTTCAGGCCGGGCGCCCCTTTAAGGCTGCCGGCGCTTACCGCGAAGCTATGCGCTACGGTGGCGATGTCATGCCCGCCTGGTTCAACATGGCCCTGGCCCTTCAGCAGACCGGAAAGCTGGATGAAGCGCTGCACCATTACCTGCGCGCCGATTCAATCGAGAAGGATCACCCCAAGGTATGGTGCAATCTCGGCGCCCTCTATTTTCAGCTTGACCGCTTTGATGAATCCGAGCAGGCGCTGCGCAAAGTAGTGCAGATTCAGCCCCGCTACGCCCGCGCCTGGGACAACCTTGGCGCCGCGCTGGCCGCTCAGGAAAAACTGGTAGAGGCCTCTTTTGCATGTCAAAAGGCCGTGGAGTTCCAGCCCGATTTCCCCGAGGCCTGGTTCCGGCTTGGTGTCATTTACTTCCAGAACGACGACTTTGTCGGTGCGGAAGGCGCCTTCCAGCACGCCCGCACGCTGCTCGGCTTTGCTTCCTACACTAACAGCTATCTGGCCATGATTCACGCCCGCCAGGGCAAAACTGATCAGGCCGAGGAAGACATTCAGTCCGCGCTGGATACAGATCCCGAATGCGACCTGCTGTGGATGGCCTGGAGCGAACTGGCCCAGATGTACCTCAACCAGAGCGAGTTCGAGCGTGCTGCACAGGCGTACGAGCGTGTCGTGCTGATCCGCCCGGATGAGTTCGACATCTGGTTCAAGCTCGGCCTGGCCCATGAACATCGCGGCGCCTGGATGGAATCCATGATTGCCTACCAGACAGCTTCGCAGATCAAGGATCAGTCCCCCATTGTCTGGCAAAAGCTGGCGCAGATATCCACGCTGATGGATGATCATGCCAGTGCGATTACCGCCCTGCACCGGGTGCTGGAGCTTCAGCCGGAAGATTCCGACCGCTGGACCGACCTGGGTCTGGCCTATGCCCGCTGTGAAATGCACGATGACAGCGAGCAGGCTTTCAGTCATGCCGATCACCTGCGCCGCAATCAGAACCTGCAGATCGCCAATCTGCCCCATGCCCTGGAAGTAGCGCGCCGCATGGCACGTGACGACGAGGATGAAGACCGCGATGGTGGTGAATCTGAGGACGAACCTCATCACAGCGTCTCACGCGGAGCAGCAGCCTGATCCCTACCCCGGGGACGGGGCGGCCATGTTCGCCGTCTCCGCACCTGATCAGGCGAGGTTGGTGGGGACCAGATTATCCAGCAAAACCAGGCCGGCTCAGAATGGAGAAGGCTCAGCAAAAACCAGCGCCATGCGTTCCGGGCGCTGCTTCTTCAGCAGATCCAGCGACTGGTGGAAATAGGTCATGAAATCCGCCATGTCTTCCAGAGATGGGGAGACACCGCCGGATTTTATTCTGGTCTCCCAGTCGTAAATGCGATCCGCGGCACCGCTGAGACCGAATGTGGCGCACGAGCCCTTGACGCGGTGAAGCTCCCATAATATTTCTTTGGCCGGCGCGCCTTCGCGCAAAAGACGCTCCACCACCGCCAGGGTATCACGTGTCGCGGTAAGGAATTCGCGGTAGATTTCCACCTCAATCGGATCGCCGTTTGGTGTCAGGACTTCATCTATTTGTAGCCAGTCAATCATTGCTTCACTCCCTTATTTTCCGGTGGAAAACTATCACAGGCGGCCTTTTTTCGCGAGTTAAAAGATACACGCGTGCGACAATAGTGTTGAGTCCTCTTGCTCGATACCTATATATTTAATTCACTCTTTATTCCTCTGCATTGCGATGAAATGCAAAGCAATAACGCAGGCACAATAGTTATCCGATAGATAGGCGGCGCACTTTCGTCTTTTAGCATATTAAGCTTTTCAAACGCCCGCGCCTCGCGAAACTACGCACCAAACTTACCATGCCGCCCCTGCAAGAATGGCACATCCATGCCCGCGCTCACGCCTGCGCCATTACGCACCGCCCCTTTCAGGAAGGTGAACGCATCGCCTCCGCCCTCTATTGGCGCGCCGGGCAGTACGAGCGGCTGGATATGTGCCTGGAAGCCTGGTCGGAACCGAAGAACCGGCTGATCCCCGCAAAAAAGCCGGAACCCGGGAGCAGCAACACAAACACCGCCGCCACTGCCGTAGAGACAAAGCCTGCCGCTTTCAGGCCCGCGACCGCTGAATCCGCCAACGAAACTTCGAGCCCGGCAGTCCCGGCACCGGCACCTGCATCTGCTTTGGGCGCGGCTCCAGCTAAAGCCAAACCAGCCAAAGAAAAGTTCCTGCGCCCCGTCTCCCACTGGCAATCCACGTACGAACGCGCCGCCACAAACTCCAACGAGCCCATGAAGAAAGGCGACGCGGAAGCGCTCCTGCGCCGTCTGCTGGAGGAAGATAACCCCGCGCACCGCAATGTCCGCTACATCCTTGCCCTGATGCTGGAACGCAAGCGCATCCTGAAGCCGCTCGACTCCCGCCGCGAAGATGACCGGGATTTCAACATCTATGTCCATGCCGTCACCGGTGATAACTTTATTATCGAGGATCCCGGCCTTTCTCTGCAACAGCTCGGGCCAGTCCAGGATGAAGTAGCGGAGATGCTGAAGGCGCCGCCGGTTTAAGACTATTTTGCCGACGCCAGAGCAACTTTCATGGGGATATATCCCCCCTTCCCTGGAGCCAAAATCCGTTGCACAGGAGCAGCGCTTCCGCATCGTTCCGACCGAGGATCGCATCTCCCCGGACGGTGACTGAGGCGTCCCTTCATAACTTTCGCTTTACTACTGATGATCAACGGCTTACATGCTGACGTTTTCACGCACTTTCACGTTTTTGTACGATTCTTGTTCGCCAAAACGCCATAATCGTGTATAAAGATGGGGAGAATTTTCTCACCCTATGAAGAAGTGCGCGTGCCTTAGCAAGCGTGATCCTGATACTTCCACGCAATGCTGTCCTCCCCCTGTTCCGGGTCGGACCGGGCTTCCTGCCCTTGTTTTCGGACGCTGTAACTGATTGTCCGCCAGCATTTCAGCCTTCCACAACAGGCACACTTTTCTTCCCTCATTTTTTCAATTACCACCATGGCTTTCCCCTCCAGTTCCCCTTCCCCTTTATCGCTGCTGAGCGATACCGCCTTTGGCTCGCCTACGGCCGCGCTCTCCAGCACGCCCACGCGGGCTGAATCGCACCGGCTGTTTGAAGAAGCAATGCGTTACATCCCCGGCGGCGTTAACTCGCCTGTGCGCGCATTCCGCGCCGTGGGTGGCGATCCCTTCTTTGCGCGCCGTGCCCAGGGCAGCCGCGTGGAGGACGCCGATCGGAACGTTTATATCGACTACGTCTGCAGCTGGGGCCCGTCCATCCTGGGCCATGCGCACCCGGAGGTCGTTAGGGCCGTGCAGGAAACAGCGCTGGGCGGTCTGAGCTTCGGTATCCCCAACAGTCTGGAAGCGGAGTTGGCGCGCAAGGTAAAAGAGTGGGTGCCCGGCGTCGAGAAAGTGCGCATGGTCAACAGCGGCACCGAGGCGACCATGACAGCCGTTCGCCTGGCGCGCGGCTACACCAAACGCGACAAGATCATCAAGTTTGAAGGCTGCTACCACGGCCATGTCGATAGCCTGCTGGTGAAAGCCGGCAGTGGCGCGCTGACCCTTGGCCGCCCGGACAGCGCGGGCATTCCCGCCGCTCTGGCCGCACTCACCATTGCCCTGCCTTTTAATGACCTGGAAGCCGTAGAAGCCACTCTGAAAGCCAACAAGGACGAAGTGGCCGCCATCATTCTGGAGCCGCTGCCCGCCAATGCCGGCATTCTTCCACCCAAAGAAGGCTTCCTGGAAGGCCTGCGCCGCCTGGCCACGGAGCATGGCACGCTGCTCATATTCGATGAAGTGATGACCGGCTTTCGCCTGGGTCGCGGCGGTGCGCAGCAGCGCTTTGGCGTGCGGCCCGAACTCTCGACTTTCGGCAAGGTAATCGGTGGCGGCCTGCCCGTGGGAGCCCTCGGGGGTCGCGCGGCCATTATGGATTATCTGGCGCCTCTCGGCCCGGTGTATCAGGCGGGAACACTCTCCGGCAATCCGCTGGCTATGGCTGCAGGTCTTGCCCAGCTGCGCGTACTGGACCGCGAGAACGGCTTCGCTCGCCTGGAAGAGCTTGGTGCCCGCCTGGAAGAAGGTGTTCGTGCCACGCTGAAAAGCACTGGCGCGCCGTGCAGCTTTTATCGCTACGGCTCCATGTTCTGCCTCTACTTTACGCAGGAGCCTGTCTGGAATCTTACTGACGCCAAGAAATCCGATACAGAAATGTTTGCACGCTTCTTCTGGCAACTGCTGGAGAACGGTGTGTACATAGCGCCCTCTCAGTATGAAGCCGGCTTCCTCAGTCTAGCCCATACGGAAGAGGATATTGATACTACACTGGAAGTAATGGAAGCCGCGCTAAAAGAGATATTTTAGCGCTCGTCACCTCAATGTACGGCAGCTTGCCGGATGTTTTGGACAAGCAATCGGTGGTGCCGGTATTTTCGGCTCGCAACACGGCTCATCTCCTTTAAGGTAAAGCAGTTGTTGTCGCCGTTTTTTGCCCGACGCCTGCCTATGACCGCCACCGCTTCCGCCCCTTCCTACAAGAAAACGCTGTTCCTCAATCCGCCCTCCTGGCAGGGCTTTGATGGCGGCGCCGGCTCCCGGTATCAGGCCAAGCGCGAGGTGCGGTCGTTCTGGTATCCCACCTGGCTGGCGCAGCCCGCGGCGCTTATCCCCGGCAGCAAGCTGGTGGACGCGCCGCCACACGACCTGACGCGCGAAGACGTCGTCAATATCGCCCGCGATTACGA
Source organism: Methylacidiphilales bacterium (assembly GCA_041287705.1). Lineage (GTDB taxonomy): Bacteria > Verrucomicrobiota > Verrucomicrobiia > Methylacidiphilales > UBA1321 > LW23. The sequence continues at coordinate 18,734 of JBGGNE010000074.1, read as the reverse complement.
ACTCGTCATCATCCACACCAGCAGCCCCACGCTGCGCGGTGATGCGGAGCTGACGGAAGCGCTGAAGAACGCGAAACCGGATCTGCAGGTCGGCTTCGTGGGAGCTCAGGCCGCGGTACTGCCGGATATCACGCTCAACGCGTCACGAGCGATCGATTTTGTCTGCCGGCGCGAGTTCGACTTCACCTGCCAGGATCTGGCCAAAGGATTGCCGATCAGGGAGATCAATGGCGTCAGCTGGCGTAATGCCGATGGCGAGATCGTCCATAATCCGGAGCGCGCGCTCATCCACAGCTTCGATGAGATGCCGAGCGTGATGGACGTGTACAAGCGCGATCTGGTCATCGAAAACTACGCGATCGGGTACCTGCGCCATCCTTATCTCTCCCACTACACCGGTCGTGGCTGCCCGGCGCAATGCACTTTCTGCCTCTGGCCTCAGACCGTCGGCGGACATCAGTACAGGGCAAAGTCGCCCATGGTGGTCGCTGCGGAAATGGCCTATGCCAGGAAGCTTTTCCCGCAGGTCAAAGAGTTCTTTTTCGACGACGACACGTTCACCGCGCACGGCCCCCGCGTGCGGCAGATCGCGCCGGAACTGGGCAAACTCGGCATTATGTGGAGCTGCAATGCCCGCGCCAACGTGCCCTACGAGACACTGAAAGTCATGCGAGATAACGGCCTGCGGCTTCTGCTGGTCGGCTACGAGAGCGGCAGCCAGCACATTCTGGACAACATCAAGAAGGGCGTCCGCCTGGAACAGGCGCGAGAGTTTACCAGGAACTGTAAAAAGCTTGGCATTACGATCCACGGCACGTTCATTCTGGGACTGCCCGGCGAAACCCGCGAGACGCTGCGCCAGACCATCCGCTTTGCCCAGGAGATGGATCCGTACAGCATGCAGGTCAGCCTCGCCGCCCCCTACCCTGGCACGGAGCTTTATCGCCAGGCGCAGGAAAACGGCTGGTTCGGTGATGACATCAACCTTCTGGACGAACGCGGCCAGCAAACGGCCGTTCTTCAATACAAAGATCTCAGCAAGCAGGAAATCTTCGACGCGCTGGAGCAGTTCTACCGCGCCTACTACTTCCGCTTCCGCCCCATCTCCCGCATCGTGTGGAGCATGCTGCAGGATCGCCAGGAAATGAAGCGACGCCTGCGCGAAGCGTCCGAGTTCTTCACCTTTTTGAAATCACGCAGGGCAGCTGCGGCGTAACTTTCACCTCACATATGACAAGTTTGATATACGCGTTTGGTTTCTTGATATATTTTGATATGTAATATAGATTTACATCTCATGAGCTCGTCGTCTTCAGGCTTTTGGGATAAGCTGAAAAATCTTGCCGGTCTTAACAAAAAATCCGCAGACACAGATCCTTCCGCTGATGAAGCTTTGGGGGAGCTTAGCGGCTTTCTGTTTCACACGCTGCCTGTGGGTCTTAATATAGACTACTACAGCATGATCATGGATAAGGTGCGGGAAAATTTCAAAGAGAACAGTCCCGAACAACTGGCCGCTTTCTACAAAGACGTTCAAGCCGTCATGAGAAAGCCGCTTAGTGAGAATGAAAAGGCAAAACTTAAAGTACGTTTCTATGAAGATCTGGCGCTGAAAAAGAAGTATGATGAAGAAGTAGCGCCAAAGGGTGAGAAAGAACGCGAGATCGATCATAAACTTGTACGCGCGGCGTTAACTTCCCCTGAATCACTTCCAGATCTCCTTGCAGCGGGAGCGGATCCCATGGCGATGGATGGCAGGGCGCTTCGACTTGCCATCGCCGATCAGAATTTCGGCGTGGCAAAGGCACTGCTGGAAGCAGGGGCGGAAAGCTATGTGATCACGCCCTACAATATGCACAGAGAGTTCTTTGCGAATATGTGCGAAAACCGTCAGGCGCTTGTAGCTGAACGTCTGAAGCGCGACTCCAACTCCCTTATACGCCCCTTAACTTCTGATGATGAAAGTTATGAGCAATGGGAAAGACTGTGGAACTCCCACATTGTTCCCCTGGGCGCCGTATGTGCTGTTGCACGCGCTCCCCGCAAGGACTGGTGTTTCGTCCGCAAGCTGCTCACCTGCCGCATGCCCAGAGGCTTCTCCGGCGTAATTCCCCTGCCAAACGGCATAGGCCTGTTTGCCGATATGCGGGATTTCCCCAACCCGGATCCCAGCCCAATGAGTATCCGCTACATCTATACATTCTTTATCTTTAATTATGATGATGTGGCGCGAGGCGACAACGATCCCGTACGGAACTACACCCTTGAAGAAGGCTTCGGTGGCTCTCTTTTCCGATGCTGCTTTGTTCCTGATGGCCACGTTAATTACGGCGACACAGAATCTGTCGAATCACCAGCAAACTTTGTCAGATGGGCCACGGAGTTAGAGGTAAAAGCAACGCCCAACCTGTCGTAAACCGAGAATAGCAACGGCTATTCTGCATGCTGCCAACATGGTTAGGGGCACAGATCGGTTCCTGACAACGAAATCAACCAGGAGAACTTGCCCAATACTTCCTGATTCGCAATCCCTTGTCCGGTGTCCTCTTTCCGTCCGGTCGCAGTAAAATAGAGCCCGATGCTGGATAAACTTGCCGTGTCGCGCTATATCACGATCACAATTCCTTACATCCACTTCTCCCAGGATCGGACGCACTCTCCATTATCACGGCTCCGCCAGTTGCAACTGGCGGATCGGTACCGGCAACCGCACCATGAACCCCTCAGATCCCTACCCTTACACTACGCCGGACCCTGAGAACCAGGAGCAGCCGCCTTATCAGCCGGAAGCGGATAATGCCGGCGGACTGTTGCGTTATGTCGTCCCGGCGCTGTTCGTGATCGTGCCGCTGCTTATTCTGCTGGGCTCGGCGGCGGCGGTGATAACAATGCTGAACGATAAGTTCTCGGATACCTATGTGGTGGCGGGGAATGTTTCGGTCAACTCCATGGCGTGGAATGCCGAGGGCAAGCGTCTGGCCGTAAGTCTTTCCACTGGCGACGTGGATTTTGTGGACTGGCCTACGGGCAGCGTTCCTAATGTCGGCGAGACACTACCCTGGTTTGATAAAATGTCGCGCCTGCAATGGAGCCCTGACGGAGAATGGATCGCCGGGATTACGACCGAGGGCACGAGCTCCCCGCGCCCCGTCACTCTGCATCTTAAGACTGGCATCCGGTACGAGCCCTTCGGCAACACAGGCGAGCCCGAGGGCCAGACCAAAGTCTTTGCCTGGGCGCCGCCCCCGCTTCAGCCGAATCGCCAGACGCAGACGCCACCGCGCATCGTCGTGGCCGGCATGAGCGATCTCTTTATCCAAAGCCCGCGTACCAGCGAGCCCAGCACCAACTGGCGCTTCCCGGCTTATCAGAAGACCGAGCCGGGCATTGATGGCCCGGGCTCGCGCGGGCTGCCGCATCAGGCCAGTTGCCTGACCATGATTCCGGATCCGGCGAATCCCGGCAGCACGCTGGCGCGCATGGTTACGATGCGGGAGGAAGAAAGCATAACGGTGCAGGATCGTCCCCTCTATCCCGCCACGGAGGAGAAGAAGAACCTGGTCCGCGTGTTTACCAAGCCGATTCAGCTTTACTCGCGCTTTGATGTATTGCTGAGCCCCGATGGCGGCACGCTGGCGGCATTCGGCTACGATCTTACCGATCTGATTCACATCGACCTGTGGCAGATCTCCAGCGGGGGCAAACTCCGCACGCTGCTTCTGGATAAAGCGCAGGCTCCCGGCCTGGAGCTGGAACTGATGTGGCGCAGCGGGCAGAGCCTGCATCAGGTGGCGTGGAGCCGCGACGGCAAGCGCATCGCGGGCGCGTTTCGCCTGAACGATGTCAGGAAACAATTCGTGGGCATTCTGCTGGCCTGGTGGGATGTGGATACGGGAAATCTTGTGGCCACGAAATGGGCATGGAAACTGGATAGCACGACATCCTACAAGATCCCTTTTCAGCGCCCGCGTGGCATTGGCATGAGCTTCGGCGAAATCAGCTGGAGCCCAGATCTGGATAAAGTAGCTCTGCTGCGCCCCATGTCGCTTTCCACGCCCGATGAACGCACGGCATGGCAGCGCCAGATGGTAGTCATCGTACCCGCACCGCCTGAAGCAGGGACGGGTGGCGGCGCTTCTTCCACTGCGCCTGCCTCTACACCAGTGCCGGCGCCTGCCAGGTGAAGAGCGCCACATCATGAAATCAGCCGCCATTCTCGCATGGGTAAAGCGCAAGCCGAGACGTGCGGCCATGGTCGGGATGGCGCTGGTTTTTCTGATCAGCGCAGCGTTGATCGGGTGGCGCGTGTACAGCTTCTTGCAGAGCAACCTGGTTTCGAACATGTCTGTCTGCGATATGGCCTGGAGCCCGGACGGAAAGCGTCTGGCCATCGCCGAGGCTGAATCCGACATGCTCTGCATATTGAACTGGGAGAGTGAAACGTATCGGGAAGAAAAACGGTTCCTCTATGGCCGGTATCCTAACAGCCTTAGCTGGAGCCCGGATGGCAACTGGATTGCCGGACTTAGCTCCTGGATAGACGGCTTTAGCCTCAACATCATTGATCTTAGGTCCGGCACAGCACAGATCCCCCTGACGCCCGCAGTAGTCCACGCGTTTACCTGGGTGCCGGATGCGAACTGCAATCCTCGTTCCCAGGGCAACGCCCCTTTTGTTGCGAGCCTTTCCACACTGAAGGACCAGGATATGAGGGTTGTATGGATACGCTGCAACAGTTCCCCGCCTGCATCTCCTGAGTTCGACTTTCCTGTTTCGGTGCAGAAATGGTTACAGATTGTGGGTGTGCCAAGGGAAGCTCCACTCAGTCTGCGCGGCGGAGTGCTGAGAATTACCACGGACGATAATTATGATCCCCGTCGAGATACCAGCTACATCCTCACGATAAGAGATTTCACCGTCAACATGGTCACTAAGGAGGCTTCAGAAACTACAGTGTTTCGTCAACATATTCCCGCGAATGGCGTTCGCTTCGCATCTGCCGGCAAGATAAGAATCAGCCCTACCGGCACCCTGATTGCAGTGAGGAATCAAAGCATCCCCGGCAAGATGCACTACGATCTGTGGGATGTGCAGCAGGGGAACATAGTACAAACGCTGGAACTGCCATTGCAACCTCAGCAAACAGGCGGAAAACCACTGAAGATCTTCAGCAAGAAGGAAAGCTTTAGCTCAGTGGCCTGGAGCCGCGACGGGAAACGCTTTGCCGGCATCTTTCTCCTGGAAGACGACAAGCAGCGATGTGACGGCTGCCTGCTCGTCTGGTGGGATGTGACCACCGGCAAAGTACTGGCCACCCGTCGGGAATGGATGTTCAACCAGGACATGCTGCGGCTTCCCTCCGAGCCAGCCGAATTCGACATGCCTCCATGTAAATCATGCTGGAGCCCGAGCCTGGACAAAGTGGCGATCTACCGGTTTATCACCGTCTGTCCGCCCTGGTTTCTCCAGTACAGGTGCTATCGCAGCGTCATCTCCGTTGTCGCCGCGCCTTCGGAGGCATTGAAATGATGAAGAGCATGCTGAAATTTCTGTATCTCTGGGCGCGGCACAAGCCAGTGCGCGCGGCGCTGACGATCCTGGCAGTGCTGACACTGGCGACAGTGGTCGGAGTGTCGTGGTTTATCTACAGCTTCACACAAGCCAATCTGGTCTCGATGTGGAAACCAAGCGGCATGGCCTGGAGTCCTGACGGCACGCGCCTGGCCGTTTCCGAGGATGGCCCCACCGGTCTGCTGCGAATCCTGCACTGGAATAACGGTTTGCTTCAGCAGACGCAAAGCCAGTCGTACTCTTACTCAACGCGGAAACTCTCGTGGAGCCCGGACGGGGACTGGATTTCATGCATAGATATCTCGGGCAGCATCATGTCGCTTCGACTATCCAGCGGGCAAACGTTCCAGCCATTCGGCCCGGAATGCAGGGAGGAAGTCTTTGCGTGGTCCCTGCCTGCCGCGGGTGCGGGGGATCCCGCGGGCCCGGAGATAGTGGGAATACAGAAGAGCAGAGAGAACAACAGCCAGATGCTTCTGCGAGCAAGGCGTGCTGGTGAGGATGGAAGTTCGCTGCCGCGCTTCAGCGTCTCCCTTCCCGATGATCAGATCCAGGTGGGCGTTTACTTATCCAATGTCTACTCCTTACTTCATGTCTTGCCCGACAAGAGCAAAGGAGGAAGCGACATTATCCGTCACGTCAGCCTGGTTGAGCACAGAAGCGGCCCCGCGGCCCATCGCACGATCACTGTGCACGATATCCTCCCGGTCCCTGCCCAATCGCTCGGTGCCGAAGGCGGCGGTGCAATAAAGCAGGTTTTCACATGCGATGCGCCTTACTATTCCGGTTTCGACATGTGCCTGAGTCCGGACGGCTCCACAATGGCTCTGATGGATCTGAAGTATCGCCATTACCTGCACTTTGATCTCTGGAATCTGACGACGGGAAAGAAAGAACAGACGCTGACTTTTCCGAAACAGCTTGAACCGGGCTTGTACATTCGCCCGGCGTGGAGCGCGCTGTGGCTGTTTGGCAATTCAGCGTGGAGCGCCGATGGAAAGCGTTTTGCCGCCGCCATTCAGTTGGAAGACACGCAAAGGCGCCCGGACGGCTGCCTTCTGGTATGGTGGGATGTCGCCACGGGAAAAGTCCTCGCCACAAAGCGCGTCTGGATGTTCAACCAAAACGCCCTGATTCTCCTGACAGATCCCAAATCCTTCCCGATTGCCCAATGGAGCGCCTGCTGGAGCCCCACTCTGGACAAAGTGGCCCTGTGGCGGCGGATCTGCTTTCAGCCGCCCTATTTTCCTGACTACAGACGGGGGCGCAACGTCGTATCCGTTGTCCCGGCGCCTCCGGAGGTCACGAAATGAAGTACATGCTGGAGATGATGTATATCTGGGCACGAAATAACCGCATTCGTGCTGCATTGTCTGTTTTGGCGATAGCAATACTGGCCGCAACAGCATGGGTACTGTGGTTTATCCATAGCTTCCAGCGGGCAAATCTGATTTCGAAAGCCGGGATATACGACATGGCCTGGAGCCCTGACGGCAACAGCCTCGCCGTCTCCGAGAGAGGCTTTGAAGAAAAAGGAGCAACAATTCCGGATTCACTGCGCATTCTCTCCTGGAACAACGGAGCCCTGCAGATAAATCAAAGCATTCCGCTCAACTCCGCCACGGGGCAGCTCTCATGGAGCCCGGACGGGGACTGGATAGGGAGTCTGCAGAGGCCGAACGTTCTCCATACTTTCCAACTATCCAGCGGACGGATATTTCAGCCATTTGGCCAGGAACAAGCGGCAGTTAGCTTTGCATGGTCTCTGCCTCCCACAAGTACAAACGATCCCGCGGGTCCCGAGGTTGTGGGAATGGAAAAGGACGAGAGCCCGAAAACGGAGATGTTTCTCAGGGCCAGGCGGGCTGGAGAAAGTGAAAGTTCACCGTCACGCTTCCATATTCAACTACAGGAAGCGCAGATTCAGGCTGGCACATTTTCTTCCTGTAATATCATCCGAATATTGCCGGAAGGGATCGTCCGGCACCTTAGCGCTTCTACAGAACACAACTCTTCCCTTCGCTCGAAGGTCTCTGTGCAGGACATACGAGCGGAGGCACCAGGTGGATTCCAGGCTGCTGGTAGTGAGATAACGCAAATCTTCAGATGCGACGCGCCCTGTCCGGCCGAGCTCGAACTTAGCCTTAGCCAGGATGGTACTACCATGGCACTGATGAACTGCACATTCGGTGTCTCCGCACAATTTGATCTTTGGAATCTGAAGGAAGGAAAGATTGTGCAAACGCTGGCCGTTCCCAGGCAGCTGGAACCTGGCATCGATATCAGGCCTGCCTGGAACCCGTTTCACAAGTTTGGCAATTCAGCCTGGAGCTCCGACGACAAGCATTTCGCCGCCGCCATTCTGCTGTGGGACTCCCAAAAGCAGCCCAACGGCTGCCTGCTGGCGTGGTGGGATGTTGCCTCAGGCAAGTTACTCGCGGCAAAGCAGGTGTGGATGTTCAACCAGAATTTCCTTATGGTCCGCGCAGAACAGCGGGCCCTCCCAATAGCGATGTGGAGAGGTTGCTGGAGCCCCAGCCTGGACAGAGTGGCCCTGTGGCGGCGGATCCAGATTTCCGCACCCGGATTCCCCGAGTACAACTGCCAGCGCAGCATCGTTTCTGTTGTGCCCGCACCGCCAGAGGCTATTCCTTAAAGTCCACATTACGCGTTCTCATTCGGTGGATCCGAAACAACCGCGTCAGGGCCGCACTTTCGGGAGCTGTGCTGCTGATGCTCTGTTTGATTGCGGTGTCGCTCTGGATAGTGCGCTCATTCCTGGCGAGTACTTACGCAACGCCCTTTCCACCGGTTTGCATGGCCTGGAGCCCCGACGGCCAGCGGCTGGCAGCGGGTGATCCACGACATATGCTGGAGCTGGTGGAGTGGCCCGCTTCACCAGAAGCCATGAAATGAGCCAGCATGACGCTGGACCCAGTAAAGCCAAAAAAAGGCCGCCTTGCGGGGAACGAATTCCCAGCATGGCGGCCTTTGGCAACTGAGTCCATTGATCTCAGCCTGTCGGTTCGTGGTTCAGTTCAGCTTTATCTGAAGCTGAGTCTGAGAGCACTTCTCCCCGTTATTTGGCGGGAGCCGGTGCAGGAGCCACAGGGCCGAGAACCTTGATGGCTTCGGCAGCCTCTTTGGCACTCTTGAAGTCCGGGTAATCTTTGATAATGGCATCGTAGCAGCGAACGGCATTACGCTTGTACTCGTTCTTGGTGTTGGGATCTGCCTCGGTCAGGTAGCCGTCGTGGTAGATCTTCGCGGCGCGCCACAGAGCGTCGGGGATGATGTTCGGGTACATCTTCGGGTAGAAGTTGTACAGCTTGTAGTAGGTCGCCGCCGCATTCAGACCGCCGCCGGGAGGAGGCAGCTTCTGCCCTTTGGCCTCCAGGACCTTGCCAACGCCATACATGGAGCGCGCCTTCAATTCCTGCGGAGAAGAAAGGGTAGCGATTACCTTGTTGAAGCCGGCAAGCGCTTCATCCAGAAGGGTTGCTTTCTTCTTGGGATCTTTCTCCTTGTAGGCTTCCGCTTCAGCGCCCTGGGCCAGACCAAAGACAGGCTCCATGGTAGCGATGCTGGGGTGCCAGGAATACTTGGTGGTCAGCGTGCCGAAAAGCGTTCTGGCAGCAGGGATGTCGCCCTTTGCCAGAGCCAGCGCACCCATGCCATAGGTGTATTCGGCGTCGGCATAGTCGTCTTTCGGGAAGTCGGTCTGGACCTTCTTATAGACCGCTTCAGCCTCGGCAGCATTGCCGGCAGCACGCAGCAAGGCACCGTAACGGCGCACATCCGGAGGGGCCAGGACAATACCGGGATGTCTTTTCACAATCGCCTGGTACTGCGCCAGTGCGTTGGGATCCTTGGCATCCGCAGCCATCAGGGCTTTGGTCAGCTCCACACGCAGTTTGGCGGCATCCGCCTTCTTGGGATCAGTAATTGAGGCAGCGGCGCTGTCCAGAGTGCCATTCACGTCAGCGGGCTTCATCAGACCAGCGGCGACCTGCTGGCCCAGCACGTTGGCGAGACCTTCCGAAGTGCGGCCCATGAAAGTAACCTTTTCCGGATACTTGGTAAGCACTTCGATGTAGGCGGTCTGCGCATTCTTCAGATGCTTGATCCAGACTTCCTTCTCCGCGGGCTCCATCATGCTGTAGACTTTATTCAGGCCCTTGGCAGCACGCTGATACATGTCCGCAACACGCCACAGGGCATCGGCAGAGACGTCAGTAAAGTCGATCTTCTTCTCAGGATTGGCTGCGGCAGAGGCTTTCTCCAGTTCCGTGAAGTCAAACCCGGCCACGGCGCGGTACGCTTTGGCCGCTTCATCGTAGTTCTTCGCCTTGGAGTGGTAACCCGCCAGCTTGTAGTTGGCGCGGAAGGCACTGCCGGAGGTGGGATACAGCCGGATGATATCGGCCAGCGTGGCCAGCATTTCCGGGGCCTTCTTCTGCTCCTCGTAAATAGCGGCGATGCGCTCCAGTGCCAGCGGGGCGTAAATATCCTTGGGATACTTCTCCTTGATGGCCAGGTAGGTCTTGATTGCCTCATCGGGCTGGCGGTTGGACACCTGGGCGTCGGCCAGCTTGCTCATGGCGCCGGGCAGATCCTCGGGCTTGGCCAGCGGAATGTATTCCTGAAACTCCTTGATCGCCTCGGCGAATTTGCCCAGGTTCATGTAGGCGGTGCCGGCAAACCATGTGGCGTAAGTCTTGTAAGGGCCGGCTTTGGGATCAGCCTTAATGGTGAGATACACCTTGATGGCTTCGTCAAACTTGCCCTGCGACATGTAGATTTCCGCCAGAGCGTAACGCGCTTCGTTAATCGCCGTGTGGTTCGGATTCTTTGTAATAAATGCCTGCAGATCGCCCGTGGCTTCGTCGAACTTCTTCAGTTGAACCAGCGCGGTGGCTTTGCGCATCTGCGCTTCAGCAGCATAGGCACCGGAGGGGAAATCCTTCAGGCTGCGATCATAGTTCTTGATCGCATCTTCCATGCGTGGCGGATCCTTGCGGCGCAACGCGTTGGCGATGAAGTAACTGACGCCTTCGGAAGACTTGTCGGTCTTGCCGTAATCGTTAAAGAACTGCGTAAGCGCTTCGTTGGCCTTGTCGTCGGCGCCGTCCAGCGCGTAGGAAAGAATGAGAGCGCTCTCGATCTGCTTCTTGTTGGTAGCGTCGATGATGGGGATGAGGCGGCGGATCAGCACGCGCGCTTCGCCATACTGGGCCAGCTCATTGTAGATGCCGGCCATGCGGATCATCGCGGTGATGCGAGGGTCCGGAGCGGCTTTCACTTCCTCAATACGGCTGATGACGCGCTGGAAGCGGGGGCGAATGATATCAACAACCGCCTGGTTGGCCACATTGTCCGAAATGTCTTTTTGCAACTGGGCCTTCTGGCGTTCCAGCGAAGCGATAACGTCCTCCTTACGCCTTACCTTGCGGTATTCCTTCAGCGCATCGACATAGTCTTTTTTGGCGTCGGCCGTATTGGGCGCATCGGGATCTTCGTTCAGCGCGGCCAGATAGAACTTCATTTCGGCGCGAGCCAGCTGTGCTTCGTTAGCCGTGCTTACCGCATCCTTGTTGTCGGCGATCTTGCTGTATTGCTCCATCGTCTTGGTGACGGCAGCCTCCAGCTCTTCCTTCGCCTTGGGATCCTTCATCAGCGTGCCCTTTTTGGAGAGAGCAAGTTTGGCGGTGGTCGTCTGGAAGATCTGGCCGAGCACAAACTGATACTCCGGCACCAGGGCGCTCTTGGGGAAATCCTTTACCAGCGTCTCCAGATCCTTCTGGGCACCGGGATAGTCGTCATTCTGCGCCTTTACCAGAGCGCTGTAGAACAGAGCGTCTTCGCGGAATTTGGTGTCGGGATACTTCTTGAAGAGCTCCGTGTACCAGACCAGCACCTGGTCCAGCACCTTCTTGCGTTTGGCGAAATTGGGGTCCTTTTCCTTGGGGTCCGTCTTGATCTCGAACTCCTTGGACATGCCGTAGTTGTAGTTGACGAAGCCCAGATAGAAGAGCGCCTGCTCGTGCAGCGGGGCCTTTTCCTTGGTCTTGTCGACGGTCTTCAGCTTTTCCAGCATCGTGATGCCCTTCTGCCAGTTGCCGGTCTGCGCATAGCAGATACCGAGGAAGAGGATGGCAGCATCATTGCTCTGGTGCAGCTTGTAGCCTGCCTCGAATTTCTCCAGAGGCGCAATTGCATCCTGATAACGCCCGGCGCGGAAGAGGTCGTAGCCCAGCTTAAAAAGTTCGTCCGGCGAAGGGCCGGGATCCTGTGCGTTAACCTGCTCGGGAACCAAAACGGGCAGGGCGATGACGGGTACTACCAGACAGCCTGCCAGGAGCCAGGCGCACGTTGCGGAGCGGTTAAGAAGGGCTGGGGTCAGTTTCATGAGTTTCAATCCACGCCTCAGGATTACTCCAGAGGCGGCTGAGCGGCGGACATGGGACAATCGAGGTAAAGCTTAGACCTGTCACCCTAACTTTTTTGAGAGAGAATCTCAACGCAAAAGTTGCATCGCTGTGCGATTACTGCACACAGGCTAAAGATTTGGGCACGAAATGAGAGCGACAGAGCAAACGCGCGAAGCAGCAAGTGAATCGTAACATCGCACTTGAACCTGGCGGAACCAGAGAAAGCTTCAGCTCAGCATCTATGGCTTCTTATCGCGCTTCAGCAGATTGGCCCGGCCACGTTCCAGAGCCGCCTTCTCGGCCGGCGTCAGACTGCCCATGCCTTCGCGGGATATCTTATCCAGAATGGCGTCCATGGACTGATCGGCCGCTTTCTCGCGAACGACATGCATGTGGCGCTTCTTGGCTTCCCGTTCCAGCTTCCAGTTATTCCACTTTTCGACGATCCAGAGCGTTTCGCCGCCCCAGCCAGTGGCGCGCACACCGTAATACCCGACCGCGCACGCCGTCCATAGCGCGACGAGACCGGGCCAGTCGTTCAGCATCAGGCAAACCAGCGTGTATATCGCCAGGATAATCCAGACCACGACCTTAATCGTAATGTTGAAGACAAAGAACTGGGAATTGGGATACAGGGTTGCAGCAGCGATGAAGACGCCCCACACCACGTCGTTCGGGCCGGCACGGAATATACCGCCGAACACGGAGCTCATCAGCAACAGCAAAAGACCCACGCAAATGGGCGAGGCAAAGTAGATCATCAGGAAGCGCTTGCGACCGAGCGCTTTCTCGACTTCCGGACCAAACTGATAGAAGAAAAACATCTGCACCGCGAAGCCAATGGAAGCAGGCTCCACATAGGAATACGTAACGATCTGCCAGATTTTAAAATAGCCTATAATTTCGGCGGAATTATAGGTGAGCTGTCTAAGAATCGGATTCCCCAGCCCAATGCCCTTACCTGCATAGGCAGCAATAACGAGAGAAGTCAGCACCATGAGTGCGACATGCACCATGACAAGAATATTGGCCACGTAAATGGGATGCGTGCCAAACCACGTGACAGGCCGGCTTTCTTCCGAGTAATCGCCAAAGAAGCTCATGGGTAATGATAGGAGATCCAGATCTGTGACGGCCCGGGATTCCGCAGTGGGAGTACGGGCTGAACGACTGCAATTCCCTGCACCTTACAGCCTCGCTGCCCCCGCATCAAGCGGGGATAAGGCAGGGTGCTCGCACTTTATGGCTGGTGCTTGTCGGGCAGCCCTGCAAATCCCCGGCGCTCCCTCTCAGCACGCCGCTTCGGCATTCTGCGCTGCAAGCGTCGCAATACGCTTTGCCACCGTGGCGCCGCTCTCCAGAGCGCCTTCCATGTAGCCGGGGAACGCGTAGCTGGAATGCTCGCCGGCAAAGTGCAGGCGGCCGACGCCCGCTTCCAGGCCGTCGCCCACGCGGGTAATCTGGCCCGGCGCGGCAAAGCAGTAGCCACCCCTGGTAAGCGGATCCGACGGCCACGCCATGTAACGGCCGCGCAGCCAGTTCTCGGAGAAATGCGGGTAAGCGCGATCCGTTTCGGCTTTCAGGAACGCATCGCGCGAAGCCTCGGGGCGACGCAGACTGGCCAGTGCCGCCGATGCGCTGCAGAACGCCACCAGACCCGCCGGTCCCTTGCCCACGGGCTGATTATCGGTGCCCTCCCACGTCATGCTGACGGGGCCATTGCTGAGGCTGTCGGGACCAAGGCCTTCTTTCTTCCAGAAGCGGCCGCGCACTGCGCTCAGCCACTTCAGCGAGATCCCCATCTGCAGGCCGCGAATGCGCGACGGCAGGCCCGGTTCAAAATGCATCTTGCTCCACAAAGTGGGCGGAATCGTAAGAACGGCGAAATCGGCCTCGTACACGTTGCCGGCGGCGGACTTCACCTTCACCACGCCCGTATTCTCGTCGGTGACAATAGAGGTGACCGGCGTATTCAGCAAAATACGGCGCTGCCCGACGGCTGCGGCCAGCTTTGTCGCCAGCTGATCATTACCACCGCGGCAACGATGGGTCTCGCTGTCCGTCCAGTATTTCTCCACGCCGCCGCCGCGCACCTGCGCCAGCATGCCGAGGTAGCTCATGCGGCTCAGCTTCACGCCGTTATCCGCCACAATATTGGTTTCCAGCACGCGGCGCGTGTGGGCGTCCACCTCCAGCTTCTGCAGCCAGTCGGCCATAGTGCGGCGATCCAGAGCAGCAGCGTCATGCGTCAGCCACGGTGCTCTGATGTTCACTTTGCGCGCGTCGTCATTCAGCCTGCTTAAATTCGTCTGCATCGCCTCCCACAGCTTCGTCTCCTCGTCGGAGCTAAGCCGTTTGCCATCAATCACAATGGGCGCTTCGGCGTTGGGATCCTCTGTCATCGGCAGCATGCTCAGGCCAAAACGGCGCGCATAGGCCCACCAGGCCGTATGGTTAATGCCGATAAGTTCGCCGCCTCCTTCCATCGTACGTCCGGGGATGAAATCGCGGAAGCTGATAACGCGGCCGCCCACACGGTTGCGGGCCTCCAGCACCGTCACGTCAAAGCCCGCATGCAGTAGTTCAAACGCCGTGGTCAGACCGGAGAAACCAGCGCCAATGACAATGACTTTCCCCTTTGAGGGGGATGTGCGCGCAGCCGCTGACATAGACTCGCTGAGCAACAGTCCGCCGGCCGCCGCTGCCAGTCGCCCGATAAACTGCCGTCGCGACATTCCCGCCTGAGCAGGTTCCGTGGGCGGTAGTTCCTGGCCATGACGCTGCGCAAGGCGACGATAGAGAGTGCTAAGCATGGGCGGATCGAAAGGGAGAAGAGTGAGAGAAAGGTGTAGCGGAAAAACGCGCTCAGACCACTGAGACCGTGAGATTTAAAGCGCAAATGAGACGCGTGGGCAACCTTTATGTGACCTCATATTCCGTTAATCTTCGCGTAGCTGCGCATCTATACCTTTTCCCTTCACATGCTTTCTGAAATACGCCTGCAAATCACGAAACGAAAAGGGCGCATAGCCTGCATCCTGGTTATCCACACCGGCATCCATGGAGAAGTTATTCAACTGCGGCAGGCGCGCATGATCATGTCCATACAAATGCCACGCCCCATGATGACTTGCCGGCCAGTTGCGATGCGCGTAATGCGATAGCCATATCGGTTGATCCATGACCTCAATCATCAATACCTCCCAGCACTTTCTGAACGCGGACGCTATGTGGCGCGGATCATGATTTCCCCAGATAAGATATACCGTTCCGTTCAGACGCTTCAGCCACGCCTGCGCCTGCCGAATGTCTTTGCACATGGCAAAGTCGCCAATCACATAGACTTCGCCATCAGGCGGCACTTTGGCATTCCAGCGCCGCACCAGCTCTTCATTCATACGCGACAATGTTTCGTTGCTGATGCGCAGGTTGCCGATTTCTTTGGTATCGCCACTCGCCATAACAGCACGTTCGGATTCCGACATGAACTCGCGTCTGTCTGTAAACTTCAGTATATTGCGGTGACCGAGATGTAAATCTGCGGTGAAGAACACATTATCGTGTTTGTATTGTTGTACGGGATGCATGATAAAAAATTCTTAACAGGAGACATTAATAACTTTAGTTACAGGGAACCAAAGGTTGGCTCTTTTTTCCACAGTCTGGATATCTTTAACCTCTATGCCACAAGCAGCATCCCAGAACATATAGATAAAAAGTGCAGCAGTTATTCCGGCCCAGATCAACAGTCACATAACCGCTCGCAGCAACCATGATTTCAGGCCTTTAGTGCTAGCCTTATGTTCCATACTCTTTTTCCGGATTATCCTTCTGTACAGTCAATCCAATATATTTCACCACCTTATTTCACCGGATTCTCAAGCTCTTCTATACGCTCATTAAGATAACTGACAGCCTTCTTGCATGCATCATTAAATGTAGCACGCAATTTGTCAGCAAGAGCTCTGACTTCCTTTTCATTCACAAGATCATCGGCACCAGAGTTTTTCAATGCCTGTATCTTCTCTTTTCGTTCTGCGTTATTAACGGAAGTGATGCCGTAGTATTGTTCTATTGAATCGAGTGCAGCTACGGTGTCGTTAGCTCCTGTCATAACAAGCAGCTGCCGGGCTTCGTAAAAGTCTTCACATGCAGGACGATACAGGTACTGATCCAGGTAACCGTCCCGCAGGTCGGTCATCAGGTTGCTGAGGGACCAGGGGATTCGGAGCAGATTGTCGGCTTTGGCATATTCCTGGATGTTGCGCTTTCGGCGTAGATAGATCGTCAGCTCGTTAATCGCCTGAACTGGATCAGGCTGCTGGAGGATGGCGCGTACCGATTGCCGTCGAAAGTAGTGGTCGTAAATCAGAAGGGAGCAACCCCATACAATGAAGCCAACGAAAAGCACGACAAGAGGAGCCATCAGCGCAAACCCAATCCAATTCAGCGCTGCAATATGCAGAACGCTGTCCATCTGCGTGCACATAACGCCGACCAGGAACGAGACCACGATAGCGCGCACCAGGAACTCTTCGGAGAAGAAGCGCTTCATGGCAAAGGTGGGGCTACGGGTAAGCGGGCTGTCGAGCAGGCTGTCAGAGAGACAGCGTATTTACTCGGCAATGCCTACGCCGGTTGGCAGCTTTGGCCTGGGCTTCGCTTTTCCGCCTTCTTCCATAAGGCCCTGCAAGGCTACTAGTTCAATAGGAAGGTAGGTATTGGGCACCTTGTAGAGGCTCAGGTCCACGTTGCTCTGGGTGTATTGAACGAAGGTCCAGCTTTCGCGGTCACGTTCGCGCTGTTTCAGGGCGCCCCAGGTGACTTCAATGGGTGCCTGGCCGCTGCGCTCCAGGGCATCAATGAATTGCAGAGCTGCCACGGGAATGAGCGGACGTAGTGCCACAGTCTCCATCACTTTGTTGATCGGCACGACGCGATCCATGTCGCGGCGCATGGCCGTCAGAGAAATCGGGGTGACCCACGCGTTCACTTCCTGGCCTTCGTCGCTGGTGCCTTTCCATTCCTCGCAGTCATACTTTCCGATCTTCTTCTTTTTACCCGTAGGCTCCCACTGCACCCGCACGGGGGGTACCGCTGCCGCCTGGCTGGCGGGTGTCGCAGGGCGAATGCGCTGCCCACCGGCGCTGCGACCATTGCCGGGCTCAAACGCGCCAGGTTCCATAGTCAGCGTTACTGGAGCTTCGGGCATCTGGGGTGTCTGAGAGAAATAATCGTTGGCGTCCATGCGCGCCTTGCCTTTATTGGCCGTGGAGACAATGCTCTGCACATCCGTGCTGGTGAAGTGCCAGAAGCGGGCGTCGCGCACCTCCAGGCCCGTGTAGGTCTGGTCGGCAGGCGTATAAATGCAGGAGAACTTCATGCCAGGCTGATCGACGCGCACCCCTTTTTCCGTGAGGGTGATAAGCACTTTCTGCTTCTCCCCCTGGTGGCGCCACACGAACTCGATGACCGACCCGGGAGCGCGCTGGCCGGCCATGGCGTCCAGAGCGGTTGCCGTCAGTGTCACAACGGCGAGCAGCATCGCCAGTATGAAATGGCGGTGTGCACTACTTTGTGGAAATAAGGACATAGATAATTGTCGTCGTATTCAGTGCGTTTGCTACGCTCCTGTGGCTAAGCAAGCACAATATACAGGCATTATTGCCCACTTTGCGGCGAAGAGAAGAGCGAAAACAGATATATTTATCCAGATGATCCAGAATTCAACAGCGCGGCTGTCCCTGATCGTATTGCTTCTCTTCCCCCTATTCTCTCTCGCTCCCGTCGCCCGGGCGCAGCAGCAGGAGAAGAAAAGCGAATTCGGCTCCTCCGAGCGTGAACAGGGCGGGTTGCTGGGCACGTTCTACGATCTCAAGCAGAACCAGAAGCGCCAGCCGACCAATATGACTCATGGCACCTACGTGCAGGTGCTGGGCGAGTTCTTTCAGAAGGGCCTGGATGAAAGCGTGCTGAATCGCTACTTCCGCGCCACCCGATCCCTCTACACCACGCAGCTCTGGATTCCTGTAATGAAGGCGGATGCGGCGCCCCAGGCGTTCGGCGTGGGGGCCTTCGTCAAGCCGCGTATGTGGGTAGCGCACTACAAAGGGCAGGTCATCCCGCCATCCGCCGGCGCCTATCGCTTCTGGGGGCTCGGCGATGACATTCTGTGCGTGGCGGTAAACGAGAAGCTGGTACTGATGAGCAACTGGGCCGGAATGGGTCTGCCCAACGTGCCGTGGAAGAAGCCCGATGTGCCGGCGCAGCCTTTTGCGGGAAGCTCCAAGATCATCCCCGGCGACTGGATTGAAGTGAAGGATCACGAAACGCTGGATCTCGATGTCCTCATCGGCGAGCTGCCTGGCAGTCTCTTCTGCACCTTTCTGCTGGTAGAAAAGCGCGGTGAGACATACGAGATGATCAACGGCGTACCGCGTCTGCCGATTTTTCAACTCGCACCCTACGAAACGCCGCAGCCCGGTCCCGGCCAGAAAGCGCCATTCTACGCACCAAAAGGTCCGGTATGGAAGGGCGTGGAATAAGACCAATTCGCATCGTGAGTTAGTCTAATTCTAACACGCTTTCAAGCTGAGCCGAATATGCTTGTCCTTTTTGTCAATAACCGCGTTGCTCGTCGGTCACCTATTATTCTAATAGGCTCCCTCCTCGCGCCTCGCTATTGACAAAAAAACTGCGCATCTTCACCTCATCTTGAAAGCGAATTAGAAT
>JBGGNE010000073.1:0-3630 GCA_041287705.1 Methylacidiphilales bacterium | reverse complement strand
GGGGATTTCACCACGAAGGTACGAAGAAGAAACCAAGGGGGGACCAAGAAGAGGAGGAGGAGGAAGAGGAGGGAGGAATGGGGAATTTGGTTAAGAAAATCCTGAGGGCTCTTTTAGTTCCACTTCTAACCACACCCGCTCCCCACTTCGTCTTCTACTGATCAAAGAGCGATTTCACTTTTACTTCCTGGCCGTCGCTGCCTTTGGCCTTTTCTTTTTGCTCCTGCTCTTTTTCGGCTTTTTCCACGCCGGCTACTTCTTCGGCTTTGTAGATATCGGCCACGATGTTGACGCTGGATCCTGTCTTGATGACGCGGATGACGGCGTTGCGGACGGGAACGATGGAGGTGCCCATAAAGGCTTTCTTGCGCACAGCGAAGAGAACGCGCTGATTGTCCTTGGCCATGACGACGTAGAACTCCTTTTTGTCCTTGTCGTAACGCACGCCCGGCAGCCGAAACTCCAGCGTTTCCTCGCTGACCTGCGTGGCGTATTTGGCATCCGAAAAGGTGATCTGGGCGGACAGCTCCTGCTTCTTCTCGCTCCAGTACAGAGCGCGCTTTTTGGCATCGCCATAGGCATAGGTGGAGCCCGTGTCCGGACTCTTGATCTGGGCGATCGGCGTCAGTTCCTGCGCATGCGCCGCCGTCACCGAGAAAATCACAGCAACAGCCATAGCAACAGTCACAGCCAACGTGAACGTAAGCGCGAATACCGTCACTGCCTTCAGCAAAACCTTAAGGTTCATACGCTCCACTCTATACGTCGGCGCCGCTCAAAAAGCCAGCCGCATCATTGCGCCGCCCGGCCTGCCGCCCTGCCCGGCCGGCTCGGGTTTGCCTGCTTTGCATTAATTAAAATGCGAGTTGGCAACTTGATGCAAAATCGCTTTGCTTATCACGGCTGGCAACGCGTCCCTGACCGGGCTCAGCGTTACACTGGCCGGCCCCTCATTTTCCATGCGCTCCTTCCTGCAATTTACCCTTTGGGTTGCCGCCAAGTCCCTTCTCTGGCTGCGTTACAGTGTCACCGTTCACGGCAAAGAAAAGCTGAACGGACTGAAAGGACCGACCCTTATCCTGCCCAATCACCCGGGCTATATCGATCCCCCGCTGGTCACGTCCAACATCTGGTTTCCCCTGCACCCGCGCCCCGTGGTGTATGAAGACACAGCCAAGAATCCCGTCGTCTACCCGATGATCGTCATCGCCAACGCGCTGCTTGTGCCGAATCTGGAGCAGGCCAGCAGCCAGGCGCGCCAGCAGGCCGAAGCCATGATCGACAGCGTGGTCGAGGGCATGAAGAAGGGCGACAACTTCATCATCTGGCCCAGCGGCCGTCTGGAACGCACCGGCAAGGAAATCCTGGGCGCCTCCCGCGCCGCAGCGGATATCCTGGCGCGTGTTCCCGAAGCCAACGTCGTCCTTGTCCGCACGCGCGGTGTCTGGGGCAGCTCCTTCAGCTTTGCTCAGACAGCGAAACTGCCCAACCTGGCCGCCTGCATTATCAACGGCGCCGGTTACGTCCTGGCCAATCTGCTCTTCTTCATGCCGCGCCGCAGCGTCAGCCACACGATAGAGGTGCTGGATAAATCGAAGGTGCCCGGCTTTACCCGCGAGCAGCTCAATCCCTACCTGGAGCAGTGGTACAACGCCGATATGAACGGCGAGGCCGAAAAGCCGACCTACGTGCCCTATCACTTCCTGTTCGGCCCGCGCGAGTTCGAGTTCCCCGAGTTCAAGGGCCTGGGCGATATTCCGCTGGAGAAGATAAACGCCAAGACAAAGGCGGGCGTCCTCTCCATTCTGGAAGACAAAGTGAAGCGCCCTCTTTCGGACAAGGAAAAGAGCCCGGAGTCCGCTCTGGATCAGCTCGGGCTCGACAGCCTGGATCGCATGGAGATCTCCCTGCAGATTGAGCAGCGGTTCGGTTTCCGCACCGATCAGGTTCCATCCACCGTGGGCGAGCTGTGGGTAATGGCCCAGGGTCTGGCCGATCCCGGCAGCAACAAGCCGATGGAAGCGCCCAAAGCCTGGGTCGATACGCCCATGCCGCCGATGTCGGAGAAGGCTCATGTGCGCGCCGATACGATCGCGGAAGCTTTTGTCCGCATCGCGCTGGAGAAACCGAACGATATCGCCGTGGCCGACGATCTGGCCGGCGTACTGACCTACGAGCGGCTGCTGACCGGCGCCCTGCTGATGAGCAAGCGCATGGCCGCCCTGGAAGGCGATGCGGTCGGCGTCATGCTGCCCGCCGCCAATGCCGCGGATCTCATCTTCTTTGCCCTGCAAATGGCCGGCAAGCTCCCCGTCATGCTGAACTGGACGACCGGCCCCGGCAACCTGGCCCACGCGGCCAAAGTTATGGGGATCAAGACGGTGGTATCCTCACGCAAGTTTATCGATCGCCTGGACATGAAGGTGGAAGGCACCGAGTACCTCTTCCTGGAAGACGTCAAGGGCGGCATCGGCAAGGTGGAAGCTCTTATGGCGCTGCTGCGCGTCAAGTTCATGGGCAGCTCCATCCTCAGCGCCCTGCCGAAGCAGAATCAGGATGACCCCGCGGTGGTTCTCTTTACGTCCGGCTCGGAGAAAGCGCCGAAGGCCGTGCCGCTGTCGCACCGCAATATCCGCAGCAACATCACCAACGGCATCGCGGCGCTCGGCCTCAGCCGCGGCGATATCTTTCTGGGCTTCCTGCCGGCCTTCCACAGTTTCGGTCTGGTGGGTAACATGCTTATCTGCATCCTTACCGGCATACGCCTGGTGCATCACCCGGACCCCACCGAAGCGCCCGCGCTTGTCCGCAAATCGCGCGCCTACAAGCCGACGGTTCTGCTCAGCACACCTACATTTGTCACTTACATCCTGAACAACGCCAAGGCGGGCGACCTGGATTCCATCCGCATTATCGTCACCGGCGCGGAAAAAGCGCCCGAGGCGTTGTTTGAGCGTTGCAAGAAGCTGGCACCCAACGCGGTTATCTCCGAAGGCTACGGCATTACGGAGTGTTCGCCCGTCGTGTCGGTGGGTCGCCCCGGCAACGTGAAGAAAGGCAGCATCGGCCAGCCGCTCGATAACATCAACCTGGCGGTGATCGATGGCGAGAGCGAGGAGTGGAAGGAGCTGCCGCGCGGCGAGATGGGCATGCTGCTCATCAACGGCGACAACGTCTTCAACGGCTACCTGCACCACGACGGCCCCGCGCCCTTCCGCGAGCACGACGGCAAGAAGTGGTACATCACGGGCGATCTGGTAAAGATTGATGAGGACGGCTTCATCTTCTTCTGCGGCCGGCTGAAGCGCTTCATCAAGGCCGGTGGCGAAATGGTTTCTCTGCCCGCGCTTGAAGATCCGCTGGTCGCCGAGTACCCGCCCCACGATGACGGCCCCCGCATCGCCGTAGAAGGCGCCGAACTCCCCGAAGGCCGCGCCATCGTAGCCTTTACTACCGAGAAAGAGCTGGATCTGCGCACCGCCAACTCATTGCTGACCAAAGCCGGTCTCCGCGGCGTCATGCGCCTGGACGAAGTACGGCACGTGGATAAAATCCCCGTCCTCGGCACCGGCAAGGTAGACTACAAAGTCCTCCGCAAAGAAATCGAAAAAGGCAAAGCCCCCGCCGGCG
>JBGGNE010000072.1:0-7684 GCA_041287705.1 Methylacidiphilales bacterium | reverse complement strand
GCGCCGCCCATACCGGTGAGACCACCACCAGATGCCCTGCGGCGGCCTGCTCCAGCCATGGGGCCAGAAACTCCCTTTCCTGCTCCGGGGTCATCCACGAATGACGACGGCCTCCCCAGCCACCTTTGGGATTACTCCGGCCTTGAGCCGGACTCGCAGACTCCTGGAACTGTGCCCGAAAACGGGTCACCGTAGCTCGGCTCACTCCAAGCATCAACGCCGTTTGCGCAAGGGTTAGCCCCATCTCAGCAGGCAACAGAATCGACTGCGCCACACGAAGCGCGTGCACGGTGTGGGCTCGACTCAACGCTTCTTTCGCCCGTTCCACTATCCATGTCGTATGTTCAACTTTGCGTGGCATCCATTCAGCTTACCTAGGTTAGGCTCATCTTGAAAGCGAATTAGAATTAATCAAGCCACGCAGATCAAAATTCAGCCATTGTGGATCTTCTGGAGCGGACTCAATCCGCCAGCGACAACGCGTGCGGAACCATGGTTGCAAGGATTCCTGGGGGAGCACGGATCGTTTCTATCCGCTTTGGAGCTGGATGCCAACTCACCGTTTTCAGATAATTACAGATGTATTACCTTTTATGATAAATTAGATTGACGACGCATCACCTTATTTACCATCTTTAGTGCAATCGCACCGGATGCTTAGAATCTTTTGGAAGATTCCTGTGTTATCCACTTACATATCACATGAAGGATCCAATCCTGGTCAGCAACAGCTTTCCGTTTTCGCTCATTCGCCGGCGAGTCACGGCAGAGCCTCGTGAGATTGAGGAGTTGCGTGAGACTTTGAGAACACGGCCTTGGGCCTCCTTCTGGGGGCACACCAACACGCTAGAAGCCGCAGGGGCCATGGCCGGAGTGGATCTCAGCCCTAAAACAGCGCGTCCCGCCATCAGCCTGAACGAAGAGGGTTTGCCGACGCTGGATGGGATGATTTTCAGGGAATGCTGGCTGCTGAGCCCATACTACGTTCCTGGATTTCGGCCATCGCCTGGAGAGGAAGTCACTGCGAAGAATATCCTCGGTTGGCAGGTGTTGCGAATGGAGTGGGAGCAGCGATAAATCTTGAGCTAACTCAATTAACGAACAGCATGAGTTCCAAATATCTATTTTGTTTCGCAGCGAAGGGGTTACAGAGTTATATTATGCGTGGGGGAAAATTGCGCGATATGGTGGGGGCAACTTCACTGGTTGACAAGCTATCCGACCAAGACTCACTCGAAGCCAGACTAAAGGAAACATTCGGACTAACCGACCGCGACTTCAGAATTCTGATGTCTGCTGCAGGCAGTGGACGCATCGAGTTTTCTAACAAAGAAACTGCGAAACAAATAGAACGATGCTGGCCACTTTGGGTTCACGCATGGGCCCCGGGACTGGATGTGGTCCAACATTTGGAGCCGTGGAGCAAAGCAGACGACTATAGCCGTGTAGCCCAAAGGGCAATGGCAGCGTTAGAGCGAAAGCGCAATTTCCCGGCCCCACTTATGCCCGAAGCCGGCCCGTTTGTGAAACGGGCACCGCGCACCGGCGAGCCAGCGGTTTACGCAGACAAGCGGGAGCTAGGGCCTGACGACGAGTTCATCGATCATGCGAGCAAACGTAAGCGTCAGGAGAGGGGCTTACTTAAAGGGGAATTGCCACCTATCGCCACGGCATTTGGATTTACGGACTCAGAACAGCTTCCGGACGACTTTGAAGAGGTTTCAGGGGGTGACGGTTCATACCTTGCGGTAATCCACGCGGATGGTAACCAACTGGGCAAGATGTTCCTGGAGGTAGGGCAGGCACTGGCCCTCCTTGCTCCGGAAAACATCCCTTCAGACGTTTCAATCGAACTGATCAGGTTTCTGTCACGAGACGTAGTCACCCAAGGCACGCAGGCCGCCGTTGGCACGGCTATGAAGAAAGCGCTGCCAAAGGAAGTTCTTAATCGAAGACCTCTCTTATTCGCTCCTATCGTCCTTGCCGGCGATGACGTAACCGTAGTGTGCCGCGCGGATCTTGGACTCAGTTTTACGGAGGAGTTCCTTAAGGCGTTTCGAACGGAGATGACTTCTCGTCTGACAGATCTAAGAGCCAAAAGCTGGTGGTCAAAGGTGCCCGATTCAGTCCAAAGAGTTATTCCAGACCAGCTTTCCGCAGGTGCAGGACTCGTCTACTGCACGGATCACTATCCTTTTTCGCTGGCTTACGGGCTTTGTGAAAGCCTCGCGAAATACGCAAAAGCACACGCGAAAGACAGCGCAAAAAGCGATGGGAAGCAAACGCCCGACTCTGCTGTCTCATTTGCACGTATTGTTGGCGCCAGTGCACCTACGGAGTACGATGAATTAAAACGCAGCCTATGGAAGGGCTCGGATGACACCTTGTTAACCGGCGGCCCCTATTTTGTAGAAATGCAGTCCACACCACACCTTGATAGTCTCAAGAAGGTACGTGAAGCCGCGTTACACCTGCCAGGCGGTGCTCTCCGGGGAATCTTAAATCTTCAACGAACAAAGTATTCCGCCGTTAATGTGGCTGTTGATCGAATGAAGGAAATCGCTGGTGACATCGCTGAACGCAACGAGAATTGGGTTTCATTTGAAGAGGCCTGGAAGAATCTCTGCAATAGAAGGGAGAAGGATTCCAACTGGCAAGACTTAAGGTTCTGCGCTCCAGATCATAAGCAAAAGCGAAGCCCGCTTTTGGACGTCCTCACGCTCCTCGCCGTACGGGATAAAAACGATGATAGAGCAATCTTGGCCCGAGGGCATCAGGTATGACGCACGGCAAAATCACGATAACGTTTGAGCACTATTGGCATTGCGGCAGCGGCCAGGCCGGTGAGGGCGATGTCGATCTGTTACCGGTCGTGGAAGACTGCGGCTTGCCATATGTGCCAGGCCGCGCCATTCGCGGGCGGCTGAAGTGGGCGGCTCGGGAAGCCGGCTGGAACAATGCTGATCTTCAGGCGCTTTTCGGTAAGGAAGACGCGAGGAGTTTGGAAACCATGGGGCGTCTCCAGCTATCCAGTGGACGAATGATGGATGGTTTCGCATCGGCAGCCAGAGAACATTTCAGAAATAAAAGAACACATCATCCTCAGGTCGCCTCGTTGTTTGAGGACATCGCTTCAACCTCGATGAAGAACGGCGTGGCGCAAGCGAAAAGCCTCCGCCGAGTCCGCTACTCGGTGCCGGTGATCGTAGTAGCAGACGTTTCTTTGATCGAAGATCCCAAGGTGGATGTCACATGGAATCGCCTCCAACAGCTTGTGACCTTGCTTCTTGCCATAGGCAAAAGCAAACACGACGGTTTTGGCTGGTGCCGTGCGACACTCGCCGAGATCGACTCCTCACCGGAACAACAAGAGACGTTAATCCAGTCCAAGGCTTACGATCTGGAACTCACTTTACTTGATGATGCTGTACTATCCGCCAACAGCGCGACGGTGGGCGGTCATCGGACTCTCGATCATGTTCCAGGATCTTCGCTGATGGGAGCTGCTGCGAAGCATCTCTTCAAGACTCTCAAAGAAAATCAGGCCGCTGAAGCATTGCTCCTCGGGACAATTTCGTTCGGGAATGCTGTTCCAGTCGGATCGGACGGGAGCGCTACCATTCCCGTACCACTGGCATGGCACTATGCCAAGGGCGACTCTGTCCCGCCGGTGGAGGAGGATATTATCAAACCTGATCAGATATCAAATCTCTCCGCGATAGAATACTCGATGTCCAGACTGGCTTCAAACCAGCCTGTACAAATGCGCGAGGGCTGGCTGGATCCTGAAGCTGGACGACTGATCCGGGTGCCGCGCACTCAAACTCTCAAGACTGCGATCTCGCCATCTCTCGCTAAATACGAGACGGCGCAGGAGGGCGCCCTCTATGGTTATGAAGCGATCGCCAAAGGCGGAATATTTGTGTCCCGTATCGAACTCTCCACCGACAATCCGAAGCTTCACCAAACGCTGATGGAGACGTTTCACCATAAAACCATTCGTATGGGCCGTTCCAAAGGAACCGAATTTGGTAGGGCAAAATGCGTTTTGAAGCCGGTTGGCCCCGTAACATCTACGGCCGAAGTCCCGAGAGAATTTGCGCTTCTCGCAGAAAGCGATCTGGCGCTCATGAACGACCTTGGGTTTCCCACGCTGAAACCGACCCCTTCGCACTTCGGACTCGGCGACAAATGGAACCTTTGCGAAAAGCAGAGCTACCTGCGCTTTCGTCGCTATTCACTCTGGAATGCCAAACGTGGTGGCCCCGATATTGAAAGGCAGGTGGTGAGTAAAGGAAGCGTACTTATATTCAAAGGAGGAGAAGTCGGCGAAAAGGTTGCGTTGCGCGTGGGATTTGGCCAATCCGAGGGCTTAGGCCGTGTGCGCCTGGTCGATCTTGGTTCTGAGAAGTGCTGGATGGGGAGCACCAGAGATGGACGCCCTTTCTTCACCCATCATGGAAAACCGATTCCCGATTCGGCTCCATATAAGGTAGCCAATACGACTACGGAAGACCTCACTGTTTGGATTAACGACCGCCACAACGAGAAGCAATTTGACATTCAAGCCATGCGGTTGGCTCGGGAATGGGGGGAACAATGGAAACGGATTGCCCGCAGGCAAAAAGCAGCCATCAGCGCATCACAGTGGGGCAGACTGGATGACGTCGCTCGTGAATGTAGGGATATAAAAGAACTCATTCAGAGGTTGGGTGATCCCGAGATCCCAGACGACAACACGATATTTGGCCACGGTCGAAAGCAGCAGGAGTGGAAAAAGGGCGAACAGAAAAGTCTGGCGCACGCGGTCCGCGAATGCATTGGCCGCGAGACAGCCCCCCAGCTCGAATTGGCAGCTTTTCGTGCGGCATGCCGATTGATGGCCTCGGACAAACGCCAGGAACGGAATAGAAATATATGAGCGAGGCCAAGAAAATTATAGAGCGCGAATGCACAATCGTGCTGGAGCTGCTCACGCCACTTCACATTGGCACTGGTGAACCAGACGGTTATTCTGACGCGGGAGTTGTTCGTGATTGCAACGGCCTGCCAGGCATCCCAGGCACATCGATTCAGGGGATGCTGCGGGCTGCAGTAGAGGAGGCCGCCGGCGAGGGAATCGCAAAACGCATCTTCGGCTATTCCAGTCTCTCCAATAAGGGTACTGGCCGCGGGGGGCGGTTAAGCGTGAGCTGGGGCGTCATTCACGATCAGAACGACACCCCAGTGACGGGATGGCTTACATCCATTCAACGAGATTCCGATCCCGTGCTGCGAGACGCCGCTCGTCCGATGCTGCGCGACCATGTTCGCTTAAATGATCGCGGTGTTGCCGAAAGCCGCGGAAAATTCGACGAACTGGTCGTAAGCGCTGGGCACCACTTCACTGTGCGACTCCGTTTCATCACGTCCATCGAAAACGACATTGCGGACGAGAAAGAACATCTCAAAATTGAAATTGGTGAAGACAGCGATTGGCACAAATTAGTAAGTGTATTGAACGCTCCCAGACTTCGCCTAGGAGGAAAAACACGGCGTGGCCTTGGCAGTTTTAAGATCAATTGGAAAGAAGCACCAGAACAAGCCACTGAAGATCTGCCACCTCCACAACTGCCTGAGTGGGATTGTTCCCTGTCATGCAAATTAACTGCAGACACTTTGTGGATGTTGGGAGGCGGCAGCAGTAGTTCCGCCGATTCCGCCCCGGTCAGGGGCACCAGCATTGGCTGGACCGGTGGAGGTGGACGCGTTCAAAAGGGCTGGATAATTACTGGCAGCTCAATCAAGGGAGCTCTTGCCCATCGCACTCGATTTCACGCGAATCGGCTGGGGCGCAATTTTGCCGGGCTACCGCAGGAGACCGACATTGAGACACTCATGAGTGACCTTTTCGGGACAATTGCAGCCAACCCAAAACCAGGAAAGGTCTTTATCGATGATCTGTTCATTCCTGAAAGCAGTCTTCAAACCGCTCCCATACAAAATCACGTCGCGATAAACCCTTTTACGGGCGGAGCAAAGGACAGCGCGCTATTCAACGACCAGCCTCTCCCTCCGGGCGGAATAACCATTCCGCTCTCTATACATATGCGCGGAGAGGCTGACCCAAAAGCTCGGCGGGCGTTTGAAGAAGCGCTGCGAGACTTGAAACAAGGGCGCCTGGCCCTCGGAGCGCATTCGGGGCGAGGCTATGGCATATTCAAGAGCACATAAACCATGAGTGATCCATTTATTTCCCAGTTGAAAGAACTTGGGTGTACTGCTGAAAGCAAAGTCTCTCTGGCAACCGCGGCCGGCGAAACGATTTCAGATTCCGAGACCGCTCTACAATGGTTTGAGCAACTGTGTGGAATGAAGGCCACAGGCTGGGCTCAGTTTTCCGGCGCAAACGTTTGGGTAGATTCCGGTTCCCCGAAGTCGAAGCCAGAAGGCATCCTCCTGGCGGCAGAATTCCACATTGCTGATCCCGATGAATCGTACCGCCTTCGCCATGATGGAAAAGGGTGGATCGCCGTGAAAATCGTTCGGAAAGACAATGTGGACAATGCCTTTCTGGAAAGACGAGGCCTGCTTAGGGCGGATACGAAGCCCCCGACTTTGTTGGAATATGAAGTCGCGTGGGAAGCGGATAAGGATGAGCCGTTTCGGCCCATCGCAAGCCGCTTTATTGGAACACGAGTTGTGCGACTCTAAGATTTAATAATTTTACTATGCCCCAGCATAATCAGAGAGATCAGCGGCCCCGCCAAGACAATGGGGGTCGGCAAAGCACCATGGATAAGATTCCTTCCCCCTACTATTTTGTGCCCCAGCAAAATTTCGTTTTTCAACCGGAATGGGCCAAAGATGTCTCCCAAGACATACCATTTAATGACGGGCTCAGTGGGGAACTGGAGATCGAGATCGAGGCATTACGCCCGATTTATGTGCGCAATCAAGCGGAGAAACCGGAAGCGCCGGGCAAGACCGATTATCTGAAGCAGTTTCATTCTTCCAGCAGAAATCAGCCGACGACTGAGGAACAGAAGTTATTTGATGCTTGGGTTTCGTTTTGCAAGTCGGGCGACCGTTATTCCATTCCAGCCACGTCCGTGAAAGGGGCGATTCGCAACGTCCTGAAAATCGCATCAATGGGGTCGTTCCGAGAGGCGGCTGAAGATGATCGATATTCGGTTCGAGACTTGAATCTGCCTGCCTATCAAAAGCGATTTGTTACGGGAAATAAAAACGCCCCCATTCACTTTCATTCCAAATCTGGCTGGTTGCGCCGCGAGAATGAAACGTGGCATTTGTTCGAGTGCCTGCATCAACGGGTAGAGCAAAGCGCTTTGGCAGAACTGACAACCGGGAGCAGAAGACCACTCAGACGGCAAGATTTCGTTGATACCAAAAATCAGGCCAATTCGGTCCAGGCCAAATACCAAAGATGGAGCAATGCTGGCGCGCCACTCGATATCAAATTTACGCCTGGAGAGGTGATTAACCAGGCTGCCCGACATACCATACGAAAGCTCCAGCTTCATTATGC
Organism: Methylacidiphilales bacterium; assembly: GCA_041287705.1. Taxonomy (GTDB): domain Bacteria; phylum Verrucomicrobiota; class Verrucomicrobiia; order Methylacidiphilales; family UBA1321; genus LW23. The sequence continues at coordinate 156 of JBGGNE010000072.1, read as the reverse complement.
ATTAGCTACAGATATTGGCAAAGGCGCCGCCACCGGAAGGCTGGTATTTACCGGACAGCCAAGCCATCAAAAGCATATGGAGTTCATCTTTGATTTGCCTCCGGAAACGGGTTCTTCCAACCCCATCTCATTTGATGACGAAGATAAGATTATTAA
>JBGGNE010000071.1:0-4438 GCA_041287705.1 Methylacidiphilales bacterium | reverse complement strand
AGCCCGATTTGTCGATAACAATGGCCACCGCCGCGCTCAGCTTCATGTGATCTTCGCGCAGTTCCATGGAGACCGGCAGCAGTTGATCCACCGCCGACCCAAAGTAACCGCCCGAGCCGAACGAGAAACGTCCGCCCGTCATCAGCAGGCCGCCGCCCTGATTCGTCACGTAAAAATCCAGCGCCTCCAGAAACGCGCCGGGAATCTTGTACGCAGGCACGTTGTTGATGATGACGCCGCGCGCGCCGGTCAGCATACCCACGTTGAGCTTCTGGTAATCGCTCACCGCTTCGACCGTGAAGCCCTGCTTTTGCAGCACGTCGATCATCGGATCGTTGACATACGACGTCACAAGAATAACGCGAGGGCCCGCGGTGACCTCCACCCAGCGCGAAGCGCGGTTGTTGCCTGTGCGTTTATCCAGCGCGTGAGTCAGCACAACCTCGTACAGGTGCGCGCCGCCGGAGCCCAGCGTGTCGGAGAGGCGCATCACGGCGCGCCCGTCTTTCACCTCAATGGTGTCGGGCTTATCCGGTTCGCCTTCCTTCTGCTTCTTGATGCGCATGCGCGCTTTGTCGCGATACACCTCGTACTGCACCACTCCATCGGGCGTGCCGGTCACCACCAGCGAAATAAAGAAGGGCTCGCCCTGGCGGACGCGGGTCGGGACATCAAACTCCTGCACCCGGTAATCGTTCTTAAGCTCGGCGCCGACCAGGCGGTAATCAAGAGGAACGCGCTGGCGGGTCAGGCGTTCGGAAAGATCGCCGAGCGGCTCGGTGCTGTAACCGTCCGTAAGCAGCAGAATGCGGGACGCGCGGTCCGCCGGCATCTGGGAAAGCGCGAACTGCACGGCCTGGGCGGTGCGCGTGGCGTCGCGACCTGCGGGATATTGCCCGCCCGTGTTGCGCTCCTGCAGAATGGCCACCTCGGCGTAGTCCACCGGAACGATCTTGTCCTGCGGCGATTTGCTGCGCTCCAGAATGCCCATCCACTCGCTCAGGCTGTCCGTCATGGGCTCCGAGGCGGAGTTGGAGCGATCAATCAGCACATAGAGATCCAGCCCCGCGCTGATCTTGCGAATCTGCGGCTGAAGCAACGCCAGCACCACAAAGGCCAGCGTTACCAGACGCCACGGCCTGCTGAGGCCCAGGCGCGGAAAGTACCACCCGGCCAGCACAAGCAGTGGAACAAAAATAAGCCATTCTAGGGCAAGGAATTTCATGCGCGGGGGATAGGAAAGCAGTCTGAAAACTCTACACGTTTTGTCATACCTTGCGAAGTCAGTTTATAGGGAGAAATGTCGGGCTCTGCAGGGCTGCGCGCGGGCGGCCTACCAGTATTCCTTAAGAGCAAAGTTGGACTGAAAGAGCGGGCCTATCAGCTTATTTTTCTCGTTAACAACGGCAATGTCATAAGGGTGCAGCAGCTTCTCGTGCACCTTTATCTTGCCTGCCGGCAGCTTCCATTTCTGGCCGGCCATGGTCTTAAGACTCGCCTCCAGCGTCGGAGAAACCAGGATGGTGAAGCCATCATAGGTCACATCCTTGCTTATCTTGGCATTCAGGGTGGGAAAATCCGGACTCACGATCTGGTATCCACATCCGTAGCTGGGGATAAGCATGTCCCGGGTAACCATGGCCGGTTTGTCATAGAATCCCCAGTACTTTTGCGGCAGCACGACATAGACGCAGTTGCTCCAGTAATACTCGCCGGAAATAGTGGAAAGCTGTTCCACGTAAAAGCTTTTGCTCTGGTAGTAGACTCCCCGGTAATCGGTCTGCTGCGGCGCAATATGGGTCTTGCCCGTCTGATGCTTCTTCCAGGACTCATGCACCTCCTCCAGCAACGTGTTGTTGTGGTAGGTCACAAACATCACGTGGTCGAGCAGCAGCTCCATGCCGTCCGCGGACTCGGCGGGCGCGGGCGCGGGCGCGGGTGCCGGAGCAGGCGCTGGTGGTGCGGGGGGAGAAAGACTTTGTCCGAGCAACCCGGAGCCAGTCGAAGCCAGGGCGGCCGATGCGGCACCGGCGGCGGCGTACCCCATCAGCTTGCGACGCGTTATCATATCTTTAGGCAGGGTGGCTGGCTGTTGGTTTCAGGGAAAAGTCAGAGCGTACGTCTGCGACCCAGCCACGCCCAGTTGGCCAGCAGAACGCCGGTAAGCATGCACAGCCAGATCGGCTGGTAAGCATCCTCAAAAGTATTCTGCTTCAGCAACTCCACGGTTTTGCCCTGAAGCCCGTCGTAGGTAGTGGCTTTGGTGAAATCCAGCACACGGGCATCGGAGAAGGATGCCGCGCCTTCGATCAGCACCATGCCCCCCTGCTTGGCCGTGAACAGGCCGGGCTCCTCCGGAGCACGCAGCGCCGTGCGCTCGCCCGTGGAGGTAAACTCCTGGGCGGGTCCCTGGGCAGGCGCAACGGAGACCTTGCCATCGGAGGGGCGCGAGGCGACGTACATGCGCTGGCTCGTATCGTAGTTCATCGATTGCGGCGCAATCTTCGCCTGCCGCAGTGCCTCGCCAAAACGCGACATCAGCACTACCAGCGCAGCGGACTGCTCGCCCTGCGAGCTGGAAATGTCAAAGTTAAGAAAGAGCTGCGGCTTCCCGTTCTCCAGCCGGCGGAAAATGATAGGGCGATCGCCGATCCACACCAGCGCCTGATCCTCCGGACGCAGCACGATTGGCGCGGAGTTCTTCGCCAGCAGCCCGTTGAAGGAGAGACCCTGAGTCAGCGGCGAGCGCTCCACCAGCATCGGGCCGGTCGGAATTTTGGGATCCTTCACATCCGCAATCATGAACACGCCAGCACCCTGAACCTGGCTGACCGCAGGCGCCCCAGCGGCAGGCGCGGCCGGCGCAGGTGATGCAGGCGCGGCGGGAGGAGCAGGACTGCCAGGCGCCGGTGCGGCAGGTGGTGCGGGAGCGGCCGGCTTAAGAAAGCTGGCGACAGGCACCGTGCCGAGCTGCAGATCCGGGCCTTCGCTTCGGGCCACAATGCGAGCCGCCAGGAAACTGTCTGCAAATTTGCGGAAGAAATTGGCCGTTTCACCTGCCTGTATGGAGATGGAAAGCTGCTTCAGCTTCGGCCGCACAATAAAGAACGAGTCATCGAAAGTGAACTCGTCGGGATTCAGCTTCAGCTCGACGCTGTTGATATTGGGCGGAAAGACACCCTTAACGGCCTTCGCCTCGCCGGGCCCGAGCTCCACCACCTGCACTGTCGGGGCTACGTTGGGGGACGAAATTGTGCACTCCCGCTTCATGGGCTGGGCGGAGAAGTTCTTTACCAGCACCTGCCACGTCGGGCTTGCGCTGTCGCCGCCTTCAATACGAAGGCCGGTAAAACCGCCGTTGGCAATCGGTCGCCCAATCGCAAAAAGATCCACGCCGACGGGCGTTTCCGTCATTTCATCGGTGACATACACCACCATGCCCTTGCGCGTGGGGGAAGTCAGCGCCAGCCGCAGCGCCGGGCCGGGATCGTGACTGCCCAGGGAAGGCTTCCACTTGTCCAGCGTGGCCAGCATCGCGGCCATATGCGGGCCGGTGTAGAGCGTGGGTTTCGTCGTGTCACTCTCCATCAGCAGCCACTCGGTCTTCTCGGCCGCGCCGGAGATCTCCCGCAGGCGCGGCGCCAGTTTAGCGGGCAGTTCCGCCTGAAACGCGCGCATGGAGACCGCGCTATCCAGCACAATGGTGATACGCTGGGTGGACCCGGCGGTAAGAAAACGCGGCTGAACAATCAGCCATGTAAGCAGAAGCACGCCAAGAAGTTGCAGCCAAAGCGGCACGGAGTTGCGCAACTGCTGAAACCGTCGCCCTTCCATGCTTTCGGGCGCAAGCGCCTCCAGCATAAAGAGGGTGCTGACCCGCACCGTACGCGATTCCTGCTGCAGAAAGTGGATAGCAAGCACCGCCGGTATGCCCAGCAGCGCCAGAAATCCCCATGGATTGGAAAAAATAATGTGCACGCGAATGAAGAAGAATCGCCCGAAGATCGATGTGGATGCTGTATGTGATATAGACGGTATCCGACAACATTCAACTCAGAAACACCCGCCGGACAGACGTAGAGTGTGATTAAAGGTGGTGCGGAAATGAATGAGAGACATTCATGCCCTTCTTAGACCATTCGCAGACGTTAATTGGTACAAAGACTGGGATCGATTTGGGGATGAGAGCAAGGCGCGATTGAGTGAGTGCATGAGAATAATGCATGACCGAAAGCGCAACGCTGCTATCGCCCAAAAGCGACCCAGGATTTGTACCAATTAACGTCTGCGATTGGTCTTATTCTAATGAGCGATCAAGCTGAGCCTCGTTCGCATGTCTTTTTTGTCAATCATTGCGTTGCTCGTCGGTCACATATTATTCTAATATGCTCCCTCCTCGCGCCTTGCCCTTGACAAAAAATCCTGTGCGTACGAGGCT
>JBGGNE010000070.1:0-3885 GCA_041287705.1 Methylacidiphilales bacterium | reverse complement strand
ACGCGCGCACCCGGAGTACCGCGCCTGCTCCGAGCTATTATGGAAGTTGCGCTACCTGGTCCCCCTGGCCGTTCGACCGATCATGGGCCAGCTCGTGCTTGGGCAGAACACTGAGCAGGAGAGCTGGGACCTCAGCCTGGGCAAGTTCCAGGGCCAGCTTGTCGAGCTTGGGTATGAGGGCATTACCGTAGAGAGCGTCCTTGAACGGCGCCTGACCGCAGACGCGTACGCCCCCGAGGCGACAACTTCCGTGGCACTCGATGTCATCGAAAAGTGCCTGCTCCTCATGCGCAGCGAGCGGCTGGCCGAGGATTTTGGCGCGAGAGCCACCCATCTGCTTGTCAGTGCCGACAACGTCGGCGACGCGCCAGAAGTTTACTCACGCACGCAAAAACTCGTGCACTACTACCGCGGAACATCCGATGGCGTTCCGATATGGCTGGGTAACTTCGTTCAGACCGGCTACCGCCATTACTGCGCGCAGCTCCCGCTGGCATTCACGGATCGGGGCGTCAAGCCGGAGGACCTCGCCTCCATGCTGCGTTTCATCTTCACGCTCGAAAGTCTGGCCTTATCCTTTGGTTGCCAACGCAGCGAACTGCTCATCGCCGTCCGCCAGGCCTCCACTGCCGATGATCCTGTAAAACTGGGGCTGCTCTGGTGTGCCGAGAACGTTCTGCAGTTACGACGTATTGCCGACCTGCGGGCTTACTTTGAGAACGTGCTGGCCAACGAACTGCTGCTGCCTCGCCTGCCCGAATATCTCAGCGGCTTCCTCCTCGGGCTGGCTTTTGCACCAGGCCTGACCGGCTTCACCGTAGAACTCCTCAGCCGCACATTCGCCGAACTGCCTGAGACAAAGCTCATGCCGTGGCTTCCCCAACTTTTCCGTGTACTGCGCACCCACGGCGCCGCCTCCCTCCCCATCCTGATTAAGGAAGCGGGGGCTCTGTTCCCTCGCACGTTGTCCGATCTTCAGCCGTGGACACCACCCTGGGAAGCCCAATCGCAATCGCAATCGCAAGTCCATTCTGCCAGCCCCGCGAATGAAACCATAATCAAGCCTCTGCCCACCACTACCTCGCCGCAAGTCCTGGCCGCCAGCTCTTTACTTGCCCAGTACCCCGCGACCACCAACGCCATGGCCGTTCTACTCGGCGTCGACGTCATACGCCCCGAAGTTGCGTAGCCATGCCCGGTGAAGTGGATAGTTCTCTTCGTTCTGTTAATGCTAAGCACTTAGCCAAGCGCCAATAGTCCCGGAATCGTTCCAGTATTATGCAGCTTTCGCGAATAATGCCGCAAAAGACCGCCCCGTCAGGAGTCGCAATGAACGTCTTCCGGCCGGAGCTGCGCTGCCTGGGTGGGAAGGACTCCGATCGCCCGGTTTCGGACACCTTAATGCGGTCAAACGGCATTATAGTAGCGGATAACGCTTCTTCAGGAGTTCTGGAAGAGTATCGTGCATCGAAGCAAGCAACAGGTGAACAGCCGTAGAGGGATTGGGCGGAAAATCTTCATGCCGTTGTTGTTGCGTCTGCCGGCAGGCGTTCTTTACCGCCTCCGTCGTCAGCGGCATCAGCCTTGTAATCAACTCCTGTGCGGCGCCATTTGCTTTACTGTAGCTGTTCCCATTCAATTGCGCGACTTCTTCAAAGAGTCGGCATGCCTCGTCGCACGTCTCCATAGGGGGAGCGCGCAATGCATAGTGAAGGACCAGCCAGAACTCAAAGCAAGGTGTGGAATGCGCAATTTTGAAATCGCATCTTTTGGCCTCTTCCACACCATCTTCCAGGCGATTCTGCCGTGCGGCGTGTTCGGTATCAAAGACAATCCATGTTTCATCAAACTTAGCGATCTGATTATACGGTAATTGGTTGCTCTTTTCCTTTTTTATTCTCTCTTTCTGAATCTTCTTTGCTTTTCTGACGAGGTTCAACGGAATGCCTTCGCCGCCCGGCTCAATGCTGGCCACGTGAGGATGCAAGTTCCAGTGTTTTGCAATGTGTCGAAAATAGGAAGGCTCAGTGATTTGGCCTTCTGTTACAATCAGAATGGATTTAGGCGCTGTTGTCTGAGTGTTGACTCGATCAATCGGCGCTTGAATGCATCCTCCGCCAAAGTAGCTTTTAGGCTTCTCTTTCTTGCTCATGAAAATGAAGGTAAGGGAGTAGACTAAAGGACGTTACATTAACCCTTCGGGAATAAAAGGTACGCCTCCGTAGCGTCCGGAAAGATAACCTCTTACCAGCGATTCCCGGTTATTCGGAGCATTCTTGTATTCGCTCAACGCATAGAGAATCGAGTCTCCCTCATCCGTCTTTTCCGTCAGCCAGATCTGATCTCGTCGCAACAAAGTTCTGTCTAGAAGGAGTGGATCATGGGTAGCGAAAATAATCTGGGCGTTCTTTGTATTAATATTCGGGTCCATTGCCATGCGAACCAGCTCTCGCGTTAACAGGGGATGAAGACTCGTCTCCAGTTCATCCAGAAAAAGTACTTTACCATCTTCAATCAAATCCATCCATGCACCAATTAAGGCAAAAAAACGTCCTGTTCCCACGGATTCATCCTCTAAACCTAAATTGTACTCTTTTCCTCCTTCACCTCGATGCGAAAAAATAACATCGACATATTCACCCCTAGTTTGCTTTTGAAGTTCTTCAGGTAAAGATTCCAATATTTTTTCTGGGAGAGGTTTCTTTTGAAGGTTGATATCTGTTATGCCAAGATCTGCCTGTTTTAAAAAGCGAAGTATCCCTTGCTTGTCTTTTTTAAATCGGTTTAATGTATTCGCATGCTCAAGTTCAGAGCTTTCGCTGAGATTGATAACAGCAAGTCTATTGCGAAACCAGTCGTACACATCACCGATTTTAGGATGATTAGTTAAATTGCCTAAAGTGGAAAGAAACAGGGCATTTTCCTTACTCGTCTCCTTATCTATACTGCGGATGATAAAATACTCGGACTTGTCCGGGCTATAGACGTAGTCATTCTTCTCTTCGTCCCACTGTCTGCGGAACCACAACTGGGCAATGCCATTCGGAAATGCTGAAAGAGATTCCTCCAGAACCCTTTGAGCGGTGAAAGCCAATTCGTAATGATAGCGGATCCCCTTCGCGACAAAACGAATCGCAATAAGCGTTGGCTCATGCTTTGACGTTTCATTCAAAAGAAAAGGATCGTGCGGCAGCTCTTCGCCCCTCTCGGACTTGTAAGACTGACGTACCAACCGCTTCAAGTAAAAGATAGCCCGGATCAGATTCGATTTTCCAGACGCATTGGCGCCATACACCGCAGCGCCACGGAGGAACTTAATGCGCGAGATGCCGGGAAGCTTCGGCGTGATCATATTCCCCGGCAGACTGGACGCATCGTAATTGCTCGCTGCCAGGCTAAACAGCGCAGGCTTGGCAAAGGCGCGAAAGTTGGATACCTGAAAATCAAGGAGCATCGATATTCACCATAGGCCAGAATTGCGGTAAACAAAGGCATTTTATGCATTAAATCCTGAAAACGCGCTTGCTGCCAGGATTAATGCGGCAAAGCTCAGCTGGCCTCACGGCCCGGTAACAGTCGCAACCCCAGCCTCAGTTCCCGAGAAACGCTTCCTTTGCAAACTGTAGTATCCTGGTGTTGCGGTGACTAAATCCTTCGTTTCTGCTATTGCTGAACGCACGCACAACAACACTCCCTATGGCTGGAACGTTGTTGTGCGTGCGTTCAGCGGATCGATAATGAATGTGACGAAGTTGGAAGCAGGCTTTTGTGAGGTGGCGACTGCTCCGACGGGCGCGGCTGTTATGCACCAGCTATCTTTCCTGACCGGCGTACTTTCGCGAGGGGTTATGTCGCTCTATCGTTGAGGTTATAGGCATAGCGGAC
>JBGGNE010000069.1:0-19372 GCA_041287705.1 Methylacidiphilales bacterium | reverse complement strand
TTGTGTTCGCTTTCTCTGCGCGTGAAGGATTTGGCATATGCGGCGGAACGGGCACTTAGCAACGGATCATCCGAGCCTGCCATACCGTAGGGCAACACCAGTGGATCAAAGTTAATATCCCGGGCCGGGCTGGTGTCCTCGCTTTCAATGCGATCGATTGTCAAAGTCCCTACTTCCACGCGCGTGCGGTCGGGAGACCAGGGCAGCGTCGCATCCGCAGTGGGATCGCCAGGACGACCAATCGTCACGATCAGACGCCATTGCAACGGCCCCTGACGTACCCTGGCGATAAGCTCGTCCATCAGATAGTTCTTCTCCGCTTTGGCCGGGGCGGTGGTATCAAGCGGCACTACGGTTTGCACTGGAACCATTGACCAGCGCACAGGCGTCACCTCACCCTTGGCGTTCGTAAACACGAATGCGTTGAGGCTGTTGTAGGTGGTGTCCGCAAAGCCCGACGAAACCGGATTACCGCCGATAATTGACATGGCTTTGGCCGACTCCGGGTGCGCAGCCTGAAACGCTTTCACCTTCGCCGGATCCGGCTTTCCTGTCCCTGCGACCGGAGCTGTCGCCACCAGCAGTTCGGCAAATGCCTGCACGTTATTGACCGGAAAAACCGGGATGTTGTTCATGCCGGTTCTCCATTCTTCGCCACCGGGCAACTGGAACAGAAGCGCCATACTGCGTACTGTTTTTGCGGCATCCGCAGCATAAGGCTGGCCGCCGGCAAACGCAAAGCGACCAATCACCGGAACCTTGCCGGCCCGAAATACGGAGGCTTTGCTCAGCGCTCCTCCTTGTCCATTACCCTCAAAGAATCCCGCAATACAGACTCCTTTGGCGTGATTCCGACGAAAGCCCGGATGCTGACCGTTCAATGTCTCGAACGTATTGATCAGCGAAGCTGGAGTAAGAGCCCGAGGCGTGAGCCATCCCCCCGCATAGGCAAACAGCCCTGCAATCGCCGCGAGCACGGCCCCAATGGCTGCAAATCGCGTTATCAGACCAGCCTGGGTTAATGCCACCGGTGGCGGCACACTGGATTCGGTTGTACTCATCAGTTTGTGTAATATTCGGAGGTTGAGGAACGCCGGGATTGAGACTGAAATAGTCGAACTGACCCAATACTCATCAGACTTCTTAGCACAGCCCCTTATTCCTGGAATTATGTACCAATGTTGACACAATTCAGGCTTAAAGTCCGCATCAACGCGTTCGTTTTAAGCTGGCTTAAGCGGTTCAACATCTATAATTGAGATAGCATCATCGCGGCAATCGATATAATCGCCTGCCGCAGTAACAGCCCACCTTTAGGAATGAGAACCATCATTGAACGCGAGCCGTACACCGACCTGGATCTAAACCGAGGCTGGATAGACAAAGGAATATGGCCCGCGAATTGGGTGGGACTGCCCGGAGGCGCTGTGCTTCCAAAGCCTTATATCTGTGCGTATCGGCTCATATTCACCGCGGCAAAGCAACTCTCCTCTCTGCTGCATGTGACGGCCGATGAGGGCTACGAGCTCTATCTTGATGGCGTGAGGCTTGGTCGGGGGCCGGAACGTGGAGATGCCCGTAACTGGTTCTTTGAGTCATACAATCTGACGCTGGAGCCAGGAGAACACACTTTTGTCGCCAAAGTCTGGGCGCTTGGCCCGGCGGCGCCTCGCTCGCAGATGAGCCTCTGTAATGGATTTCTGCTGTCGCCCGATGATATCGCGCAGATTCCTCTGCTTGCCACTGGAACCGCACCCTGGCAGGTGAAGACTCTGAGCGGCTACGAATTCGTAAAGCCTTTTGCGCATGACTTCTTCAGTGTCGGTTACAGCACCGTCATGCATGGACGAGATATTTCCTGGGGATGGGAACACGGAAAAGGTGAAGGCTGGGCACCCGTTGCCGTGCTGCATCCTGGCTCCAATGCCTCGACTCGGAATCGCTATGCTCCAGGCGTGCATCTTCTGACTCCTGCTACGCTGCCTCCCATGCAGGAGCAGGAGCGTGTACCAGGGAAGGTACGCTATGTCAGGAATCTGAATCAGGAAAGCAAGATTGAGGTAAGCGATACGCCCAGAGTGGATCTGTCTTCCGGTGGCGAGCAGACAGAATGCTGGGAAAAGCTTGTGCGCGGGCAGTCTTCTCTTGAGATCCCGCCCAATACGTCGCTCCAGGTTATCGTAGACATGCAGGACTACGTATGTGGGTTTACCGAGGTGACGCTGCACGGTCCGCGCGGAAGTAGTGTTCGCGTCTCATGGGCGGAATCGCTGTTTCATGAGGCAGATGCGAAAACTAAGGGGAACCGCAACGAGATTGATGGAAAGTATTTCGTTGGATACGGCGACCGTTTTTACCCCAATGGGCCGGAGACCCTGCATTACTCGGCGGACCACGTTAGCGCAGGGCGCTATGTGGAGGTGCGGGTACGCACTACCACAGATCCGCTGACGATTGAGAGTTTTGCTGTGCGTACGACACGCTATCCGTGGGAGGTTCAAAGCACGTTTGAGGCAAGCGATGCCCGCCTGGCAGCAATCATTCAGCTGGGCGTGCGGGCGCTGCAGGCTTCCAGCCACGACGCACCGATTGACGGGCCCTATTATGAGCAAATGATGTGGGCTGGTGATGGCGTCCAGACCAGCCTGGCCGGATATGTGTTGATGCGCGACGATCGTCTGGTGCGCAAGATGTTGCGACTGTTCGACTCATCACGGCAGCCCGGAGGCCTGACCGCCGCTCGCTGGCCGGCACGCGACACCCTTATCATTGCCCCTTACTCGCTCTTGTGGATCACCATGGTGCGCGAGTTCGCCTTCTGGCGCGATGACGCAGCATTCGTGCGCTCCATGCTGCCCGGTGTGCGGGCGATTACGGAAGCATTCCTTAGTTACATTGGGAGTGATGGTCTGCTGCAGATCCCCATGGGCTGGAATTTCGTCGACTGGGTGCCTGCGTGGGGAGGTGTTGCGCCAGGTGACGACCGCAGCGCCATTATAGGCTGGCAGCTTGTACGTACGCTGGGCTGCGCTGCTGAACTCGAAACCGCTCACGGAGAACCCGAACTGGCCCAGCGTCTTCGCCGGCGCGCTGCTGAACTGGCCGCGGCCCTAACCCATGCGTTCTGGGTCGAAGAGCGGTCCGTTTTCGCGGATAACGAGGACCACACCAGCTACTCCGAGCATACGCAATGCGAAGCACTCCTGAGCGGCTGCCTGGATCCTGAACGCTCCCGCCGTCTCCCCGCCTCGCTGCTGGCCGATTCCAACCTGGCGCGCACCACAATCTCTTACTCGCACTATCTTTTCGAAGCGTATCGACTGATCGGGAATACCGATGCACTTTTGTCACGTCTCGATCTCTGGCACAGCCTGCCGGAGCGCGGATTGCTTACCACACCCGAGGGCCCCGAACCCACGCGATCCGACTGCCACGCGTGGGGCTCACACCCGATTTACCATTTCTTCGCCACGATTCTGGGAATCCGTCCTTCCTCTCCCGGATTCCGCACCGTGTCTATCCGACCGCAGCTCGGCAGTCTTACCTATGCCAGCGGCACAATGGTTCACCCAAGCGGTGAAATCGTTCTGCAGATACGCCGCGAAGGCTCTCTGCTTCGCGGCGAGGTATCCCTTCCCGATGGCGTTATGGGCAGAATCCAGCATGGCGACCAGTCCGTGGATCTCCACTGTGGCCGCCAGCGCTTTTCTCTTTAAGCGGTATCAGTCTTTGGACTGATGCCCGGCAGGCTTCCACGGAACAGGTTCAAATCCAAGTTCCTTTACCTTATCATTGGCGGTGTCCACCTGCGGAATGCCGCCTGGACCCGCTGACTTCGAAAGTACCTCCGGTGGCGCTGTAAAGAGGTTATTCTCTATCTTTATCCAGGGCAGGGCATTGTTATGAAGGTCGTTCTTTCCGCCATCCACAGTGATGTTTCGGGAGACAACGACGCCTTTGGGCGCCATCGGGTTTTCGTCCAATATAGCGGGCAGTTCCGGATAGCGTGTGCTCCAGGGTGCTGATTTGTAGGGCCACTGTTCCAGCTTTTGCTTCAGCTCATCAAAGCCGAAAGCGCGCCAGTCCAGACCGCGGGCATCGATCTGGATTACTTTGGGCACGCAATGGACAAAGAGATTATTTGTCAACTGAATATCCCGTCCACCGCCCAGAAGCACGGCACCCGCTACCTCCTGAAAGACATTCCCGGTAATCTGAGCGTTGGAGAACCCGTCATCCAGATAGACACCATGGGCACCTTTGCCCTCCTTGCCGTTCACGTGGTGGAGGTAATTGTAGCGGATCACATTGCCGCGCGCCGCCCAGTCGTTCCACGCATAGATTGCACCCGCGTCGTTCGTCTCCTGACAGACGTGATGAATCTCATTCAGCTCCATCAACTGATCGTTGCCGCCAAATGCAATGCCCTGGTGTGGTGCATCGTAAATCAGATTTCCCCGCGCCACGTTGCCAACTCCCTCCAGCCGAATTCCCGGCTGGTACGTGCGTGTCCAGCGGCTGTAGTGGTGAATGCTGCACTTCTCCACCAGATGGCCCGCAGCAGTCAGTGTTTTGCGATCACCGCCGACAAGCGAAACTCCGCCATCGCCAGTGCCGGAGATATCACAGTTGAGCACCGAGCATTTCGCACCTCCTTCGATATGAACCGCCCACTGGCCGCTGTTTCTAACGGTGCAATTTTTCAGAGAAGATCCCGTGGAATCTTTCATCACCACCGCATGTTTACGCGCGCCTTCGATCGTCAGTCCATAAAAGGTAATATGACTGGCGTTTTTCAGTAGCAACACAGAAGGCAGCAGCGTAACGCTTATCTTCCTGGGATCAGCAGAGGGCGCAAGCAGGTAGAGCTTGCCGTCGGCGCGGTCCAGATACCACTCGCCCGGCTGATCCAGCTCCGACAGAACATTGTAGGCGTAGAAATATTGCTTCTTCTGGTAACCGCTTTTATGCCAGGGCTCCGCCAGGGTAATGGTGAGTGTTTCAGGGTCAATTTTTGCGATTTTCTGATGCTCCTCGGCCCAGTCCCAGAACCAGTAACCCATCACGCGGGCATCCTTTTCATCCTTCCAGTTCGCAACGCGTTTATCCTCAACGCGGAATATTCCCTCAGCCGTGCCTTTAGTTCCACGAATATCCACAGGTGTAGGTCCGACAACCTCGGTGATAGTGATGAAGCCTTTATCAGGATAACGGGCCGGCCAGGTAGGTTGATCATCTACAAAAACTTCAAGACCCGGGCTTCCTTTCTTACCAAAGCCGCCGCTCATTTCGCCATAGTCAGTAATCCCCTGCCCGCGCAGGTCCACATACATCACACGCTCGCGCACGGCCTCTGGAATTCGCTTTAGCGCATCCTCTGGAATGGCGGCGCCGGTACCGGTTACTTTTACCTCGCGACCCGCGGAAATCCGCACAGTTTCTCCATCAGCAGCCCTCCACAGAACGGGCAACCTCTCGGTTCCCGAATCTTCCGTGCCCAATGACAGCGGCTCCGCCAGTTGGTATGTACCACCCCGAAGTATCACTTCCGCTCCTACGCCACGGCGAAGTGTCTCTCGTACAGCATCGCGAGCCCGGAGAGGCGTGGCAAACGGGTTAGACTGGCTTCCATCGCCCTGATCATTGCCATCAGGTGCCACGTAAATCGTGCTTACCGCAGGCCCCGCAATCAGTGGGCGGAGAGCAACAGTTCCCCCAAATATCACAGCAACCACCGCAAGACGCTGTATCAGAAAGAGATAGCTATGGTTGCAAAGGTACGTCTTCATCCCCACATGGTACTCCTGATTTGGCGCATGGCCAGAAAATCAGGCTGAGTACTCACAAGCTGGAAAAGAAAGCATTGAAACTGGTCAGAAAGACCTGCCCGCTACGCACAGATCTGGCCAGACTGAGGACCCACATTGACAACATTACCTGGCTTTGGCAGCGGCCGGAGCTAACTTCTGGCTGGTGCCTTTGTTCGCTTCAACGGCGTTCCACATGTTCAGGACGAAGGGGGCGACAGTTTCGGAGGAAGCTCCGGAGCTGCCGGAGTTGCTTATTTTCATCCAACGATCAGCGTAGTCGAAGAGAGGTTTGTGGTTCCAGGCTTCCTGCTGGTCCATAATGCGGGCGCACAGCACAAAAGCCTGGAAGACGGGACCATTGACGCCTCGATAAGTTGCTTTCCACTCGGCGTTGTCTGCCTGGGGCTTTTTGGTGTGAGTGATGCCCCACTCCGCCATTCCAATATCTTCGGGCTTGTAGGGCGTGGGATTGCCGCCGCGCTTGTCAGGGCGCCATTCCGCGCTCTTTGTCATAGCCACTTCAGCCTGGGAAACGTAGAAGGTCTGCTCATCTTCCTGAAAACGTGTCTTCCAGGTTCCTGCCGATTTCATATGTGGATCGTTGAGAATCGTCCCGGCGAAGAGAATCGGCCATTTGCGACCAAGGGCGTGCCCTCCATTGGCCGGCCAGCCACCTCCGTTATCTGCTATGCCCGTGCAGTCGATTCCGAACTGTACAACAGCGATAAGCAGCTTGTCCTTGCTCGGGCGGTCCGGCAATTGCGCAAAGTCCACGTTTAGCAGCAGCGTCGCCTGACTCATCAGCAGCGCCAGGTCGCGGCCGTAGTTGGGCAGATTCTCGGATGGATGAATCATGGCGCCCAGGTATTCATTCACGTGATCGATCCAGGGACGCTCGATCTGCCTGAGCATCTTTGCAGGATCAGGAGTTTCACCTACAGGAGCCAGATTCTTCAGTTTGGTCTTGTCAAGATGACTGATGTTGAACTTTATCGACTTATCAGTGCCTGCATAGGCTGGGCGAAAGCTGCCCTCAGGTGGTGCCGATTTCAGCACCGTTAAAACTGCACCCGACCGCGTAACGGGCCGTGGCGCTTTTGTGCCGCCATTGAATTTGGGAGTGCCCGGTTCCGTATCCATCTCGGACTTGTAAAGCCAGCTCACCATAGAGACAACGCTGGCATCTGCAGTCACTACAAGCGGATTTTCCTTCGAAACTGGTTTGCCGTTGGGCAGGCCAGAGTTCAGCGTCACATCGTAAGAAGTGAGGCGATTGTCATAGCCCTGCCTGGCATCCGTCCCCGGGTTGACCATAGTGCCATCTTCCCCCGGCCTGGGAGCGAAGCCTGGCGCGTGCAGATCCGTGGTTATCCCTACAATCTTTACAGGACCAACGACCCAGTAGTCGCCCGTGCAAAAATGTCCGGAAGGGTAATCTTTATCGAACGTCCAGATGATTCCGTACTGCGTGATCCGATCCGCTGCATGCACGGATCCGACGGCCAGGATTACAACAGTAACAATGGCCAGAATGTGCAGCATGAACAGAAAACGCAACTGCGTGCAGAAGAAAGGTTTATTCATAGCTTCAATACATCACACATGTGATTTTCTAATCCCGTGCCCTCGTGAAAGAACTTCATCAAGCACAGTTACGGCTGATAAAGCGAGGTCCGGCCGGTCATGGAATCCACTACCAGGGAGACGAAGTGCGGTGCGGGACGGCCTGAGACGGGCTTGCTGTTCAACGGCTTAAGGGTAAGACACCAGGGTTTGTCGCTGGGCAGGTTAGTCGAGCCATTCGGTTGAAACCTGAATGAGACGTACTTCTTGCCGAGCAAAGCGCGAGGCGCCGTTGTGGAAGATTCAGTGCCGCTCCACGGCGCAGTCCATTTCCCTGCGGCGGGCGGAGGCTGCGCGGCGGTGAGTACGGAAGAATAGCTGCTGCTGTCTTCCAGGATAATGCTGCCGGGGAAATGCAGGCTTTGCGTCACCCACTCATCCGTAGCCCGTCCGCTGACTTCGGCGGGAATCACCAGCGCCATGGCCCGCCATGCATCACCGTTGCCATCGTTGTAGCGGTAGATGCGGACTTCTACCGCTATATTGCGGCTCATGGCAGACTGCCTTGCCAGCGCTATCTGCGACTCAACAAGGTCGGCCGCGCCGCATATGTTGTAGCTGTCCATGACGCCCTTCACAGAGGGGAAACTGGCTGCTGCCAGAATGGAAAAGATAGCCATCACAGACATAAGCTCAATCAGGCTGAAGCCAGAAGTGCCACGGAACAAACCTGATACGGGGCGGAAAGCTTTCATGACGTAGGTCTTCATGGTCTTGGTAGAAAAAAGGTAGTGGAAAGCATGCAGGAAATCAATCCTTTGATGTGTGAAAAATCACTCTTTCCTTCATTGCCGCTTAATATGAGAAGGTAGACTGCCTGAGTAGATCTGCTAACACCTGGAGAGCAGCGGACTTATTTTTGGCGGTAAAACCCGGATGGATACGGCGAACAAATTACGGCTGAAAGTACGATTCTGACACAACGCGCCACTTATAAAACTGGCTCAGCGGTGCCGCGCTCGGATTGGTAGCGTAGTCCGGGATTGTCGTGGAGTTGGGATCCAGATAACGCTCAATCAGCGTCGATCCGCGCAGCTCTGAGAGCGAGCGATCCAGCTTTTCGTTCCACACATCGGGCGGTGTTCCGGGCGCCTTTTTTAGCACCTGCACACGCCAGTGCACGGTAAAGGTGTTCGATTTGGTAGTAACACGGGAGTAAAGATGATCGTATGGGGCTTCGCGAGCGGTGTCGCTGGTGAGCTTCTTGTCGTTCCAGAACGCCTCGACATTCGTGGCCGTGCTTCCCCTGGGGACAAGCCACATCTGGCAGATCTGACCTGCCGACCGGAAGATGTCGCCATGTTCAAAGAGAGCGCCATCAATCCGATCCACGGTCTCCTTAACGTCGATCTGATAGCGCGTCTTGGAGTCCGCCATGTCTTTTACGGAATCGTGGCATTTATAATCTTTCGCGAGACTGCTGCTGACCGCCGTGATCATCGTGGACTTCATCAAAGCATGCAGACCCGTGCGGCGATTGATATAGCCGAAAGGCATGATCTTGTAGTTCAGATTGATCTTGCCGGCCGTAGAGAATTCCTCGCTGATCGCATAAGGTTCCGCCACGGGCATCCAGAAAAGATCCAGCAGCAGGAAATCCTCTGGAGTCGACAGGCCCGGGTGAGTTGCACCGCGCGCGGGGTTGGGGCAAAAGACGAGCGTCTGCCAGCCCTGGGTCAGACTGGAAGGCAGGCAACCGAAGAGGCTGATGGGAGACGGAATCTGTCTGTTGGGCGAGAAATAGCCTTTGGCGGCAGCGCTGTCCAGGCCGTCTTCCATGCTGTTGGTGCTACGGAAGTAGGGAGTCTGATATCCACTGCCATTCGCGGCCAGCGCCTGTGCATCCTGGTCCGCGCGGTTTACAGTGCCTCCATCCGGCAGATATCCGGGCTGAGAAGTCCAGTCGCCCACGCTGTCATTATTGCCCAGCATGAACTGCGGCTTCGCTGTAATAACGCCTACCGCATCCGAGTCGCTGGTAGAAAGGCCGGGCCATCCCAGGCGACCGCTGTGGCTGCTGGCACCAATCATGGCCATGCCGCTGGGCGCCAGGTCTTTGCCCAGCAGGGAGTATTCCGTAGAGCTGAAATACCCTGTGGAAGCCGGTTCCTGATTGGCTGAGCCCATGGTGTGATACTGCTTGTTGATCCTGGGGTAATCCTTGATCGGCATGACCTGACGCAGCAGAGCGCCGGTAGAAAGCGCGTTATCGACGCGGATGAACTGAAACTTCTGGGCCAGCCGGGGATCGCCATCTCCTGGCCCCATAGGGTCTGGCACCATGGATAGCACCGTATCGTACGGCGTAATGACAGGGAAGCCCGAGTTAAAGATGCCATCGCCGCTGCCGTTCAGAGCGCGCCCGGTTCCGTTCTCCGCATTCGAAATGGTGGCGCTGATGATGCCTGGAATGAAGCTGACGCGCTTGCTTATGTCGGTCATTCTTTCACCGGCAGAGTCGCGATAGACGTAGGTCACGGTCTTGCCGAACAGCGTTGTCGTAGTGGGCACCTTGATGCAACCGCCTTTGGTGAGATCTGTAGGATAAAGACCGGAGTAGGCCCATATGGACTGATAGCTGCTTGTCATGGCTGGATCCGTATTGCCGCTTGCAGTACGGTAGCCAGGCGCGATCTCCATCACCGCCCACTTCGTCGGCTTTGACGCATCGAAGGCCTGGAAGTTGGGATTAGGGAATAGCTGGGGCGTTTCGTCCTTGATATCGTAGTAGGTCCAGCGGGGCGCAAGGGGAATGCCGTGCGAGCCATTCCATGTCGAGAAATCGATTGGATACGAGGCGATCATGAGGGAGGGATCCGAGGTTGGGTCGAGATCCGGATTGCCATCCTTAATGCCGTACACTTCGATAGTGAGGCTGCCGCCGCTGAAATTGAACAGCGTATCGCCTGGGTTCAGCGAAACAGGCAGGCTGATAAGCCCATAATTGGTGTTGCTCACGTCTCCACGCACAAAGGTCTTGATCGCAGTGGGCGATCCAGTAGCGGACTTTTGGAGCATAGGAAGCAGGAAACCGGGCACGCCGCGTCCGGATCCCGCCGCCTGATAATCCATCTTTGCAACAGCATTCCCAAAGCCAAGGCTCTGGCCTGCTGCCGACATGCTTCCGCCCTGAATCTTTACCCAGAACACAGGCTGGTTGTTGTGCGTAGACCCTCTCAGTGGCGCGAAATCCAGCAGCATTACCGCCTGCATCTGCGTGGTGCGAGCGCCCACTGGGTAGCCATTCGTCGCGTCCAGGTTAATCAGATTCTGCCAGTTCCAGGGATTCGAGCGCAGCTTGTTCGTATCGATAACAGAAGCACCCCCGGGAACAACCGGCGGCACCGGATTGTCGCGCTGGGTTGCATAGAACACCATCGCCGCCTGACGCAGTTGCGGAAACTCACTGAGGGTGACCAGCGGGCCTGTGCCCAGGTCAATCTTCAACGGAATAGGACAAAACGCTCCGCTCTCCAGCCTGGCCGCCGAAGTACCTCCACTGGCGCGCAAAAATTTGGTGAAGGAGATCGGCGTGAACGAGTAGAGCATCTTGCCGTCGCTCTGCAGCGTGTACTGATTGACGAGGGAGCGCACCAAGTTCAATGTGTTGGCTAGCACGTAGTCACGCACAAGGGGTGTAAGCTTCGTCGCAAAATCTCCTCCATAGCCGGGAATCTGCCTGCCGGTCAGCGTTTGCAGATAAGAGAGCAGATCGCGGTTGCGCGTGATAGAAGCGAAGTCGTATACCGGGCTTTCCGGATTTTGCCGCTGGAAGAAATAGCGGTCACCGCCGTTGGCGCGGGATTTATTGAGTGTGGAAACAAACGCCAGCAGCCGTTCTTCGGCACGCATCCAGGGATTGGCGGAAATGGGCGAGCTGTTTGGCGTTCCCGTGCTCACGGGCGCAACCTGGCGGTTGGTTGCCAGAGAATGGGCTGACGGATAAGGCCATGTCACCGGCCACAGACTGATGCGGGGAGTATCGAAAAGCGTCGTTTCCGGCGCGCGACTGGATGATGTCAGGAAGAACGCACGCTGTTGCACCGTCTTTGCCGATACGGTGGTGAGTTGGGTTCGCGTGGGATATCCAAACAGCAATTCATCGGGCGATACAAAGAGGCGATCGGACTTCAGAGGAAGCGCGGTGTTCGGAACAGAGGCCAGAGGCGACGAGACGTTATAACTATAGTTTGGGGTCTCAATGGGATAAGTGCCACCCCGAGAGCTGGCGTCCGAATACGGGATGCGCGGCGTAATGCCAAGCATGGCAGACAACTTCGTGCGATAGGTTGCCACGTCGTCCCAGCGCTGCTGCGGATCCATCTCCGGAAATACGGAGGACAGCGAAGTCATGGCAGGATGTCCGGGCGTACGATTGAACTCGCCGCCTACCGGAGGGTTGCCGGCAAACTGCATCTCGTCATAGGTCGCAGCCTTAGGCCAGTCCCAGTACGCGCCTTCACTGGCTGTGTTCACATTAACCTTTGCCGTCTCATCATCCGCCCAAAAAGCCACGCGTCCCACGACGGGATTTGATGCCGTCGCTCCCGTGACCGTTACCGTAGAGCCTGCGCCGCCCGTGCCTGCCACCATTTGCCCGTCCTCCAGCACGTAGAGCCACTTTACCGGCATCGGCGCGGCCAGCCCGGAACCCGATACGGCAACGTCCGATGAATCGATGGAAAAGCCTTCTACAACACCCGAGGCCCGCGGATCCATGATCGGATACACATCGTTAACCGGCTGATTCAGATCTGTAAACGCCGCCGGGCTGGACTTCCAGTCCGCGGGCGGCAACTCCGTGGGAGCAAATGGACTAAAGCCCGCACCCGGCTCCACCATGTTGTCCCAGGAGTACAGCTTGTATGCATTCTTCAGATTACCGTCTGTGCCGAACGTCCTTAGCATACCGGGCTGTGACGCCCAGGAAACCGGATTGGCTGCAGTGCCTTCCTTTGTGGCGGCACTTATCTGCCCGATGACGCGATTAACGGAAACGCCCGCCAGATGCCGCACTTCGCTGCCGCGTGCATAGACGTCAACGCCGCGCCGTTCGCGACCCGCACTTAGCAGAAAGAAAACGGCCATGGTGGCCACAGTCGTTATGGCAATCAGCACCAGAACGAGCGCAAAACCCCGGCGCTGCCGGCATGCTCCTTTAGCTGAAATGAATGGGTTGGCCATGATACTCTACTCCTTGGCCAGCATAGAGCTGGAACCTTGGCGGGCGCTGCACCATCGCGGAAGAAATTGGGGGAATGGACCGGCACAATGCCCAACAAGCATCAGGTTCGGTTCAATGGCAAAAACAAATACATCAATCGTGTGATTTTTGCAATCGGTATTTTCAGAATTGTGGATACAGGCACATGGGACCCCCCATGCGAGTCAAATTACGCCGGCACATCCCTTCGTGCTGGCCAGCCATAACCAGAACCATTTGCTCTCTGGCTTCTGCCAGCTATGGAGTTTTGACCTTAACCGTAAGCTTGTTCTGGGAAGCACACCGGGCTTTGGTGAAGTCACTGATGAATTTCAGGACTTTGTCCGTATCATTGGTCAGCAGCATCAGATCGCGGAATCGCTGGTCAAAGGATCCCTCGCTGGCCAGCGCGCCCAGAAGTGCCCAGGCAGGCTTGGCACCAGGAACAGTAGAACCGGCCCCGGACGGATTCCAGTATTCCTCATCCAGCAGGATCATCGGACTCTTGATCTCGTAGTTCGTGTAGTAATTCTGGCAGGCATCCTGAAAGATCTCCTGCACCGTGCCGGCGTTGCCTTCGGCAAAGATAACTCCGTCATTAGCAATTGCCAGCAGACCTTCCTCGCGCAGGCTGTTCTCAAAATACTTGGCAATGTGTGTGGCAAACAGGTTGGGCGGTTCGTGCCCGTAAAACCAGGTTGGTACGCCAAGGCTGCGGCTCTTCGTGATATCCGGCGTGGGATTTGCCTTCCATACTTCCCAGGCCTTCACGAGCCACTCGGGGTTATCGTACCGATCCGCCTCTTTCAGCTTTTCGATAGCTTTCAACAGGGGTGCTTCGCTGTCCCACGCTGCAAAGTAGGCGCCAAGGTTAGCGGCTTCCATCAGCCCGGGTCCGCCTCCGGAGACAATCAGATACCCTTTCTGAGTTAGAGTACGGGCAATTCTGGCAATCTTCAGATAGATCGCGTCGCTTCTCAGCCGGTTGTGCCCGCCCATAATCGCAACAGCACCGGGTTTATCAGACCTCCTGAACGGCTGGAGAAAAGCTTCCGTTTCCTCCTCCATAAAGTGGTCGTGCAACCTGCGTGCCAGCACCTCGTCAGGTCCAGCCTCGACATACTGGGTAGGACGAAACGGCTTGTTATTCTTATCAACCTTGATGTAGCTGATGTAACTCTGCCAGTCCGGCGTGTTGAAGTAGCTCTCCGGATCTGAGGGAATGAATCCCTTGAAAAGCTCTTTGGGCGTATAGAAAGAGCTTCGGAACGGATCAAACGGGCGGCCCGGCCACTTCGGGAAAATCAGGGCATGATGAGCCGCGGCGACTGCACTGAGTCGTGGACCCAGTTTGCATCCCAGGAAGAGACACCCATCATCGGAATGCTCGGCCTGCGGGAGCGATGCGATAGCCTGATCATGTGGCACAAGATTAAGTGCCTGGAAGACAAAATTGCGGCAATCTGTCGCGTTAACGAGCCATTCTGAAAAGTTTTCGGAGTCAACCCCTATTTTCATGACCTATTATGTCACATTAAAGTGAGTTCATGTCAACACTTCATGACCAACCATTGATAGACAGGGTATAAAACTGGCGATCTCAATGAACGCATCGTATCGACCAGCCCTACCGTCACCAGTGTTGCCACTTTGGAGCGCGCGCAAAAGTTCGTCAGGTCAAAGTAACGCACGGATTGAACGCACGGTCCGGACATTTAGCGCAGCGATGAGATCCAGTCCGGCCTGCCATTCTCCAGGAAGCCTACCGCATCAACGAACACGCCCGCCGTCCAGCCCATCATGGAAGGTGGGACTTCCGTGGCCGACTCGTCCGCAGCACCTTCCGCCAGATTGACAGGGTTAATGAGATAGCCCGGCCCCGTTTGACTGAATAGCATTACTGGCGTTACTTCCTTGCCATCCTATGTCTAAGGAATATAAAGATGCAATATGCCCTTCGGCCTTCGTATCACAGGTGTAGAAGTCAGGAATGGAGCCATTTCTATCCAGGGAAAGCTGGAAAGCGGAAGCTATTTCGGTCCCGAAGAAATCTCCGTTCCTATGAAAAATGGGACAAAAATAAAAACGCAGGTAGGCTCCATGCAGGCAAAGCTTCCCAAAGGGTGGCCGATGCTTCCCGAGCATGATTCCACACTCAGCCTTGATCTCGTTGGGATGCACCTTATTGCCAATGCAAAGGATATCGAGGTCAGCGGCATCGCGCATGGTCTGGGAATTTCCGCGCCCTCCGATGACGACGAGACTTGCCACAATGAGATGTTTAATGAGCCTTGCTTCTGGTCAGCCCATTATCACGAGCATATGGCGGATGAAGAAGGCGAGTCCGATACCGATACGTTGATCCCGCAGTTCTTCGGGCATGATTCCGATGAGCCAAACCAATTCTACGTAGACAATCTACGGTCGGGTTGCCCGCTCTTCAGTAAAGAGTTGCCAAACGGCTTGTCAGTCCAGGTCGTCTACTCAGATGTCGCTGAGTACCAGACTCGGTACAGCCTTCGCCTGCCTGATGGTGAAAAAATTCTGCTCGGCTATGAGAGTGCCCATTTCTCCCTGCCCGCAATGCGCTGGGAGGAGTTGGTGCATATCAGAAACGCGCACGCATCCATCTCCACTGCCCGTTCTGCTGCCGAGTGCCTGCTTCTGCTTTTTCCCTCCGTTTACATACTTGCCGGCGATCCGGTCGAGGAAATCAGACTTGCGCTCTGCCAAGCCTGGGAGGAACTAGGCATTGTCCAGGCAGGACAAATCAAGAATCTGACTGAAAGCATCATTCGCAGCCACGTGTATGGGGAGATCCAGTGGAAGAGGCACGAGACTTTTGGGTGGATCAATACCAGCATGTACAGCCAGAGAAATCCCGAAAGCAGGCTAAGCCAGATGAGCCAGGGCGGCTGGGCTAAGCTCGCTTCCTGCCTCGACTCGCTCGCATAGGGCCCGGCCCAAAACAGCCCCGGGATTGCTATCTCATTCAAGTAAGGCACGAAAAATGGCATGTCCCGGTCGCCTTTTGAAGGGAAACCAGGACATGCGCTATATCTCAGCAATGCTGGCCGAACGCCGTGGGATCAGTCTGGATTAATCCAGAAAAGCGACCGAGCGCATCGTGCGCGTTTCGGTCTCCGTGTTCATCAGAACCTGATGCCAGACGGGCAGCGTGATTGTCTTGTGGTCAGGGTGACGCACGGTACCGCGTGCATAGACCGCTGGATTACGCATCATGGTGCGCCACTGGCGAGGCGGCATGTTGCGGTTGCCTGCGATAATTCTGGCGTATTCTTCCTGCAGCACGCCGTTGGGAAACAATCGGTGCACGTAGACCGTGTCGCCTCCCGAGCGAAAAACCTCTGCAACGATATGCGGCTTGCCGCCGCCTCGTCGAATAGGTTCATTGCGCAGGATTCGGTTGCGATCTACACGCAGAGCATGCTCTTCGACAAAGAACCATTCACCCTGGCGCAGAAACGCTTCGTTTCGGCGCCGGTTAAGATGGCCCTGAGGCACACCACGGATAAGCTGCTCCCGGCGTACGCGGTCGGGCTTCAGCGCTTCCCTGGCATCGCGCACAGTGGAGACGTTTCCCGGAACCGCCGCGACGAACCAGTCACGTTCGTCGTGTCCGCAGAGATAGCGGTCCTTTTCCTCCTTGCCGTCCTGATGAACGTAAAGGAGCAGATGTCGGTCACGGGGCAATACCTGTAGAACGGCAACATTCAGGTCAGAATCTATCTCCGGCGGCACACGCAGAGCGAAATAATCGCCTGCGCTGTCGCGCTGGATGTTAACGGAGTAGCTGTCAGTCTGTCGCCGCGTTTCAGGGCGGGTCACTTGGAATCGCGAACCCATTCGAGCAAAATGTCGCTCGATATAGATGGAATTCATAGGAGGAGTCGTGGTGCCATACTCCGGCAGGCGCATTCGCGCCGGCCGCCTGGATGGCGAGGCAGGATCTCCGTCAATTAAGCGGGGAGACGCCGCTATGGCTATCGCGTCTCGGTTTAGGTTCCATGGCTGCTCCTTGAGACCGGATGGTCTTCTCTGGTGGTTTAAAGGGGACGTGCCCACGGGTAACGCTCCCGTCATCATCGATTTTGCAGATCGAGTGGTTCTCTTGCTCCATCGGACACGAATGAGTCGGACAAATTGAAAAGTATCAGGTGCGTGGGATTCGCACCCACCCCGCAGGCTTCACAGGCCCGAATGCTGCTGGCTACACCATCACCTGATATCTTTGGCTGGTTTGGTTATCTGACTGGCTGGTTTGTTAAAAATACGCAGGAGCATCAGAGAATCGCACTCTGGACGGCTTTCACACCGCAGCTGTTTTCAAGACAGTTTCCTCGTCTGTGCCGGACATGCTCCATACATAAAAGGGGGCTCCCAGGGTAGGACTCGCACTACACGCCTTGCGGCATCTGATTAAGACCATTTCGCATCGTTAGTTGGGAAGAAAGCCGGGATTGATTTTGAGGTGCAGGCAAGGCGCGGTTGAGGGAGTGCATTAGCATAATGCATGACTGAAATCGCAACGATGCATGTGCCCAAAAGCAACCCGGATTTCATCCCAAATAACGATGCGAATTGGTCTAACAGTCAGGTTCGGCTACTATTTCGACACCTGGGAATAAAGAGAGTGGAGATGGTGGGTAATGCTCCCGCATGAACCTGCTTGCAGGGCAGGCGCCTTCCTTGTCGAGCCACATCCCCGTGGTAAATTTTGTATTGGCAAGCGCCGGGCGAGCGGAATCTGCCATTGCCCGATACGTATAGGGTATTAAAGCGAAAAAAGTGCGACCA
The DNA here is from genome assembly GCA_041287705.1 of Methylacidiphilales bacterium. Taxonomy (GTDB): domain Bacteria; phylum Verrucomicrobiota; class Verrucomicrobiia; order Methylacidiphilales; family UBA1321; genus LW23. Next base: position 1,918 of record JBGGNE010000069.1, on the reverse strand, counting down.
GCCGGTTACGCTCCGGCATTTCCACGATGGCATCGTGGCGTCTTTCTACTAGACCATGATCGCCCGAAAGGGGTGTTGATGGATCAGCTTCAGCAGGTTTCTGTATGGGAAATGTTCTGGCATTCCGTACATAACTTCTGCGTTACTTATTATCTATATTTCTATAGATTCAGTTTGCATTAAAATTACGACAATGCACCAGATGTCGATCTTTGTAATAAGGCTGCATTCAATATGGCCTTAGCACTTTCTCAACTAAAAAACCGATGATGCCCCTGGTTGTCGGGAAGGAAAAATAATCTTCCCTCTGTAACGGAAAATGATCATAACCACAGGAAGTGATATCTACCTGTTGGAGAGCGACTATTGAACTCTGTAAAAGCCCAACAAAAAACCCGCTCACCTCTCGGTGTGCGGGTTAGAAATGGATCCTGAAAAGTCAGGACTCAGCCTATCCGCGCACTCCCTTGAAACAACCATTCGAACCCGCATTTGAGGCATTACCCGCCGCACAGCCCGCATGATGCGCGCTTGCCGTGGCGTTCGCCTGATGCTGAATTGTATGGGAGGAGTTGGTCATAGCTTTGTTCCTGTTCTCATTAATATAATAGAACCCTCACGCTGACAAGAGAAAACTTTCAAATTCTTACAAAAAAATTCCAATCCTCTCTCATCTTGCTTCGTCCATACTTATATTCATAACGGTCCGTCCTCTCTTATATCGATCAGATATCGCTCCGATGACGTCGAAAATCGATCTACCCATGCCACGGGCCGCGCCACACTAACAACTGGGTGAATGCTGGATTGTGCTGTTAAGTTATGAGCAAGAGCAGCCTGCGAAGTCAGGTGCTGTTCAAGGCTATTCATGAGCAAGCAATAGCTACTCCGCCCTTCCTCTCTGCCATGACAACGAACGACTCTGTCTAAATAATCGAGCCGTTCAGCCCATTCAACTCCTTGTGGTGGCAGACCTGTTGCTTCCACTTTCGCTGGCGCAAATAACTTACCAGAGCGCCAAAAGGAAGAGATGTATTCTCGACATTATACAGAAACGAACGCTCCAGAACAGCATCGGCCTGAAGCAGGGGCTTAAACACAACATTGGACGCCTCAATGTAGGCATCCACTTTTGTAGCGCTCTCTGGAATCAGGCATACCCCCTCACCCAGCGCCACCATGGCAATGATGGCAGTCCAGCGATCAGACTCATCCACAACCGTTGGGTGGAAATCCACCTTGTCGCAGATTTCCAGCATGCGATGGTACAAAGCGGGTGAAGCCTTTTCCTGCAGGGTAATCCAGTTTTCGTTCGAAAAGTCCCTAAGATCGACCAAAGCGGAGTTTTCCAGCGCATGGCCCTTAGGCATGGCTACCATAAAGTTCTCTTTCTTCCAGAACACGGTGCTGAGCTTACCGTCCAGCTTGCGAGGGGTGGCTCCAATAAAAGCTCCGTCAAGCTGCTTATTAAGCACCGCACTAATGAGATCCGGCGACAGCATGTCGTGCAGATGGATCTGGCAATTAACCCGGCAGGAACGAAAAGCACGAAGCATCCCGATCATTTCCCCTTCTAGCAGTGCCCCCACGAAGCCAATGTTGAGCCGCTCAACCTGACCTGTGAGCGTCCTGCGTGCAGAATCCGAAGCGCGGTCGACCAGACGAAGTACCTCGCGAATATCGGAAAGGAAAAGCGTCCCTGCGGCCGTCAGTTCGACGTGTCGGGAGCTGCGGTTAAATAGTCCCACGCCCAGTTTCTCTTCAAGACGCTGAATGTGCCGGCTGAGTGGCGGCTGAGACATTCGGAGACTTTGAGCTGCGCGCGCGAAATTAAGATTCTCCGCAACAGCAACAAAGCATTCCATCTCACGAATTCCCGGACGCTCATTCATACCAATATGGTATAGCATGCTTACTT
>JBGGNE010000068.1:0-4328 GCA_041287705.1 Methylacidiphilales bacterium | reverse complement strand
AAGAAGCGATGAAGGGCCTGATGCTGCCCCCCAGCCTCATCTTCGAGGAACTGGGCCTGACCTATTACGGACCCGTTGACGGCCACGATACGCGCAACCTCATCAAGACCCTGGAGTTCCTGAAGACGCAGGATCACCCTGTACTGCTGCACGTGCTGACCCAGAAGGGCAAGGGCTTCGAGCTGGCCCTGGCCAAGCAGAAGAAGTTCCACGGCGTGGGCCCCAATACCTACGATCCCGAAACGCGCGAGGAGAAAGCCGGCGCGGCGAATGCCCCCAAGACCTACAGCCAGGTTTTCGGCGAGACGATGGTGAAGCTGGCCGATCAGAACAAGAAAGTGGTCGCCATCACCGGCGCCATGCCCAACGGCACCGCGCTCGATATCTTCCAGCCCAAGCATCCGGACCGCTACTTCGACGTCGGCATCGCCGAGGAGCACGCGGTGCTTTTTGCGGCTGGTCTGGCGACGAAGGGCTTCAAGCCGTTCTGCGCGATCTACTCCACCTTCCTGCAGCGCGCGTACGATCAGATCGTCCACGACGTCTGCCTGCAGAACCTGAATGTCGTGTTCTGCATGGATCGCGGCGGTCTGTCGGGCGATGACGGCCCGACCCATCACGGCCTCTTCGATATCAGCTACCTGCGCAACGTGCCCAACCTGGTGCACATGACGCCGAAGGATGAGGACGAGCTGAGCGACATGCTTTACACGGCCATGCACCACGACGGCCCGATCGCCATCCGCTACCCGCGCGGCGCCGGCCCGGGCGCCAAGGTCAAAGAGCACCCTCAGATTATCCCGATCGGCAAGGCCGAGGTGCTGAAGCACGGCAGTCAGGTGGCCATCTTTGCCATCGGCAACATGATTCCCATGGCGTTTGAGACGGCGAAGGAACTGGAAGCCCGCGGCTATAGCTGCGCGGTTATCAATCCCCGCACCGTCAAGCCGCTGGATGTCGGCACGATCGAATTCTTCTCGCGCAGCGCCGAACTGGTCATCACTTTGGAAGATCACGTCCTTATGGGCGGCTTCGGCAGCGCCGTGCTGGAAGAGCTGACCAACCTGGATATCCAGGTCCCCGTGGTTCGCATCGGCTGGCCGGATAACTTCATCGAGCACGGCAAAGAGCCGATGCTGCGCGCCAAATACGGCCTGACCAGCAAGGACGCCGTAGAACGCTCCCTGCCTATCCTGGAACGCTCCGGCGCCTCCTCGACGGTGCATGTGCAGATCGCCAAGCCGAGCCTGAGCGGCGCAGCGGTAGCCTAAACGCAGCGATGGACTGACCGAGCGCTGAGCCCATCTCAGCGCGTCAATGTTCTATAGCGCTAAAGCGCCGGACTTTTTCCCATGGGAAGAAGCTGGCGCTTTTTGCTGTTCGTCATGAGCTTGCATCTCCTGACTTCCTGCGTCCGTATGGTCGGTGTGGACGCATCCCTCTATACGGATTTTTTCACCACCAAGTCACAAAGACACCAAGAGGGGAAAGCGGGAAGAGAAGGGATACGGAGGGTGGCGGTAAAGGCAATGCAACCGTTACCGCCAGCTCTATTTCAAACGTCGATTAACGCGATATCCCGCGCACGCGCTTACGACGTCGCGACCGGCACGGAGGCGCGAAGGTCTTTGGCGGCGGCTACCATGTTTTCCAGGGAGGCGCGGACTTCGGGCCAGCCGCGGGTTTTCAGGCCGCAGTCGGGGTTGACCCAGAGGTTGCCGCGGGGGACGACGGCTTCGGCTTTGCGCATCAGGTTCACCATTTCTTCCACGGCGGGGACGCGCGGGGAGTGGATGTCGTAGACGCCCGGCCCGATTTCGTTGGGGTAGCTGAAATCAACGAAGGCTTCCAGCAGTTCCATATTGCTGCGACTGGTTTCAATCGTGATGACGTCCGCATCCATATCCGCGATGGCGGAGATGATGTCGTTGAACTCCGAGTAGCACATGTGGGTGTGGATCTGCGTTTCATCGCGCACGCCGCTGGCGCACAGGCGGAACGCGTTCACGGCCCACTCCAGGTAGCCGGGCCAGTCCGACTTGCGTAGCGGCAGGCCTTCGCGAACCGCGGGCTCGTCGATCTGAATCGCGGCGATGTTTACTTTTTCCAGATCCACCACTTCGTCGCGGATGGCCAGGCCGATCTGCGTTGCGGTAACGGAGCGCGGCTGATCGTTGCGGACAAAGCTCCACTGCAGAATGGTGACCGGACCGGTCAGCATGCCTTTCATGGGGAGTTTGGTAAGGCTCTGCGCGTACTCGGACCACGCCACGGTCATCGCCTGGGGACGGCTAACGTCGCCGAAGATGACGGGAGGCTTGACGTAGCGCGAGCCGTAGCTCTGCACCCAGCCATTGGCGGTAAAGGCGAAGCCCTGAAGCTGTTCGCCAAAGTATTCCACCATGTCGTTGCGCTCAAACTCGCCATGCACGGGCATGTCAATGCCGATCGCTTCCTGGTAACGGACGCACGCGGCGATTTCCTCTTTCAGGTACGCGTCGTAAGCGGCTTCGCTCAGTTCGCCTTTTTTCCAGCGGGCGCGGGCGGCGCGCACTTCGGCGGTCTGGGGGAAGGAGCCTATTGTGGTTGTGGGGAACTCGGGCAGTTTCAGCTTCTGACGCTGAACCACCTGGCGGCATGCGAAGGCTGAGGCGCGGTTGTAATCACCAGGTGCGATAGCCGCGACACGCGCCTTCACATCAGCATTGTGAATGCGGGTGCTGGTGCGGCGGGAGGCGTTGGCGCGGCGGTTGGATTCCAGTGCTGCGGCTTCCGGCGTTCCGGCCAGGGCGCCTTCGGTCAGACCGCGCAGGGCAACCACTTCTTCCAGCTTCTGATCGGCGAAGGCCAGCCAGTTCTTCAGCTCCGCGTCCAGCCTGGGCTCGTTCTTCAGCGTGATGGGGCTGTGCTGCAGGGAGCAGCTCGGGGCGATCCAGAGGCGCGATTCGCCCAGCGCGGCTTTGGCGCGGGTCAGTACGGCCAGGCTGGCGTCGAAGTCGTTCTTCCAGATGTTGCGGCCGTCCACAATGCCGAGCGACAGGATCTTGCTGGCCGGGAAGTTGGCGAGCAGATCATCCACTTCTTCCGGGGCGCGCGTGGCGTCGAAATGCAGCGCGTCGACGGGCAGGCCGAGGAAGAGCGCTTTGTTCTCGCGCAACGGACCAAAGTAGCTGGCAACCAGCAGGCGCAGCGGCTTGCCGGAGGGCGTCGGCGCGGCGGCAATGGCGCGGGAAATGCGGGAGTACGCGCTGATGAGCGCATCCTGCTGGGCCGGGGAGAGATCCAGGGCAAACACCGGTTCGTCGATCTGTACCCACTCAGCGCCGAGATTGGCCAGGTGGATCAGCACCTGAATATAGACGTGAACGAGGGAATCGAGCAGCGTGAAGGGATCGAAGTCCGGGTTGGCGGAATCCTGCACCTTGCCGAGTGACAGGTAGGTGACGGGGCCGATGATGGTTGGCTTGGCATTGATATTCTGAGCGCGCGCTTCCTCGTACTCATTGAAAATCTTGGACGAAGACAGGGCGAACTGCGTATCGGCGCGGAACTCCGGCACGATGAAGTGGTAGTTTGTGTCGAACCACTTCGTCATTTCGCTGGCAAACGTGGGCGTGGAGGAACCTCCGGCGGCTGCGCATGCGGCGCATTCCTGGCCGGGCTCGTGCTGGTGGCCGGCTGTAGTCTTTTCCGCCGCGTCGCGGGATCCGCGGGCGATGAGGAACAGCGTGTCTTCCGCTACTGTGCCGCCGGTCCAGCCGAAGCGGGCCGGTACGTTGCCGACCAGGCAGGTCAGGTCCAGCATCTGATCGTAGAAGGAGAAATCGTTGGTGGGGATCAGGTCGATGCCCGCTGCCTTCTGCTTCGCCCAGTTCTCGGAGCGGAGTGCGCGGCCTGCCGCCTTCAGTTCTTCCAGGGAGATCTGGCCTTTCCAGAAGGACTCGGTCGCCTTCTTCAATTCGCGCTTCTCGCCGATGCGCGGGTAGCCCAGGACATGGGTCTTGATAGTGTGTGCTTGTGCGTTAGCGGTCATCCATTCAAGCTGCCGTATGTCTGGACTTTCTCAAAACGCATGTTTTAGATGGTGAGTATTCAAAATTTGAATGACCTGGCGATTCTGACAGCCGTTTTGGACCATGAAAAGGACCTGTTATCCAAAACGGGTTGGATAAGACCATTCGCAGACGTTAATTGGTACAAATCCTGGGTCGCTTTTGGGCGATAGCAGCGTTGCGCTTTCGGTCATGCATTATTCTAATGCACTTCCTCAATCGCGCCTTGCTCTCATCCCCAAATCGATCCCAGTCTTTGTACCAATTAACGTCTGC
>JBGGNE010000067.1:0-3579 GCA_041287705.1 Methylacidiphilales bacterium | reverse complement strand
TTCATAACCTGGGATTCACTACGAAATCTAAAACGCAATAAATCCCAACAGCCGACTTCGAATCCCTGGAAGCTACAGGACATTTATGGATTCGCCGATTTTCTGATAAGCCAACTTGAAATTGCTTATCCGGGCCAGCTCGATTGATGATCCTTTCTCTATTACGGTAAGACTAAACCATATAATTACTCTACACCAACCCCAGCCGTACTCTCCCTAATCACCAGAGCCGGCGTCAGTAGTCTGCTTTGCGGGGCTGAGGAGGGTTGCATTAGCATTTCCAGGGTGATGGCGGCTAGTTCGGGGATGGGGTGGGAGATGGTGGTGAGGGCGGGGTGGGTGAAGGCGCTGGGTTTGTCGTTGGCGAAGCCGAGGACGGAGAGGTCATGGGGGACGCGGACGTTGTTCTGGTTGCACCACTTCAGAGCCGCCCAGGCGCCGGGATCGTCGAAGGCGAAGATGGCGGTGGGGCGGGGCTCTTCGGTCATGACTTTCTCCATGGCGTTGTGCGCCCTGGTGTAGGAATCCTCCCGGAATGTGGTGGCGCAGTGCACCACCTTCCAGCCTTTCAGGCCGCGGGCGCGGCATTCCATCTCGAAGAATTCGGCGCGCTGCATCACGTTTTCGTTGTCTTCGAGCTCGTTCAGCAGAAGGCAGATGCGCTCGTGGCCGAGGCCGATGAGGTGATCCAGGCCGATGCGCGTGGTGGCCCGGTTGTCGGTGCCGACAAAGTCGGTGCGCTCGCCAGGCACGCGGGAATCGACGGCGACGATGCGTTTGTTGCCGGCGTTGTAGAGACGGCAGAGCTCGATGGCCAGGTTGGGCGGGGTGGAGATGAGGATGGCGGCGGAAATTTCAGACTGATTCCAGACTTCGCCGTCGCGGTTGAGGATATCACCGGATTGCCGGGAGTAGAACACCTTGGGCTGCAACTGGTGCGAGCTGCACGCGCCGAGCACCTGCTGCAGCAGCTGGCTGAGGAACGAGGAATCCCAGTCGGCGACGTGGATGGCGACTTCGAAGCCCTTTTTGCCTTTGCCGCCGATGCGTTTGCGGACGAAGGTGCCTTTGGCGACGCGGCGCTCCAGCATGCCTTCGCGCACCAGATCGTACACGGCGCGACGCACGGTGACCTGCGAAACCTTCAGGTACTCGATGAGTTCTTTCTCGGTAAAGAAGCGCTGGCCGTCCTGGAAGTAGTTCTCTATGGCGTACTTAAGGCCGCGGTGCACTTTGGCGTGAAGGGGAAGTTGTCCATCCCACTGCCGGGAGAGTGCCTGCTCCAGCAGCGCCCGCGAAGGCACGATTTCGTCGTCTCTCATCGGGGTAACTCTATATTATTATAATAAAAGAACAAAGAGCTTTTGAAGCGCGCAGCCGGGCGGCGGAGGGCGGCGGAACAAGACCGAAGTTAGCTGCAACAGTAGATAATAGTGTGAATGCATGCAGCGTATATAGTATATCAGCTACCATTCGTGATGCCATTCCAGAAATCTGAACGTCCGCGCGTGTCAATGAGCACAAGACTGATGTCGGCGCTGAGTGCCGCCCTGCACTGGCTGCGGGCGCGCACGTGGCGAATGGCCCTGGCGCTGCTGGCGGCGGTGCTGGTGATCGCAGCGGCGATGGTCGCGTGGCTGTGGCTGTCCAAACCCGTGTATGTGCGGTGGAACGTGCGCGCGCTTAGCGCAGCGTGGAGTCCGCGCGGCGATGAACTGGCGGTGCTGTACAGCGACGATACCATCGATATCCTGGCGCAGCACGGCGCGCGTCTGGTGTTCAGCCGCAGGTTAAAGGTGCCGGTGCCCGCGCCGCCTGGTCACACGCCACCGCCCTTAAGGGAGAGCACCACAAGCGGCCTGGCATGGAGCCCCGACGGCACCCTGCTGGCGGAATCCGGCTATTATAGGGAAACACTGCTGGCGTGGCGCGTCAAAGACGGCTCCGTGGTGAGCGGGAGGGTCACTATTCGCCCGCTGCCAAAAAATCCCCACATCGGGCTGAACGTCTGGGGCGGTACCGCAGACTGGAAGTGGAGCCCGGACAGTCGCAGCATCGCCTTCGCTTCGGGCAACCCCGATGCTCCCGAAAGCGACCCGGAGTCGCGGACTCGCACGTGGCTGAAGCTGTGGCAGCCTGAGAGCGGCCTCGATCAGTCACCTCCCTCCTCTACCGCCTCTCCCGACGCCGCAGCCGCAGCCCCTGCCCCTGCTCCCGGGCAGGCCGCGCAGCCCCCGGAAATGAAGGACAGCCTGGGCAGGCTGGCATGGGGTCCCGACACCACGGAGGAAGGCCTGGGCGAACTGGCGTGGAGCCCCGACGGCACCATGATCATCGGGGTCTGCGGCAGCCATTTCCGCCTCTTCCTCCTCCAGCCTGATGGCACATGGCGGTCGCAAAAGCTGAGCGGCGGAGAGAATCTGCATGGCGTCGCCTGGAGCCCGGATGGCACACGTATCGCCGGCTATGCGGACAGAACGGACGTCAGGTTCGGAACCTGCTCTCTGCAGATCTGGTCGATCGACAAAGCCGGCGGTACAGCCACCCTGCAGCAGAGCGCGGATATCACCGACTTCGGTATCTTCCCCAAGTGTCCGGAAGTCGTCTGGAGTCCCGACGGAAAGCGCGTCACCATGGTATACCTTACGCTCATTACCGAGATACCCAGCCTGTTCGCCCCCAGCCAGATTATCGAGATGAAGCTGGTAGATATGGATGCCGCCACCGGTGCATTCGGGGCGACCCTCACCGTCCCCTTCATGCACGAGTGGGGCCGCGCCTGGACGAGCGAACACCGCCTGTACGTCGCCTACCCCAACGTGCGCATCCTCAGCCCCTCCGCCACCCACGTTGCCCTTGGCATGCTGTACGGCATCTACAACCCCTACAACGGCAAATCATGGCTGAAATTCAGCACGATCTCCCTGCATTCGCGTTCGGGGTCGCTGCCGCAGAAGCAGCGGTCTTCCTCGTCCCCAGGCAGGTGATTTATTGGCAAGCTTATCGAGGTTTTAGCTGTCGAGATCAACATCAATATCAAGATCCACGGAATACAGACGGAGCCGCGCGGGGACGGGGTGCGGATATGTAACCGGCCGAACGTGGGTGAGTTCCCAGGCCAGCCAGCCGGGCTCCCAGGCTTCGGGGCGACTGCAGGACGCGGCGCAATCGACGCGGGTCCAGGGGCGCACGTGCAGCACATCTGCCAGAGCCAGCGCGCGGCCGTCAGGGTCTTCGCGTATTCCCGCGGAGCCGAGGCGATGCCGGTTCTGGACGAGCAGCAGATGGCGCAGCGGCAGGACGTCGGGCGCCCATTGCCGGATCTCCAGCGTCTTCTCGCCGCGCAGAATTCTCTCCACCGCGGGATGCACAATCGATAAGGCCTGAAAGATCACAGTAAAGGGTAATATAAGGTAAGGGTAAGACCAATCGCAGACATTAATTGGTACAAATCCTGGGTCGCTTTTGGGCGATAGCAGCGTTGCGCTTTCGGTCATGCATTATTCTAATGCACTTCCTCAATCGCGCCTTGCTCTCATCCCCAAATCGATCCCAGTCTTTGTACCAATTAACGTCTGC
>JBGGNE010000066.1:0-15897 GCA_041287705.1 Methylacidiphilales bacterium | reverse complement strand
TCTGAGTCGTCCTGGTGTCCCCAGGCGCCGCCGCCCAGCGCCCACGCGCCAAAGCCGATTTCGGAAACGTCCCAGCCCAGTCTGCCAAATTTACGATATTTCATACCAGCATCTCAGCACAGGAAACCGTGGTGTGATCGGATCCACTGCGCTTTTTGTTGTAGTACTGATATGACAGGCAGTTACGGGCAACACAATCTTTTCTGTACTTGAATGGTGGCGGTGCTGATGATCAGCGGTGCGATGGACTGCAGGTTTTCGCTTATTTTACCTGGAAGGGAATATTGCCTGTGGCTGCGGCCCCCTGCCCATTGCGCACATACACAAAGAGCCGGTAGTTGCCCTTCTGCGCGGGTGCACGAAGTTTCAGCACGTTATCCTTCTGCTCGGCGATCGCATTCTTCAGCGTTTCCGGGGTGGACTCATGTTCGCCGCCGATGCCCAGGTCAGTTGCTTCCTTCATCAGCACCCACTCGTAGCGCAGGGGCGTGCTGTTGGGATCCACTACGGTGGCGGTGACAGTTGCCTCCTGGCTCGGCGTCAATGATTTGCCGTTGAACTCCGCATCAAGCTTCTTCAGCAGCGGGCAACGCTGCTCCGGCCATGCGCCTGTCCAGGCAAAGCTCATGGCGTCAACAGGGCCGAGCTTTTCGCCAGTTTGCAGATACATGCCATACCACGTGGAGGTCGCTTCCTGCTTGTACCCCCAGAGAAATGCGTACGTTCCCAGACAAATCTTCTTCGAGGCGTCGATTACCTGCTTTTGAGAAGCGAAATAGTTGGCCGCTTTCTGCGTGCTGGTCGGTTCCACTGGAGCTCCCCAGCTTGTCTTCGGTACTTCCCAGTGACCCACGGGGCCAAACTCTGTAAGTACAAACGGGCGATCCCATCCTGCGCTTACTACAGCATTGCCGGCGCCCGGAGCACTTGCGTAGCCGTTCACACCCAGAATGTCGATGTTTGGGCAGTACTGCTTTGCATTCTTCACCTTGGTGGGATTAGCACCCGCGATCACCGTCATTACGGGATGACTCGGATCAATCTCTTTGATCATTCCGGCCAGAATATTGAGCTCCTTCCAGATGCGGACATCTGATCCATCGCTTGCAGGGCCTTCCATTTCATTGCCCAGCCCCCAGACCAGTATTGCGGGGGAATCCTTAAACTTCAGCACCGCCTCGCGGATGGTCTCACGCTGCTTCTCCACCTTCTTTTTGTCGTTGTAATCAAACCGCGTCACATGCTGCACCCAGATTCCTGCCGTGATGGCAATATCCAGTTCTTCTGCGCGCTTTAACAGGGATTGAGTACTGCCTGGGCCAACCGGCTTTTCCAGCGATTCAATGCCCCACGTGCGGATAGAATTACCCCCTGCTGCCTTAAGTTCCTCAAGCTTGAAGGTACCGCCCACGCCATTGATAAAGAACTGCTTACCGTTACGGGTCAGGTGAAACTGACCGTCCGGCCCCTTCTCGATCTTAACTACCGAGCCCGCCTTTAATGGTGCGGTGGTCATGGAAACCAAAGCAAAGATAAGCATCATGCCAAACGCCATCTGATTGAGTCGGACACGGAGACGAGGCGGAAAATCAATCTGCAACGGAAAGTGGAGGGTTAGCATGGATGGTTTATACACCTCAAGCAGTGATGCACGCAATCCTAATGTGCATAAAATCGCATATCCACCAAGACAAGAAGTGTGCAAGTCTCAAAAACTTCTCTGGTGCAATTGACGCTGGTTGCAGTACAATGTTGCAGCACTGTTCACACATGATCTCGACCACCCAGCAGGAGATTGCCGATCAACTGAGCCTGTCCCGGACGACAGTCTCCCGTTGCTTCACCAACCATCCGGGCATCAACCCGGAAACGCGCGCCAAGGTCTTTGCTCTGGCCAGCAAGATGGGCTACCATTACATGGAGCAGCGCACCGGGCAACCCTCCAGCAACGGCACCAAAAGCGTCCTGGCAGTGCTGATCTGCACGGATACCGAGGAGTACTACCGCCCGGATTATGAGAGCCCGGGTTTCGAGATTTTGCCCGGCATATCGGAATTTGCCCTGCTCCGCAAGCTGCAGATGGATGTGCAGCTTGCCGATCCCCGCGAAACGTCCATTCGTAGTCCGGGATACAAAAAACTGATGAGGGCGTCGCGTTCCTGGGCGGGCGTACTGCTGATCTATCCTTTTCCGCAGAATGTAATTGAGGAGCTGCTTGCCAAGTTCCGCTGCGTTTCCCTGGTGGAACAATACGGCGTCAGCTCTATGGATGTCGTCGATGTGGATCATTACAAAGGGATTTCTCAACTGATCGACAGGCTCACTCGACTTGGACATAAGCGTATCGGATTTTTCTCGCGCCACTATCCAGTGGAAGCCTGCTGGGCCTTCCGCCGCTTCAGCGCCTATGTGGAAAAAATGGCACGCCTGGGTTATCCGGTCCGCGATCTCGAGATCATAAATGTGCAGAACTTTGATATCGATCATCTGCAGGAAAGTCAGGAGCACGCTGTAAAGCTGACTCGTGAAGGTGTGACAGCCTGGGTTTGTGCGGCTGATCACCAGGCGTACGACCTGATTGCTCACCTGGAAAAACGCGGTCTGAGAGTGCCGCAGGAGGTTTCCGTCACCGGTTTCGACGGAGTATTGCGCCCTAAAGGCGGCCCCGATCTCACGACGGCGTCCATCCCCTATCGGCAGATCGGAAGCATGGCGGCTAAACGGCTTTACGACCTGATTGGGAAGTCATTTGGCTCCACGCAGCACATCCTGTTGGACTGCAACATCTCCGAGGGTGCCACCATAGGACCTGCACGTACTCAGCTAAAGCTGCAATAAGGGCGCTTTCGATATCATTTTTGCCCAAGCGCATTGAATTTCATAGTCCCGCAAGGAATTCCCACTCTCTGCGCGTGCATAAATGTGCATTTTTTATTTGACGCTTAAGCACCGATCATGTATTTAGTTATTCATGATAACCATTCGCCATTTTGCAGCTCTGTTCGCTCTTATTCTGGCCACGGTAACGCTGGCCGCCCCTTCCCCCTCCTTCGCCGCCGACTACGATTTTGGCAACTCCTCCTCCGCAACTCTGACCGGCAAAGCATGGAAGGCGTCTGAGAGCGGCGATCTAGATGCCGTGAAAGCCTACACCGGCCGCTGCCGCGAACTCTACGAAGCTCAGGCTGTCAAGATGCAGTCCGAACTGACCGAACCTGCCCCTAAGGAAAAGGCTAACCAGTACTGGGCGCTGAATGATGTTGGCACCTGCCTCTTCATTCTCGGCAACGCACTGGAGAAAGCCGGCGACAAGAAGGGCGCGCTTGAGAATTACAGCTTTCTGGCCACCAGGCTTTCCTATGCACAATGCTGGGACACCAAAGGCTGGTTCTGGAAGCCAGCCGATGCTGCCAAGAGCAAGATTTCCGCACTGGAATTTGAGACCGCGTCGGAAGCTCCTGCCAAAAAGTAAATTCCCAGGTTTCCTTAGCCGACAGAGACAAAAGAGACTCAGAAAGAAGTGATTGAGAGAGCGGGCCGCTATGTTTCGTGGCCCGCGCAGCAGCGGCAACTGTTTCAGCGCTGCACATTCCTGCAACAACAAAGACAGCACAACCCTGCTAATTCTGCACTTCTATGCACATTACGTTTGACTTTCTTCGCCTGAACTGCGATAAACCCACCCACTACAAGGACGATATGCCTTATAAGGACAAGACGGCCCCGGCGACCACACCCAGCACATGCGCAAAAGCCGCGTTGCGCAGAGCTCGGGGGAAATCCGGTTTCACCCTGGTAGAGCTGATGGTGGGGGTCACCCTGATGTTGATGGCGTTTTCCACCATCTCCTTCATGGGCAAAAGCACCTCCTTCACCAACGACTCCTATAATATTCTGGCTACGCTGGAGCAGGCGCAATCGCACGCCGTTTCACGATCTACATACGTGTGGGTTGGTTTCTTTGAAGAGAGCCCGATGTCGCCGGGAACGCAGGGTCAGGGCCAGCTTGTCATGAGCGTAGTTGCCTCGGCGGATGGCACCAATCTTGCCTCGCAAACCACAGACGGCGCACTGCCGGTTGGCAGCCTCGTTCAAAAGTCCAGGCTGCTGAAGGTTTCCAACATGCATATTACCACTGGCCTGACCGCTGTGGATATCCCTTCGCTTCTATCCTCCAGCTATCAGATTGATCCCACCTCCAGCAGCAGCGGCGGCAACATCAGCTTCAGTTATCCTTTAAAAGGCGCTCCCCAATATAAGTTCCAGCAAATCATTCAGTTTGATCCTCACGGTGACGCTTCTGTTATCTACGGTCGTCCCGTACAGGTCATGCAGCTGGGTCTGGTACCTGCCGCTGGTAGCAGAGTGAACGCCAGCAAGAATGTGTCCGCTATTCAGATCAGTGGTATCGGTGGTAAAGCTAACCTCCACCGGCCATGAAACCCTACAGCCGTACTGGTAAAGCTGCATTCTCCCTTGTCGAAATCGTTATTTCCCTGGCTATTGTAAGCACCATTCTGGTTCCGGTTATCTGCCTTATTGCATTAGCTGTAAGTAATACTCAGGACGAGTCTTTTAAGACCGGCGCAGGCTGTATACTTTCGCTGATCACTTCGGATGTACGCTCTGCTTCTAAAAATGCTGCTTCTACAGCGTTATACAAGATTCAGCTTCCGACTGCCGGTGCTACAACCTCTGCTTCGCCGATTCAGCTTTACGTGGATGCGGATTATAACATAACGCCATCTGTAGATAACGCCCGCTACCAAATCCATTACTGGACCACTGGCTCGACGACGGGTCGTCAGGAAAGTTCTGTCAGAGTCGTCATCTCCTGGCCTGCCAAGGCCCAGTACGCCAACGCTCTTGGCTCGCTGGAAACGATTATCCTCTTTAATCGTAGCTTATGAAAAAACGTGGCTTTACTCTGGCGGAGATGCTCGTTGCGCTTGGTGTACTCAGTATACTTATCATGGTATTGAGCCAGATATTTACAACAACCAGCAAAGTAACACTTGTACTTTCCAAACACCTGGACGCGGACTCACAAGCAAGACTGGCACTTGATCGCATCAGCTATGACATTTCCCAAATGATCCAACGCCCGGATGTGGATTATTACTTTCCCGCTGCCGCATCCGACAATGGAAATGATCAGATGTATTTCTTCAGCGAATCGAGTGGATATTACCCTGCAACCGGTTTAACTCCCGCTGAACCTTCTGGTATTTCCACGACAAGCAAGCTGGATCCCAGAAGCACCGTTTCGCTGATTGGCTACCGCATTAATACCGACACCAACCAGCTGGAGCGTCTTAGCAAAGGGCTCGTCTGGTCCGGCGTAAGTGGTGGAAGCTCCCTTGTTTATCTTCCTCAAACCATTCTGGGTATATGGCCGAGTCTGGCTACCGATAAAGATTATCAGGTGATAAGCGATGGTATCTTCCGGCTTCAGATTCAGTACCTTGTACAAAATGCCACGATCGCCTCGAAAATATCCAATGTACCCAACCTGCAGGGAATCCTGCCTGGTAATACCGGCTACTATAATCCCAGAGAAGTGAAGGCAATCGTCATCTCCATTGCCATACTTGATCCCAGCACGCAAAAGACGATACCGGCCGGCTCCCTCAGCATTGCCGCCAATAATTTGCCCTCGGCAACGGCTCCTGCCCTGCCCCTCGCCACATGGCGATCCAGGCAAGCCAGTCTGGGCATTCCCGAGCATGCCTCTTCCCACGTGCGCTTCTATCAAAGATTTTGCTATCTGAATCCCGCGACTGCCAGGTAAAAGCCCCGGCATCCTTCGCAGGAAATGCCGGGGCGTGAAGATCAGATTCGAAGTCTGAGAATCATAGCGCCTATCTCGAGCCGCCGCCGGCCAGAAGCTGCTCACCGGTCAGCCAGCCTGAGTCATCGGAAGCCAGAAATACGGCGATCGACGCGATGTCGCCCGGTTGTCCCACGCGGCCGAGCGGAGTCTGAGAGACGGCCCATTTTTCAAGTTCCGTGCCGTGGAAACCAGCGGTGTGCGTGCCTTCGGTTTCCACCATGCCGGGGTTCAGCGCATTGACTCGGATCTTGCGGGGGCCGAGTTCGCGGGAAAGCACGCCGGTTATGGCATCGACTGCACCCTTCGTAGCGGTGTAAACAGCGCTATTGGGCGGCGTGAGACGGCTGACAACCGAGCCGATATTGATGATGCTGGCCCCCTCACCCAGATGCTTTACAGCGGCCTGAGTGACGAGAAGCAATCCCAGTACATTGACGTTAACGAGTCTGTGGAAGTGTTCTTCGGTGATCGCCTCAATCGGCGAGAACTCATAAACACCCGAGTTGTTGACCAGCACGTCCAGGTGTCCGTACGCTTTGATGGCCGCGTCGATGATGCCCTGGGCTTCGGCGGCTTTCGAAACGTCACCGCCGACCGCAATGGCCTCGCCACCTGCTGCTTTAATCGTGGCGACTACGGCTTCCGCGCCCGTCTTGCTGGAAGCATAATTGACAATAACCTTGGCGCCTTCTGCGGCCAGCGCCTTGGCGATAGCGGCGCCGATTCCCTTGGAGGCACCTGTTACAACTGCTACTTTACCTGTGAGCTTGCTCATGATGTGTCTGGTATTGAATTGTTGCGGCAGGGAGAGAATTGCGTGGCATCCGGAGATGCCGCATCGGTTCGTCTATGCCGTAGTTCAGAACTTACGAACTTATTTGCGAGCGTCAAGGGCACCCATCATTTTTATTTTCTGCGCCCCACTTTTTGAGAGAGCCGGAAGGACTTTGGTGAGGCCTGCACAATCTTCCATTTGTCGCACTGCTGAAAATGCGCAAAGGCGTTCAATGCCTCGATCATCGCAGGCTTGATGTCGGTGAAATCCCTGAAACCGGGCTCAAACACGAGATTATTGACCGTAAGCAACCGCTCGGCGCGGTGCGCCTTCACGTCCATGCGCCCCACAATACTGTCGCCCCACAGAATGGGCAGAACGAAATAGCCGTATATCCGCTTTGCCGGCGGAACATAAATCTCGATGGTGTATTCGAATCCAAAGAGCCAGCTCATGCGCTTGCGCTGGATGGTGAAGTTATCAAATGGCGACAGCAAACGCACGGCGCCACGTGACAATGGCGCGGCCAGTTCCAGAGCTTCACGCAGGGCAAATGCGGTGCCTTTCTCCATTCCCTCTATGTTGACTTCAACCACTTCGCCTTTCTCCTGAAGCCGCCGCAAGGCCGTGCGGTGGGCACTGGCACTTTTGGCATCGCGCATGTAGTGCAGCTCCTGCGGCCTGGCAACGCCAAGCGCTTTCAGGGATGTGCGGACATGGAACTCGGCTGCTTCGTCCCCGTCAGGTATGCTGATATCGATGCCTTTTGGCAGGACTCGTTCGGTCAGGTCGAAAACTTTCTTCATTCCCTGGCGGCTTCGGATCATGAGATCGCCCCGCATCCAGAGCTCGTGAAAGGCGCGGCGTTCAATCTTGTTGCGGGTGGCTTCCCACCAGCCGCGGACGGATCCCGCGGATTCGATATCGCTTACTGTCACAGGACCTTTATCGCGAACGAGGTTCAGCATACGGGTGATCGAGGCCGTGATCTCGGGTGATTCCTTGCACCAGTGCATCTGTTCGTGGTACTTGCGCATCAGCGGCAGCGAGAAACGGTAGTCCCGCATGGGCAGGATAGACGCGGCATGATTCCAGTACTCGAACGCTGTGAAATCGACGCTCTGGACCTCGTGCAACATCTCCAGCTCATAATCCGGCACACGCGACCACAGGACGTGATGATGCGCCCGCTGGACAACGTGGACCGTGTCTACCTGCACGTAGCCGAGGTGATGCAACGCATTCAGCACACCCTCTTTGCCCAGCCCAAAAGGGGCCTCCACATCGGCCAATCCCTGGGAACGCAAGGCAATGGCTCGGGCCTCGGTAAGACTTAGCGGAACAACGTCATCTGTTTTCATTGCGCATGTGTAAGAAGCAGAGCCGTAAAAGTTAGGCCGCGCCACAGGCGCCGTCAAACAAGCAGAACCAGCCGATAGCCTATGCCGGGCTCATTACGAATTTCGACCGCGGCGTCGGCTATCTTCTTGCGCAAATGGGTAACATAGACCCGCAGATACTGCGCCTGATCGGCGGCGTTGGGGCCCCATACTGTGGTGAGGACCTGTCTCTGCGTGATGATCTTGCCGCTGTTCTGCATGAACAGCCGCAGGAGACTGTACTCGATAGGAGTCAGCTTCAGTGGCTCACCGCTGAGGAGAACTTCGCGCTGAGAAAGATCGAGCGTGAGCTTTCCGGCCTGTAAGACCGGCGTTTCGGCCGGCTTGCCGCGCTTTTGGATGACGGTAAGGCGCGCCAGCAGTTCTGCTGTCGAAAACGGCTTGGTGACATAATCATCGGCTCCGCTTTCCAGCGCAGTGACTTTCACGTCTTCCTGATCGCGCACGGAGAGGATCAGGACGGGCGTTTCGGTCCATTCACGCAGGCGTTTCAGAACTTGCAGGCCATCCAGATCGGGCAGTCCCAGATCAAGAAGGATAACGTCGGGCTTGCGAAAAACGGCTTCGCTGAGTCCGCGCGCTCCGTTGTCTGCTTCGTGAACTTCGTAACCGCGCGACTCCAGGGCAAGGCGCAGTAACCGGCGCAACTGCACTTCGTCGTCGATGATAAGGGCGCGCGGGGTTGCGTTCATGTAGTGGACCAAAGCGACTGAGAGCAGGGCTGGCGCTGACGGAGAGGCCGATACCATATCCCTCCAGCAAAGACTAACCCGCCATCGTCTCCGTCTCCAGTGTAATGATAAACTCCGCACCAGGCGCACCATCATGGCGCGGTCCCGCCGTAATATCTCCACCCTGGGCGCGTATCAAACCGCGTGCTATGGAAAGTCCCAGCCCGGTACCGCCTGCGGGGGATCCCTGGGCGCGGTAGAACTTTTCAAAGACCCGCTCTTCGTCACCAGGATTCAGACCACGGCCTCCATCGGATATCGTAATTCGCAACGTTGCGACGGAGCCGGATCGAGAACCCGGATGGACGGAGGCGCCGATGATAATGGGCGTATCGGCGGGAGTGTAAACCGCAGCGTTGTGCACAATGTTTGTTATGGCCTGGGCAACCAGATGGGAGTCCAGCCTTACCGCAGGCAAATCATCTGGAATTGCGATGCTGAGCGGATGCCTTGCCAGTGCATCCCCAATGGCACTGGTACTCACGGCTTCCTGAATCACATCGCCCAGCAGACACCACTCTTGCGCGGGGCGTACTGCAGTGGACTCTATACGCGTCATTTGCAGCAGGTTGTTCACCACGCGCTGAAGACGTCTGGATGCCGTGTTAAGTTCTTCCAGGTATGGGCTGCTGATCTGCGCGGCTGCCATACCTTCCAGCGACGCCTGAATCACTGTAAGCGGCGTCTTCAGCTCATGCGATACGCTATCCAGAAGCGTGCGCTGAAGCCGCTCTGACTGGTGGTGAAGCTGAGCGCGATTGACAGCCTGCACAATTTGCTCTTTCTCCAGCACCAGCGCCAGTTGCAACGCGTAAGCTTCCACGGAAACGCGCGCGCCGAAATCCAGCCCAGCGTCTTCGTCCAGATGGATGCCCAGGACACCCATTACGGCAGTGGAAGTCTGTAACGGAAACCAGGTCGCCTGGGATGTCGGCAACGTATCGGTGAAACGCCCAGCCGGCTGCTTATGATCATACACCCAGTTAATAACGCCCCACTCCTTCGCAGACGGCACGAAAGTACCCGCAGGATGAGGCGTCGCGGAGAGCGAACGGTCACTGTTGCTGTTACGCACGAACAGAGCTGTGTCCGCCCGATGGAGTTCGTTGATGGTGCTGAGCGCTTCGCGAAGGCCATCATCCGGCTCGGCGGAGAGAGCGGCGCTCTGGGTAACACGCAGCAGGGCTGTGGTCTGGCGCTGGCGACGGATCTCTGCCTGCTCTCGTTCACGGATACGAGTGGTCAGGTGCCCCATGCATATCGCCACAATAAAGAACATTCCGAACATGATCACGTCCTGCAGCTTGTTGATGTGCAGTGTGAAGTAGGGCTCGATGAAGAAGAAGTCCCAGGAAAGAGCACTCAAAGTCGCAAGAAGCAGCACCGGGCCGCGGCCGAACCGCATGGCGGCGAAGATGATGCCAAGCAGGAACATCAGGCCAATGAACACGTAGCCGGTAGCGGCAAAGACCGCATAGCCAAGCGCCACGCCGCCCAGAGAAATGCCCACGGCCCACGCGTATTCGGCAAAGCGGCCGGGAGCATCCTCGCCACGTGCAGGTTTACGATAGCTGCGGGCCAGCCGGGAGTTAGCCAGCACGGGCCGCACCAGACATACGTCAATATCGCCGCTGTTACCGATGATCTCGTCCGCCATGGAGGTCTGAAACAGCATGCGCGGACCGGGTTTCCCCAGAATGATCTGAGTAATATTGCGCTCCTGCGCCACCTGAAGCAGGGCCGCTCCCACATTATCGCCCGTTACTGAGACAATCTCCGCACCCAGCTTACGCGCAAGGTTCAGCGAGCGCGCCAGGCGTTCCTGATCTTCGCGCGCCAGTGGCCTCGATCCCTCCACCCATACCACCAGCCACTGGCATCCCTGGCGCATCGCGGCCCGGCGAGTCCAGCGGATAAGGCTCTCGGCGTAAGGACTCGGCCCGACCCCCACCAGCAGCCGCGCGTTAGTGCGCCACGGAGTGCTGACACGGCGCGCCCGGCGAATGTCCTCCAGATCCCGGTCAACATGCTCAGCGGTGAAACGCAGCGCCATTTCGCGCAGCGCCGTCAGGTTAGCTTCCTTGAAGAAACTCGCGGCGGCCAGTTCGGCACGCTCGCCCATATAGACTTTGCCCGCCGACATGCGGCCCAGCAGCTTCTCAACGCTCAGGTCGATCAGCTCGATGTCATGGGCACAGTCCAGGATGGAATCGGGCACGGTCTCGCTGATCGTAACGCCGGTAATCTGCCGCACGGTGTCCACCTGGCTTTCAATGTGCTGCACGTTCAGCGTCGTGTAGACATCAATGCCCGAACTGATCAGCTCCAGCACATCCTGGTAACGCTTGGCATGCCGTGAGCCTGGCACATTGCTATGCGCCAGTTCATCCATCAGAACCAGAGCCGGTTTTCGGAGCAGCACGGCGTCGATATCGAACTCGTGCAGTTCATGACCGCGATGGTCAAGGGTACGCAGCGGTTGCACGGGAAGACCCTCCAGCAGTTCGGCAGTTTCGCGCCGGCCATGTGTTTCCACTACTCCCGCCAGCAGATCGACGCCTTCCAGCAGCCGCTGCCGCGCGGCCTTCAGCATCGCATAGGTTTTGCCAACGCCGGGACACATCCCGAGGAAAATGAAGAGCCGTCCAGATCTGGCATCCGCCTCGGTGCGCAGCAAATCAGCAAGCAGCGCATCGGGATCGGGGCGAGAGTGGTGGTCGTTATTCATCGCGGGGAGCCTCGTCGTCGTTTCATTGTGAACTTATACTTGCAGTCTGGCTAGTGCATCAGTCCGTCCAGCGCCGCATTCAGTTTCACCACGTTTACGCCCGGCTTCCCCAGAATTCCGAACGTACCGTCATCTGTACTGGCGGCAACAAGCTGTCGCAATGCATCCGGCTGAACTCCACGAGCCCGGGCCACGCGCTGCACCTGCAGCTCCGCGTTAGCGCGGCTGATGTGGGGATCCAGACCGCTGGCGGAAGCCGTTACCGCATCAGCAGGAATCTGGGCTGTATCGGTAAGGCCGTTCTCTTTTCGATAAGCTGCCACGCGCTCCTTAAGCTGATCCATCAGCTTCTGCGAAGTAGGCCCCAGATTCGAGCCGCCAGAGCTTGTAGCGTCATATCCGTTGGCCCCGGCTGCGCTGGGCCGGGGATGGAAGTATTGCGCCCCCGTAAAGTTTTGTCCCAGCAAAGCGGAACCGCGCAAAGTGCCTGTTTTATCCACAATAAGGCTGCCATTGGCTTTATAGGGAAACATGGCCTGGGCAATGCCCCAGATGAGCACAGGGTAGAAACCACACAGCACCACGGCAAAGATAAGCGTAACGGCAACCGCACCGCGCAGATGAGAGAGAAGATCTTTCATAGAAGTTTAAAGCAAAGAAGTAGAGAATGAAGTATTGCGATCAGCGGAACTGGTCCGATCAGGCCATATGCAGAGCCACGATCACCATATCAATTGCCTTGATGCCGATGAACGGAAGGATCAGACCGCCGAGGCCGAAGATGAGCAGATTGCGCTGAAGTACCGCCACGGCGCCGATAGCGCGGTACTGAACGCCTCGCAGCGCCAGCGGAATCAGCGCGATAATGATCAGCGCATTGAAGATGACGGCACTGAGAATAGCGCTCTGTGGCGAAGCCAGATGCATCACGTTCAGCGGAGCAATGGCCGGGAACGTGGCCATGAGCATCGCGGGGATGATGGCGAAGTATTTGGCGACATCGTTGGCAATGCTGAACGTCGTCAGTGAGCCGCGGGTCATCAGGAGCTGCTTGCCGATTTCCACAATCTCAATGAGCTTCGTCGGGTTGCTGTCGAGATCCACCATGTTGCCTGCTTCGCGTGCTGCCTGGGTGCCAGTATTCATCGCCACGCCTACGTCGGCCTGAGCCAGCGCGGGAGCATCGTTGGTTCCATCCCCCGTCATGGCCACCAGGTGCCCGGCAGCCTGCTCACTGCGAATGCGACGCAGCTTATCTTCCGGCGTTGCCTGTGCCATAAAGTCATCCACACCCGCTTCCGCGGCAATCGCCGCGGCGGTAAGCGGATTGTCGCCTGTAATCATCACCGTACGAATGCCCATCTTGCGAAGCTGCGCAAAGCGTTCCTTGATGCCGCCCTTCACCACATCCTTCAGTTCCACAACGCCAAGCACACGATTTCGCTCGGCCACCACCAGTGGAGTTCGTCCCGCCCGCGACGCAGCCTCAACCGCTTTTTCCACCTCAGCGGGATACTGACCGCCGTTGGCAAGCACGTATTTCTTAACCGAATCCGCCGCGCCTTTGCGAATACTGCGGCTTTCGGCGTCCCTGCCCTTGTCAGAAGCAAAGTCCACGCCGCTCATCCGAGTCTGGGCCGTGAAAGGAACAAACGTTGCGTGAGGCGCCGCCAGTTCGCGACCGCGAATGTTGAACTTCTCCTTGGCCAGCACCACGATGCTTCGGCCTTCCGGTGTTTCATCCGCCAGAGAAGCAAGTTGAGCGGCATCCGCCAGCTGCTGCTCCGTCACGCCCGGCGCGGGAGTAAAGTCAGACGCCATGCGATTGCCAATCGTGATCGTACCGGTCTTATCCAGCAGAAGCACATCGATATCACCCGCGGCTTCCACGGCGCGTCCGCTGGTCGCCATGACGTTGCGACGGATCAGCCGGTCGATGCCGCTGATTCCGATAGCGCTCAGCAATCCGCCGATGGTCGTGGGGATCAGGCAGACCAGCAGCGCGATCAGCACAGGAATGGAGAAGTCGACGCCCGCATAGATTCCGTACGGCTTGAGCGTTATCACCACCAGCAGGAAGATGAGTGTAAGCGCGGAAAGCAGAATGGTAAGGGCTATTTCGTTCGGCGTCTTCTGACGCGAAGCACCTTCCACCATGGCAATCATGCGATCCAGGAAGGTGTTACCGCGCTCGGAAGTGACGCGGATGACAATGCGGTCGCTGATTACTTTTGTACCACCCGTTACAGCACTGCGATCACCACCACTCTCGCGGATGACAGGGGCGGATTCGCCGGTAATGGCGGCTTCGTCCACGCTGGCAATTCCTTCAATCACCTCGCCATCGGCAGGGATAACATCACCGGTTTCGCACACCACGATGTCCCCTTTTTCAAGCATGGGCGCTGCTATGGGAGACTCGATGCCATTCTTAACGCGGCGAGCCATGGTATCCTTGCGGGACTTCCGCAGACTATCCGCCTGGGCCTTGCCGCGCCCTTCCGCCATTGCCTCGGCAAAGTTGGCGAACAGCACTGTAAACCATAGCCATACCGCGAGCTGGATCACAAAGCCCTGGCCTGTTTTGGCGTCTGTCGTAAAGATACTGACCGTGGTTAGTGCAGCGCCGACCAGCGTTACGAACATGACCGGATTACGGATCATGAGACGCGGATCGAGTTTCAGGAAGGACTCGCCAATGGCGGGCCCAACGATATTCCAATCAAAAAGTGATGGAGCCTGGTGAGACATGGAAATAGGAGGAGTAAAAGATATGTTAGAGTGTAGAGTTCAGCCCTGAGGCACTAAAACAGCTGCCCCTTAAGGTTCAGGAAGTGCTCTACGATGGGGCCGAGAGCCAGTGCGGGCAGGAAGTTGAGAGCTCCCACCAGCAGCACGCACCCAATCAGCAGAACAACGAAGGTGCCGCCTGTTACAGGAAATGTGCCGGGACTGGGAGGTGCAACTGTCTTGCGAACCAGCGAGCCCGCCATCGCCATAATCGGAATGATCATCAGGAAGCGCCCTATCAGCATCGCCAGACCAAGTGTGATGTTATAAGTCGGATCTCCGTTGGCGGGATTGGCCGTGAGCCCGGCAAACGCGCTTCCGTTGTTCGCGGTAGCGGAGCTGTAGGCATACAGCATCTCGCTAAAGCCATGCGGGCCAGTGTTGTTTAACCCGGCCTGTCCCCACCCACTGACGCATGCCCAGGCCGTAAAGCCGAGGATCGAGAGGCACAGAACCAGCAGCGAAAGCATGGCCATTTTGACATCGTAAGCGCCGATCTTCTTCCCCAGATACTCGGGCGTGCGGCCCACCATCAGTCCCGCGATAAATACCGCCAGGATGACAAAGACCAGCATGCCATAGAGACCCGCACCCACACCGCCAATCACCACTTCACCAAGCTCCATCATGAAAAGCGGCACCAGCCCGCCCAGCGCGGTAAAGGAATCATGCATCGCATTAACAGCGCCACACGAAGCCGAAGTCGTGATCACGGCGAACAGCGAAGACTGGAAAATGCCAAACCGCACTTCTTTGCCTTCCATGTTGCCATCCCCAGCCACCAGACCCAGCGCCTGATGCATGGGATTGCCCCGCGCTTCCGCCAGCGAGCATACGACAACCGCTCCGACAAAGAGCAGCATCATGGCGCTCCAGACGGCCCAGCCATGAGCCTGATTCCGGGTCATGCAGCCCAGGTAATAGGTTAACGCGCTGCCAATCGAAAAGATGGAGAGCATCTGCACGAAGTTCGAGAGTGGCGTGGGATTCTCGAAAGGATGCGCCGCGTTGGCATTAAAGAAGCCGCCGCCATTCGTGCCCAGCATCTTGATCGCCACCTGCGAGGCCATCGGACCCTGCGCGATCGTCTGGGTATCCACAACGGTGCCGTCGGCCTGCTTTATGGGTTCCAGCAATTTGGCTGTATCGTAAGGCTTGAAATTCTGGATCATGCCCTGCGAAACAAGAAACACCGCAATCACGACGCATATGGGCAACAGCAGGTAATACGTGCTGCGCACCAGATCCACCCAGAAATTACCCAGAGTTTCGCCGGAGTGACGCGCAATACCCCGTACCAGAGCCGCCGCAATACCTATACCCGTGGCTGACGACGCAAAGTTATGTATCGTCAGCGCCACCATCTGGGAGAAATACGACATTGTCGATTCCCCACTATAGCCTTGCCAGTTGGTATTGGTGGTAAAGCTTACAGCAGTGTTGAAAGCCAGATGCTCGCTAAGAGCAGGAAAGTTCTGGGGATTCAACGGAAGGAAATTCTGAAGCCTCAGGATAGCATAGGTAAACACACACGAAACCAGACTGAATATCAGCATGGCCAGTGTATACTGCTTCCATCCCTGCTCCTCATCGCGATTCACACCCATAATGCTGTACGTCATGTTCTCCAGCGGACGCAC